>NZ_CP089588.1:311219-622439 GCF_021249345.1 Halobacterium wangiae | reverse complement strand
GCGCTCGCGCAGTGGGTGAGCGCGGCCAGCCTCATCGTGGGCGGTTTCCTCTACGCCGTGGACCGCTTCTACCCGTTCTACGCGGGCGTCGTCGTGGCCTGCATCAGTCTCGTGATGGTGCTGCGCCTGCCGAAGAACGAGGCGTACGACGACACCGTCGAGGACGTCGGGGAGGAACGGCTCACCATCGTGGACGCCCTCCCCGTCGTCCGCGACCAGCTCTCGGCGCCCCGCCTCCGGTGGTTCGTCGTCTACCTCGCACTGTTCAGCGGCGCCATCTGGACGATGGACATGTGGATCCAGCCCATCGCACAGAACACCCTCGAGGCGAGTTTCGGCCCGACGCTCGAAGGGTGGGGGCTGCCGGAGTCCGGCATCATCGGGCTGCTGTACGCCGCGTTCACGGTGATCTCCGCCATCGCCAGCGACTACGCCAGCGACGTCGAGGAGCTCCTCGGCGTCCGCAAGGCGATGTTGCTCATCCCGGTCACCATCGCGGCGACGTACGTGTTCGCGGGGCTGTTCCCGCTGCTCGCGTTCCCGATGTTCTTCGTGATGAAGGGCGGCGGCTCGGTCGTCGGCCCCATCCGGAACCGCTACATCAACGACAACGTCCAGTCCGTCGGGCGCGCCACGATCCTCTCCTCGGTGGCGATGCTCCGGCAGGTCGCCGGCATCCCGTTCCGGGTCGGTAGCGGCATCCTCGCGGGGATGTACACGCCCCTGAAGGCGGTCGCCATCCTCGGTGCGCTGTTCCTGGTCGGGGCGTTCCTGCTGTGGGCGTTCCGGCCGCCGGTGAGCGAGGACTACGAACCGTCCTCCGGCGCCGTCGCCGCGGACTGACGCCGCCCGCCACGCAGCTACCGGCGTCGGCGGCCAGTGGACCCAAGTGTCGTCCGTGCCAAGTTTCGGTATGACCGTCGTCGCACTCCTCAGCGTCGCGCCCGTGACGGAGGACAGCATGGCCGCGGACGTGGCCGACGCCGTCGCCGCACTCGACGACTTCGACGTGGCCTACGAGACGAACCCGATGGGGACGGTGATCGAGGCCGCCGACGTCGACACACTGCTCGCGGCGGTCGGCGCGGCCCACGAGGCCGTCGACGCCGACCGCGTGAGCACGTTCCTGAAGATCGACGACAAGCGCACGAGCGACGAGTCGGCCAGCGAGAAGGTCGCGGCGGTCGAGCGCGAACTCGGCCGGGAAGCGCGCTCGAACGGCGACTGACGTCGGTCGACGGCTCACGCGGACTGAGAAACCTCTTGTGTGGGGGCGCCGAACCCGGCGGCATGGACAGTCTCAACCGGATGTCGCTGGAGCTCGCCGACGAGGCCCTGGAGTTCACGGAGGAACTCGACGTCGGCGCGTTCGAACTCGACAACGGCACGACGGTCATCGACTTCGGCGTCGAGCACGTCGGCGGCCTCGAGGCCGGCCTGCTGCTCACGGAGCTACAGACCGCCGGCCTCGCGACCGTACAGACCCGCGTGGACGAGGTGGCGGGCGCGACGTTCCCGTACGTGGAACTCGCCTGCGACCAGCCCGGGGTGGCCCTGCTCGGCGCGCAGAAGGCCGGCTGGGAGGTCAGCACGGACGACTACGAGGGACTCGGGAGCGGCCCGGCGCGCGCACTCGTCGCCCAGGAGGGCGAGTACCGCGCCCTCGACTACGTCGACGCCTTCGAGTTCGCGGTGCTCGCCCTGGAGAGCGACGCGCTGCCCACCGCGGCCGCCGCCGAGCAGATCGCGGAACTCGCCGACGTGAACACGGAGAGCGTCTACCTCGCGGCCTACCGCACGGCGAGCGTCGCCGGGAGCGTGACCGCCGCCGCGCGGGCAGCCGAACTCGCCGTCTTCCGGCTGTTCGAACTCGGCTACGACCCGCTCGACGTACTCACCGTCAGCGCGAGCGCGCCCGTCGCACCCGTCGCGGGCGACGAGGAGGCCGCCATCGGGCGGACGAACGACGCGCTCGCGTACGGCGGCCGCGTCCACCTCACCGTCGCCGAGGAGTTCGACGAGTTCGAGGCGGTCCCGTCCTCGGCGGCCGAGCGCTACGGCGTCCCGTTCGCGGACATCTTCGCGGACGCCGACTGGAACGCCGCGGACGTCGACGAGGGCGTCTTCGGCCCGGCGCAGGTCACCGTCGACGTCGTGGGCGGCCCGACGTACACGCTCGGCGACGTCCACGAGGACCTGCTCGCCGAGGGCTTCGACATCGCCTGACGCGGCGACCCCGCAGTAGCCGCCGGAGGGCGGCGTTTTATCAGGTTTCCGACCGACGGCCCCGGTATGCAACCGCTCTCGGGTCGGTCGGTCGTCGTCGTCGGCGCGGGCTTCGGTGGTCTCTCGACGGCCTGTTACCTCGCGGACGCCGGCGCGGACGTGACCGTACTGGAGAAGAACGAGCAGGTCGGCGGGCGCGCGAGTCGACTCGAACGCGACGGGTTCGCCTTCGACATGGGGCCGTCGTGGTACCTGATGCCGGACGTCTTCGAGCAGTTCTTCGCGGAGTTCGACCGGCACCCGACCGACTACTACGAACTCCGGCGCCTGGACCCTCACTACCGGATCTTCTTCAAGGACAACGAGGGCCGTCGCCCCGGCGGCGACGTACCGGGTCTCGACGTCGACGCCGACGGTGACACCATCGACGTGACGCCGGACCGCGAGCAGGTGAAGGCCGTCTTCGACGCGTACGAACCCGGCGCGGGGGAGCAACTCGACGACTACCTCGCGCAGTCCCGGGAGAACTACGAGGTCGGCATGGAGCACTTCGTCTACGAGGACCGCCCCCGAGTCCGGGACTGGCTCGACCCGGACCTCGCGAAGTACGCCCGCGGGCTCACGTTGCTCGGGTCGATGCAGGACCACGTGGAGGAGTACTTCGACCACCCGAAACTCCAGCAGGTGATGCAGTACACCCTCGTCTTCCTCGGGGGCTCGCCGGACACCACGCCCGCGCTGTACAACCTGATGAGCCACGTCGACTTCAACCTCGGCGTCTACTACCCGGACGGCGGGCTGAACGGCGTCGCCGTCGGGATGGCCGAACTCGCCGAAGAGTTGGGCGTGACGTTCCGCACCGACCACCCGGTCACCGCCATCAAGGGCCAGCGCGGCGGGTTCAAGGTGGAGACCGATGGCGCGACGGGCGCGCAACTCGCTGACGTCGTCGTCTCGGACGCCGACTACGCTCACACCGAACAGGCACTGCTCCCGCCGGAGAAACGACAGTACGACGCCGACTACTGGGAGTCCCGAACGTACGCCCCGTCGGCGTTCCTGCTCTACCTCGGCGTGGAGGGCGACGTCGAACCGCTCGCCCACCACACGCTCGTCCTCCCCTCGGACTGGCAGACCCACTTCGACCAGATCTTCGAGGACCCCGCGTGGCCGGAGGACCCCGCGTACTACCTCTGTGTCCCCTCGAAGACCGACGACGACGTGGCGCCGGAGGGCCACAGCAACCTGTTCGCGCTCGTCCCCGTCGCTCCCGGCCTCGACGACACTCCCGAGGTCCGCGAGTCCTACCGCGACCTCGTGCTCGCGGACGTCGCCGAGAACACCGGCGTCGACCTCCGTGACCGGATTGTCGTCGAGGAGACGTTCAGCGTCTCGGAGTTCGCCGACCGCTACAACAGCTACCGGGGGACGGCGCTCGGACTCGCACACACCCTCCGCCAGACCGCGCTGTTCCGCCCACCCCACCGCTCGAAGGCCCTCGACGGCCTCTACTTCACGGGCGCGTTCACGACGCCGGGCATCGGCGTCCCGATGTGCATCATCAGCGGCGAGATCACCGCCGAGAACGTCCTCGCCGACGAGCGCTGAGGCATGCTCCGCTACCTGCTCACGCTGTCCCGTCCCCGGTTCTGGCTCTACCTCGCCGGCCCCGTGCTCGTCGGCGTCGCCTACGGAGCGGACGCACTCCCGGAACTGTTCTCCGCACCCGCGGCATCGCTGTTCGCGTACTTCCTCGTGCCCGCGAACGTCTACCTCTACGGTGTCAACGACTTCTTCGACCGGGACGCCGACGAGCGCAACCCGAAGAAGGAGGACCGGGAGGCCAGGTTCCGCGGGGGCCACAGGGTCAGCGCCGTCGTCGTCCTCTCGGGCGTTCTGCTGCTCGCCGTCCTCCCGTTCGTCCCGCCGCTCGCCTACCCGTGGCTGGCGGCGTGGGCGTTCCTCGCCACCGAGTACAGCGCGCCGCCGCTCCGGTTCAAGACGACGCCGTTCCTCGACTCCCTCTCGAACGGGCTCTACGTCCTCCCGGGCGCCGCCGCGTACGCCGCCGTGGCCGGGAGTCAGCCGCCGCTGCTCGCGGTCGCGGGCGGCTGGCTGTGGGCGATGGGGATGCACACGTTCTCCGCCATCCCGGACGTCGAACCCGACCGCGAGGCCGGTCTCCGCACGACCGCGACCGTGCTCGGCGAACGCCAGACGTACGCCTACTGCGCGGCCTGCTGGCTCGCGGCAGCGGCCGCCTTCGCGCTCGTCGACTGGCGACTCGGCGCGCTCCTGTTCGCGTACCCGGTGCTCGTCTTCGCCATCGTCCGCTCCCGGGTCGACGTCGAGCGCGCGTACTGGTGGTACCCCTACGTGAACACGCTCGTCGGGATGGCGCTCACGCTCGGCGGCCTCTGGAGGGTCGTCGATGCGTGAAGCCGTCGAACGGCGACTGGAGGCGCTCGTCGCCGCCAACCGCTTCGAGATCGCTGTCGTGTTCCCCACCGTAGGTGCCGTCCTCCTGCTCGCGTCCGCGTGGGACCTGCTGCCCGCGCCGCTGGCGTTCAACCCGTACCTCGTCCTCTCCGGCGTGCTCGTGATGCGCCTGCCCCTGGTCGCCGGGCTCCTCCCGCTGGTCGGCAGGCGGGAAGCGGTCGCGCTGGTCGCGCTCACCGCCTACGCCTACGGCATCGAACTCGTCGGCGTGGCGACTGGGTGGCCCTACGGCCACTTCGAGTACCTCGTCGACCTCGGGCCGATGCTGCTGGGCGACGTCCCCCTCGGCCTCCCCGTCTTCTTCCTCCCGCTCGTCGTGAACAGCTACCTCCTCGTCCTGCTGCTGTTCGGTCCGCGCGCCGCCCGCGCCGCCGTCCGCCTGCCCGCCGTCGCGGCGCTCGTCCTCTGGATGGACGTCGTCCTCGACCCGGGCGCCGTCGCGCTCGGCTTCTGGCGGTACGACGCCGCCGGCGCGTACTACGGTGTCCCGCTGTCGAACTACCTCGGCTGGGTGCTCTCTGCCACCGTCTCGGTGGCGCTACTCGACCTGGGGTTCGACCGCGCCGCCCTCCGCGAGCGCCTCGCCGACTGTCCGTTCCTGCTCGACGACCTGGTGAGCTTCGTCGTCCTCTGGGGAGCCGTGAACGTCGCGTTCGGCCAGGCCGTCCCCGCGCTCGCGGCGGGCGTCCTCGGGGTCGCGCTCCTCAGGACCGACCGCTTCGACTTCGACGTGCTCGGCCTGTCGCCCGTCCGCCGCTAGGGGGCCGGGTGCGGGTCGCCGCGGTGGTGGGCGTGCTCGGCCGTCGTCGACAGCCTGGTCACCCGGTAGAACACCGACTCCGGGTCGCCGTACACCGCCCACAGCAGCCGCGTCTTCGCCAGCAGCCACAGCTTCCGGGTCGTGCTCAGCCCCGGCGTCGACGTGAGCACGTCGCAGTTCCGCGACCGGATCTCCCGGTGGTGGTCGGCGTACAGCACCGCCGCCAGCAGCACCGCGAACTGGCAGTCATCCGGGAGGTACTCGATGCCCGCGACGCCCTCCCGGTACTTCCGCTCGGTGTACGCGAGTTCCTGCCGCATCGTCTCCCGGAACCCGGGCGTCACCTCCCCCCGGCGCAACTGCTCGACGGTGACGCCGTGTTCCTCCCGGACCTCCGCGGGGAGGTAGACGCGGTCGTAGTCGTCGATGTCCTCGGCGACGTCCCGGAGGAAGTTCGTCAGCTGGAACGCCTCCGCGAGCGCCCCGGCGTGGGGTTTCGCCCCCTCCGGGTCCTCGACCTCCATCACGTCGACCATCATGTTCCCGACCGCGACCGCCGACCCCCGCATGTACGCCTCCAGGTCCTCGTGGGTGTCGTAGCGGGTCGTCTCCAGGTCAGCGAGCATCGCGTCGACGAACGTGTCCACGTCCGCGTCGTCGAAGTCGTGGCGCTCCGAGAGCTCCTGGAACGCCGCGAGCACGCCGTCGGCCTCCCGCTCGCCCAGTGCCTCCGCCCGGATGCGTTCGAGCTCCGCTCGCTGCTCGGCGGGGTCACGGTCCTCCACGGTGTCGACGACGTCGTCGGCGATCCGGAAGAACGCGTAGAGGACGTACGTCGAGTGGCGGACACGCTCGGGCAGGAGGCGCGTCGCCAGGTGGAACGTCCGCCCGGTTCGCCGCTGGATTCCCTTGCTCGTGGAGATGTGTGTACTGTCGACCATGGTCCGGGGAGGCTCGTCCGGGAGACGTCGCTGTCGGAAAGGTGTCTCCCGGCGTTGCTGTTCTCGGTTACGGAGCGGACAAAGAAAAAACACGGTGGCAGCAGCGACGCCCACCCCTTTCTCCAAACGACTCAATAGCGTGGAGTGGCGACGCACGGACGTGCAACGCAAACCCGTCCCGCCGGCTCCCGACTCGCTGTCCGTGCTGCGGGCCGTCCGCGCGGCGGTACCGCTCGTCCCGAAACCCGAGGACGACTGCTGTCGGCGCGTCACAGACCGTACCGACGTGGCGGACCGCGGCACCGCGTCGTCGTGGCTCGTCTTCCTCGCCGCGCTCGGCGCCGTCGCCGAAGAGGACACCGGCTACGCCCGCACGCAGACAGACCTCGACCGCGAGGACCTCGCGAGCGCGTTCACCGACGGCGTCTTCCTCGCGGCGGACTGCCTCGACGCCCTGGACGCCACGGACCCACGGTCGGCCGAGGCCGTGTTCGAATCCGTCCGCGACCGCGTGCCCCGCTGGGAGCGCACGAAGCGCGAGAACTGGCCGGCGTTCTGGACGGAGCGCGTCCAGCGGCGCCTCGACTGGGCGGTCCTGCTCGGCCTCGCCCGCGAGACCGACGGAGGGTATCTGCGAGCGTGACTGTCGACGCCGTCTGCTTCGACCTCGACGACACGCTGGTCGAGTACGAACGCTCGGTCGAGGAGGTGCTCGCCCACGCCTTCGACGAGGCGGGCGTGGCGCCGTGTTTCGCCGCGGACGAGTACCGTGCGGCCTACGGCGAGTTCGCCGACGACGCCGAGTCGATGGACGAACTCCGCCGGACGTGCTTCGCACACCTCGCCACGGAAGCAGGGTACGAACCGGCGGTCGGCCGCTCGGTCGCCGACGCGTACGAGGCCGTCCGCGACCAGACCCGCGTCGAGGCGCTGCCGGGCGCCCGCGAACTCGTCGACGCACTCGACCAGCCTGTCGCGCTCGTCACGAACGGCGCGCCCGAGGCCCAGCGCCAGAAGCTCCAGGGTGCGGGGCTCGTCGACGCCTTCGACCACGTCGTGTTCGCGGGGTACGACGCACCCTCGAAGCCCGACCCCGAACCGTTCCACCGCGCACTCGACGTCCTCGACTGCCCGCCCGAACGCGCCGTCCACGTCGGGAACTCCCTCTCCTCCGACGTCGCCGGGGCGCACGCGGCCGGCCTCCGGTCGGTGTGGGTGCCCGGGGACCCGGACCGCGAGCCCGACCCCGAACCCCACCACGCGTTTCCGGACCTCCACGCGGTCCGCGAGTGGTTTCACTCGATGTAGTCGCTGTTCCGGACGTAGAACGCGACCTGTCCGCCGAAGACACCCAGCGCGGCGACGACCGCGGCCGCAATCGACCCGGAGTAGCCGTTGGACACCGCGAGGTAGCCGCCCGCGAGACCGACCGCGAGCGCCGCGACGGCAGCGATCGCTCCGTCGACGACCTGCGCCGTGCTCGTCTTCGCGGCGTCGTAGGCCGCCCTGTCGATGCGCAGGCTCGTGCGGACGAGCGACGGCGTTCCCGCCGCCAGGCCGATGGCGAGCGCGTACGGTGCCGACATCGACAACGACAGGGTGCCCGCGACCACGCCGGCGACGACGACGCCGACGACGAACTCCAGCGTCTGACGACTGACCATGCGTCTCCTTCGGACGGGTGTCTGAAAACAGTTCGATCAGTCGGAGACGTTCGTGACCGTGCCGACGCCCTTGCTCGCGCCCTCGCGGAAGACGAACCGCTGGCCCTCCTCGACGAGGTACGGACGGAACTTGAACCGGACGCGCGTCTCGCCGGTGTCCCCGGGGAGCAACTGGCCGTCGGTGGGTTCGAAGCGCGCTGCCTCACCGACGGTCTCGAGGTGGACCACTGGCTCGTAGCCCGAGTCGATGCGCGTCGGGTGGTTCAACACCATCACCTCGGCCTCGAACTCCCGGACTGGCGTCGGGTCGGCGTCCGGCGGCAACAGCACCATCCCGCGCTCCACGTCGACCTCTCGGACGCCCTTCAGCGCGATGCCGACGATGCGGCCGGCCTCCGCGCGGTCCACGCGGTGGTAGTGCATCTCGATGGAGCGCACCTCCACCTCGCGGAACTCGCCGTCCGGGAACGGGCCGAGCAGGAGCGTGTCCCCGGCCTCCACGGTGCCGGACTTCACGGTCCCCGACGCCACCGCGCCCACACCCGTCACGTTGTACGTGCGGTCGATGTACATCCGGAACGGGCCGCTGGCGGCCGTCGTCTTCGGGAGTCGCTGGAAGAACTGGTCGAGGACGTCGAGACCGTCCAGTGACACCGCGCTCGTGCGGACGATGGGGACGACGTTGTCACCGATCTCCTCGATGGCCGCGTCGACGCCGTGCCGGGAGACGGGCAGCGGCGTGCGACCCGTGTCCCGGAGCAGCCGTTCGACCTCGCGTTCGACCTCGTCGACGCGGTCGTCGTCGACGAGGTCCGTCTTCGTGATGGCGACGATGGTCGGCAGGTCCGTCGCGAGCAGGACGCCCGTGTGCTCGCGGGTGGTCTTCGTCGGGCCGTCGTCGGCCGCGACGGTCAGCAGTCCGTAGTCGAGTTTCTGGCCGACGAGGCCGCGGATCGTCGTCGAGAGCCACGGTTCGTGACCCACCGTGTCCACGAACGAGACCACGCGGTCGGCGTTCTCGACGACCGCCGCGCGCTCGTCCTTCCGGTGGGGGTTGCGCACCCGCATCGGTCCCTCGCCGTCGAAGCCGTAGACGCCGTAGGAGAGGTCCGCCGAGAGGCCGCGCTCGACCTCGTGTGGCTGGACGTCGAGGAACCCACGGGTCCCGCCGTCGCCGTCGTCCGGGTCGCCCGTGACGAGGCTCCCGACGAGCGTGGACTTCCCGTGGTCGACGTGCCCCGCCGTCCCGACGATGATGTGGTCGTCGCCGGGTGTCAGCGCAGACCCGTCCCTGATGGTGGCGACGCCGACGAGTCCTCCCTCGTCGGTCCCCCACGTCTGGACGTCCTCGATGTGTGCGCCCGCCTCCTCGGCGAGCAGGCTCAGCACGTCCATCGTCTCGGAGAACACCTCCCGCGAGACCCCCGCGATACCGCCGTCGTCGGTGACGCCGAGCACGTACTCGGCCTCCCCGTCCCCGGAGAGGACGCGGTGGCGCAGTTGTGCCACGAGGCTCTCCAGTCGGCCGTCGGCGAGGTGGACGTCGCGGCTGAACCGTTCCTTGAACTCGACACTCCCGCCCTCCTGTTCACCGCGTTCGAGTGCGGTCACCAGTCGGGCACGGTCACGGCCCATGGAGGCGCGTTAGTGAGTGGCAGACAAAAGCCTTCCCCGCGTATCAGACCGTAACACTCCGGAGGCGCGGCACTCGCGGCGACTCGCCGGCGTTCAGAGCAGTTCGGGGAGCACGGACAGCGAGCCGACTCGCGTCACGTCCGCGGGTACCTCGCTCCCGTAGTAGACGCCGCGCCAGCCCGCGGCCTCGGCGGCCCGCACGTCCCGGTCGAGGGCGTCAGCCACGAACACGTGGTCGTCTGCCGGGAGTTGCCGCTCGGCGGCCGCGAAGATCTCCGGGTCGGGCTTGCCGACCCCGACGTCACCGGAGACGACGACTGCCTCGAAGACGTCGCCGAAACCGCCGGCGTCGACTTTGGCGCGCTGCATCGGCCCGTGGCCGTTCGTCAGCACGCCGAGGCGGTAGTCGTCTGCGAGCGCCGCCACCGCGTCCCGCGCTCCCGCCACGGGGACGGTCGCCGCGAGCTCGACGTCCTGCATCGCCGTCGCGAACGCCTCGGGGTCGACCGGGAGGTCGGCCACCGCCGCGGCCGTCGCGTACGGGTTCTCGGCCGACTCCAGGTGCTCTCCGAGCGCCCGCCCGAACGTCTCGACGCTCCCCTCGGGGAGTTCCGCGTCGAGTCGCACGGCCGCGTCCTCGACGATGGCGACGAACGACCGGTCGAACTCGACGAGCGTCCCGTCGAGGTCAAAGTACACCGCGTCCATGTGGTCGCTTCCCGGGGCCACCGGCTAAACTGTTCTGTGACGCGCTCCTCACGCCTCGCGTTTCAGCCGCTGGTAGGCCTCGTTCACGCGGGAGAACTCGTGCTCGTCGCCACCACGGTCCGGGTGGAGTTCGCGGGCCTTCTCGCGGTAGGCCGCCCGAACCTCGTCGGCGCTCGCGCCGGGTTCCACGCCGAGCACGCGGTAGTCCTCGTGGAGTGGTCGGCTGGCTGCCCGGCCGGTCGAACGCGAGCGACCGCTGCCGGTCCGGAACGATCGCTGGCGTTCCTCCCGCCGCCGTCGCTGCTCGCGCTGGTACTGCTCGCGGCTGACGCGGCGCTGCTGGAACGCGTGCTCGCGGAGGTGGCCGGCGGCGTGGTAGTAGAAGATGGCGGCGGTGACGGCGAACGGCACCGCGACACCGAACGCCACCGGACTGTAGACGAAGCCGAGGACGCCGAAGACGACCCCGAGCACGCCGAACACGCCGACCAGCCCCCAGACGATGCTCGTATCCCGGACCACAGTGGGGGTAGGGAGTCGAGCAGTAAAGGGTCTGGCCCCACGCTCAAGCACCTGCGCCACCAACCTCCACCCATGAGCGTCACCGGCCTCTGCCAGACCTGCGGGAACGCCCAGGCCCAGTTCAGCTGCGACCGCTGCGGCGCGGTCGTCTGCCAGGAACACTACGACGCGGCGACCGGCTTCTGCACGGAGTGCGCGAGCGAAGTGCGGGGCGGCCGCGGAGACACCGGCCCGCGCTGAACCCAGACCTAGCGGTACTCGTTCAGTCGCTCTTTCAGTCGGCGGGCCGCTTCGCCGGCCGCGCGCTCCCACTCGGGGGAGTCCTCGCCCGCGAAGATGATACCACGCGTCGAGTTCACGACACCGACGCCGTCGTCGTTCAGTCCGTACTCGATGGCGGCCTCCGCGTCGCCGCCCTGCGCGCCGACGCCGGGAACGAGGAACGGTAACTCGGGGACGCGCTCCCGGATGGCTTCCAGTTCGTCGGGCGCCGTCGCACCGACGACGAGGCCGACGTTGCCGTACTCTTCGTTCCACCCTGCGGCGCGCTCGGCGACGTGCTCGTACAGCCGTCGGTCGTACGCCGCGAGTTCGAGGTGCTGGAAGTCCATGCCGCCCGGGTTCGACGTCCGGCAGAGCACGAACACGCCCGCGTCAGACCGCGAGAGGAACGGCTGGAGGGCGTCCTCGCCGAGGTACGGGTTGACGGTGATGGCGTCCACGTCGTCGAGCACCTGGGCGTACTGACGCGCCGTGTTCCCGATGTCCGCGCGCTTGGCGTCCAGCAGGACGGGGACGTCCTTCCCGTGGGCGTACGCCACCGTCTCGCGGAGCGCCCGCCAGCCGTCCGCGTCCTCGTAGAACGCCGCGTTCGGCTTGAACACGGCCGCGTGCTCGTGGGTCGCGTCGATCACCCGGCGGTTGAACGCCCACCGCGGCAGGTCCCGGTCCAGCAGGTCCTCGGGCAGGCGGTCGAGGTCCGGGTCGAGGCCGACGCTCACGACGCTGTCGGCGGCCTCGATGCGAGTGGCGAGGTCGTCGAAGAAGTTCATGGTTCGGCCTCCCCGTGGGCGAGCAAAAGCGATGCGATTCGTTTTCCGGGACTCGACGGAAAGCACTTGCCGGTCACGGTTCGCAGTCCAGGCGTGCCTCCCGTTCGCTCCGTCCTCCGCGCCCTCCTCGCGGTCGTGGGTGTCGCACTGATGGGTTTCGGCGTGCTCACCGGGGCGTCAGTCTGGGGGAGCGACGCGTTCCCCGCGGGACTCGCTCTCGGGTTCGCGCTGCTCGCGTTCGCGGCCGGCGGTGCAATCCTCGGCGCCGCCGCGCTGCTCTCCGGGCACACCCTCCGACCCGCACAGCGCACCGGTCTCAAACTCGCCGGTGTCCTCGCCGTCGCCGCGTTCGTCCTGCCGGCAGTCGGCGTGCTCGTCGTCCCTGGGGTGCTGTTCGACTGGTTCGGCGGCAGTGGCTTCGCGGTCGCGATAGTGGGGTGGTTCTACCTCTCCGCCACCGCATTCGGTGTTGCCGTCCTCGTCGCTATCTGGCGCGCCGCCGAACTCGCGTACGGTGCGTTCACGACGTAGCAGCCGCCCCGAGCACGTCGAGCGCTCGCTTGACTTCGGCGCCACTCTCCACGAACACGACGAGTCGCGGCGGCTCGCCGCCGACCGGCCGCGCGCGCAGGCCACCTTCGGCGGCCGTCTCGCGGGCCGCCGTCAGGCCGCCGCGCAGTTCCACTCGCGCCCGGTCCGGCTGGACGAACACCTCGGCCAGTCGCTCACCGTCCAGTTCCACGTCGTAGGCGTGTGCGCCGTCCGCCGTCGCCTCGACGCCGGGGTCGGCGTTCGTCACCGCGAGCCGGCCGTACGGCTCGTTCTCGTGGCCGGTCACTTCGCTCGACAGCAGTCCCGCGATCCGCTTGCCGTCGGTCTCTCGCTTCTCGACCATACTAGCCCTGTAGGTCCGCCCGGGCCTTCTCGGCTGCGCCGTCGACGTCCACGTCGCGCCGTCGCGCGTACACTACGGCGGCCGCGTCCGCCGTCACGCCGAGGTCCTGCTGGAGTCGGTTCACCGCCGCGACGGTCTCCTGGCGGTCGTGGTCGGCCTCGACGAGCGCGTCCAGCGCGCGCTCGAACGCCGACCGCTCCTGGAACAGCGACGCGTCCGGCGTGAACTCCTCGGGAATCGCCACCTCGTCGGGGTCGAAGGCGGCCTCGAGGTTCCCGTCCACACGCTCGATCAGCCCCTCGCCGGTCGCCACGTCCAGCAGCCGTTTCGCCTGGTCCGGGCTCATCCAGTCGCGGTCCAGCGACAGCGCCACTACGAACGCCTGTTCGGCGATGCGCGTCCGTCCCTTCTGCTTGAACGGCGCGGCGACCGCTACCCGGAGACTCATGGCCGGGCCGACGGAACCGCCGACGGTAAAGGCTGCGGAACGACCTTTTGCTCTACGGGCGCGGCGTCGCCGCGCCCTCGGCAATAGCTCGGTCAAAAGCACTCCTCCCTCGGTCCCTGCGGTCCCTCGGTCGTCAGCCTCCGCTCGCTCGCTGCGCTCGTTCGCGGAGTGAACCGCGACCCTTCCGGGGTCTTCGACCCGCTCGGGTCGCGGATGCTGTCCTGAATCTGGTTCTCACGGGCCCAACCGAGTCTTTCAAGTGTATCCTGCGCCACTCCTCGGGTATGCAATACCAGGGACGCTCCAAGCGCTCGAAGACTGGTGCCCGACTCCGACCGCAGAACAAGAAGAAGAAGTCGAAGACTGGCCGCTCCCCCACGGAGACCACCGTCGGCGAGTCCCGCTTCCGCACCGTCGACGCCCGCGGCAACGTCGACAAGGTCCGCGCGCTCTCCACGGACGTGGCGAACGTCGCCACCGACGACGGCACCGAGCGCGCCACCATCGAGGACGTCACCGAGAACGGCGCGAACCCGAACTACGCCCGCCGGAACATCATCACGAAGGGCGCCATCATCGAGACCGACGTCGGCACCGCCCGCGTCACCTCCCGGCCCGGCCAGAACGGCCAGGTCAACGCCGTCCTCGTCGAGTAACGCGGTTCTCTCCCCTTCTATCGCTGCGTTCTCTCGGACGACGAGCAGCGCTGCTCGTCGTCGTTTCGACTCGCTAAACGGAGAAGGCGTACGTCAGTCCTCGGCACCGCGCGTGATGAACTCCTCGCTGGCGGTGGCGTCCTCGGGGATGGTGATGTCCTTGACGCCGAGTCTGGCGAGGTGTTCGTCGCAGAGGCGGAGCGTCGACGCCGACACGTCGTAGTCGACGTACGACACCGTCTTGCCCTCTGACTCGTAGGTGGAGGGGAGCCACTTCGGTACTGCCCAGAAGCCGTCCCTGTCGCAGAGCGCGCACTCCGTGCCCGAGTCGCCGAGCTCGTCGCCGAGTTCGCCGAACTTCTCGGTCTCGCAGCGGACGCAGAGCCCACCGAGTTCGTGGCCACTCTCGGTGTCGACGACGACCCGGTTGTACCCGCTCCGCTTCCGGCAAACTACACAGTCCATGTGGATCCCAGTTAGCTTCGGGTTACTGGCACTCTGCTCGCGTTAGGTAAAGATTACTATGAGATGAACGCGAGACGACACGAAACGAACCGTCCCTCTGCCCGGGGTATATTTCTGCTGGAGAACTGCCCGACGAAACGGGGTTCGAGAGTGTGACCGGGAAAATCACTTCGCCGTCTCACGTTTCGACTGGAAACCGGGGGATAGCGTAGTGGTCGCGTCGTTCTCAACGGTGAAAGTGTGGCCTGGAGGTGGCTTCACTGCTCGCGTATCGCAAGCAAGCGTCGGGGTGGCTCACACGACCGACGGTACTGGGTTCGCCGAGTTGTCTGACGCACGTCGGCTCTGTTTCGGGTGGAACTTCCCGTCGGCGTCCACAGTTCCGAAGTTCCCCGGGGGTCGGTCGACAGAACGGCGAACCGGCGAAATTCGGGCCCGAGAGACTTCGAAACGGGTGGTACGGTGGCTCACTCGTCGTGGTGACAGTGACCGGCGAAAATCGTGCGCGCGCCGACCGCGACGTCGTCCGTCGACCAGCGACGGCGTTCCAGTCGGTTACTGGAAGCCGATGTGACCGCCGCGGCGACGGTCCGTCTCGGGGTTCTGACTGCCCTTGAACTGCTCCTCGACGCGGTCGTAGTAGTCCATGAGGTCGTCCGTGATGGTGGGGCGGACGTCCTCCATGGCGCGGCGGAAGTGCCGCATCTCGACCTCCTCGGCGTCCTCGTCCTCGCGGAGCGCCTCGATGGCGGCCTCGCGGGTGATGTTCGCCAGGTCGCTGCCGACGTAGCCGTCGGTGATCTCGGCGAGTTCGCGGAGGCTCACGTCGGGCGCGAGCGGGATATCCGCGGAGTGGATCTTCAGGATCTGCTCGCGGCCCTCGACGTCGGGCTGGCCGACCTGCACGAGGCGGTCGAAACGCCCGCTCCGGATGAGCGCGGGGTCGATGATGTCGGGGCGGTTGGTCGCGGCGATGACCATCACCTCCTCCATCTCCTCGAGGCCGTCGAGCTCCGTCAGGAGCTGGTTGACGACGCGCTCGGAGACGTTATTCCCGACGTCCTGTCCCCGGCCGGGAGCGAGGCTGTCCAGCTCGTCGAAGAAGATGACGGTCGGGGAGACCTGGCGGGCCTTCCGGAACGTCTGCCGGATGGCCTTCTCGGACTCGCCGACCCACTTCGAGAGCAGCTGCGGGCCACGCACGCTAATGAAGTTGGCGTTCGTCTCGTTGGCGACGGCCTTCGCCATCAGCGTCTTCCCGGTGCCCGGTGGGCCGTACAGCAGGACGCCGGCGGGCGGGTCGACGCCCATCCGGGTGAACTTCTCGGGCTGGTTGAGTGGCCACTCGACGGACTCCTTGATGTTCTCCTTGGCCTCGTCGAGACCGCCGACGTCGTCCCACGAGAGCTTCGGGAGTTCGACGAGGACCTCCCGCATCGCGGAGGGTTCGACCTCGTTGAGCGCGCCCTTGAAGTCCTGGCGCTTGACGATCATGCGGTCGATGAGGCTCGGCGGGATGTCCTCCTCGTCGAGTTCGATCTCGGGGAGGTAGCGCCGGAGCGCGCGCATCGCGGCCTCCTTCGTGAGGCTCTCGATGTCGGCGCCGACGAAGCCGTGGGTGTCGTCGGCGAGCGACCCGAGGTTGACGTCGTCGGACAGCGGCATGCCGCGCGTGTGGATCTTCAGGATCTCCTCGCGGCCGACCTCGTCCGGGACGCCGATCTCGATCTCGCGGTCGAAGCGACCGGGGCGGCGCAGGGCGGGGTCGACGGCGTCGACGCGGTTGGTCGCCGCGATGACGATGACCTGACCGCGGCCCTCCAGGCCGTCCATCATCGTCAGCAACTGGGCGACGACGCGGCGCTCGACCTCGCCGGTGACGTCCTCGCGCTTCGGTGCGATGGAGTCGAGTTCGTCGATGAAGATGATCGCCGGCGAGTCCTCCTTGGCGTCCTCGAAGATCTCCCGGAGCTGCTGTTCGGACTCACCGTAGTACTTCGAGATGATCTCCGGGCCCGCGATGGAGAAGAAACTCGCGGACGTCTCGTTGGCGACGGCCTTCGCCAGCAACGTCTTCCCGGTGCCCGGCGGACCGTGCAGCAACACCCCCTGTGGCGGCTCGATGCCGAGCTTCTGGAAGATCTGGGGGTGTTTCATCGGGAGTTCGACCATCTCCCGGACGCGCTGAATCTCGTTCTCGAGGCCGCCGATGTCCTCGTAGGTGATGCCGCCACCGGTGCGCTCGAAGCCGCTGATCGGCTCCTCGCGGAGTTCCACCTCGGTGTCCTCGGTGACGAGGCAGACGCCCTCGGGTTCGGTCTCGACGGCGATGAGCGGGATGGCCTGGCCCGGCGACCGCATGAACGGGTGGTTGGTACTCGACATCACTGGGACGATGTCCCGGGAGACGACCGGCCGTTTCAGGATCTGGCGTTTCACCATCCCGGCGGCGTCGGAGCCGAACTGGACGCTGGCCTCCTCCGGGGGTGCGAGTACGAGTCGGTCGGCCTTCTCGGCCTCCGCCTTCCGGATCTTCACGCGCTCGCCGATGCCGACGTCCGCGTTCTGGCGAGTGAAGCCGTCGATGCGGATCGTGTCGGTGTTCCAGTCCTGCCGGTCGGCGCGCCACACCTTCGCGGCAGTCGTCTCGGCACCCTCGATCTCGATGATGTCACCCGGGCTGAGCTTCAGGTGCAGGAGCGTGTCGGGGTCGAGGCGGGCGATACCCCGCCCCGAGTCGTTGGGGTAGGCTTTCGCCACCTCGAGTTGAACTTCGTTCATGATTGGAGACTGCGGGATTGTCTCGGAGTCCGGCGCCGTCACGGAAGTACTTTCCGCCGACCGGTTCCGCCCGCGGTTGCTACGTACTAACACGCCCGGCTTGAAAGACGTGGCGCATCCCGTCTGTCCTGCCGGCATCTCCACCAGCCGCCGGCGCGGAGTTTACCCCTCCGGCTCGGGGATGGTGACCGCAGTCGTCCGCGAGCGCGCGTTCGAGAATCGCCTTGCAGACGTCGGCCTTCGCGGCGTTGTACGCGCCGATGTTCTCGGGGTGTTCAGCGGCGGCCTCGCGCTTGACGGCGGCGTACTCCTCGCGCGCCTCGGGATTCGCGCGGAGGTACTCGCGGAACATGAGGTCCCGTCGCCACTGGTCGCTGTCCTCCGGGACAAGGTGGAGGTTCTAGCCGCGATCGGCGCCGTCGGCCCGCTGTAGGAACAGCCAGTCCCGGGGAAGGTGGCTGAGTTCGTAGCCCAGCGCCGCGTGTAGCTTGTCCACGTCGCCCCAGAGCCCTGGCAGGTCGTCCACGACCGCCAGGGCGTCGACGACTGGTTTGGCAGCGAGCCCCGGGACCGAAGTGCTGCCGACGTGCTCGATGCGAGTGGTGAAGTCGTCGAGCCACGGGCGGAGGCGGTCGCGTTCCGCGTCGAAGCGGTCGCGCCACTCGGGGTCGTAGGATACGACTTCAATGGGCGTCTCGTCCATCGTTCAGCGTTCTCCGCAGCCTCCTAAATCCCTTGTGCCGGGTTCGAACGGGGCGACGGGACTGGGCGCAGAACGAGGCAAATCTGTCGTGGACTGCGAGGAGTTTTCACCGCGGAGAAACGGGGGGACAGTATGGACGTGCTCGTGGTCGGTGGGACGGGGCTCCTCGGGTCGGCGGTCGTCGAGCGGACCGGTGGTGTTCCTGCGTCCCCGACTACCGGCTTCGACCTGTTTGCCGACGACCCGGCGTCGCTCGTCGACGCCCGCGAATTCGACGCCGTCGTGTTCGCGGCGAACGTCGAGCGAGCCGACGTGCCGATTCCCGAGTACGACGAGGCCGTCCAGTCGTTCGTCGACGCCTGCGCGGGGGCGCGACTCGTCTACGTGTCCAGCGACGCCGTCTTCGACGGCGCGGCCGGCCGGTACGAACCCGCGGACGCGCGGTCACCGAAGGACGACTACGGTCGCCGCCTCCAGTTGTTCGAGGACAGACTCCGGGCCCACGACGACGCGGTCGTGCTCCGGCCGAGCTACGTGTACGCCGCCAGTCCGCCGTCGCCGCGACTGGCGGCCGCCCGCGACGCGCTCGCCGACGGGACGTACGAGCGATTCGACGACGTCTACCGGAGTCCCGCGCACGTCGACGACGTGGCGGCCGCCGTCTGCGAACTCGCCGCCGGCGACTGGACCGGCGTCTTCCACGTTCCGGGCCCGCGGCTGAGCGTGTATGAGTTCCACCAGCGAGCGCTCGACGCGCTCGGCGTCGACACCGATGGTCTCCGTCCCACCGAGGCCCCGGCGTCGATGGACGTCGCGATGGACCGTTCGCTCGCGGGACCGCGGTTCGACGACGAACTCTCGACGGAGATTCGGCCGCCGGCGGACGCGCTCTAGCTGTTCTCGCGGTGTTCGTCCAGCGCCTCCTCCAGCGTGAGCTTCCCGACCGCGACCTTCCGCGCGAGCGCCTCCGTGATGGTGCGGTTCTCCTCGCTGGCCTCCCGGGACCGGCTCTTGATGACCTGTATCTCGCCCTCGGTCGGGTCGATGCTGCGGCCCTCGATCTCCTCGCCCGCCATGAGGGCGATGTTCACCGCAGCGAGCACGTCGCCCATGCCACGGGCGCCGGGTCCGAGCGACGGCGTAGTCCCCGTCTCGTCGACGAGTTCGACCCGCACGTCGTCGAGTTCCTCCACGATGCGCGCACCCGCCAGCCGCGCCCCGTCGCCGATGCGGACCACGGCGTCCGCCTCGTCCTCGACCTCCTCGGCGACGACCTCCGCCGCCTGCTCGGCGGGCACCTGGAACGCCCCGACGACCATGCCACCCCGCAGGACCGCGATGCCCGGCCGCGTCCCCGGGTCGATGCCGACGACTGTCTTCCCGTCGCCACCCCGGACGTGAACCAGCGCCTCCTCGACCGCGCGGCGGGGGTCGTCGGCCGTCGCGACGACGACCGGGACGTCGACGTCCACGGCGTCCCCCGCGGTGACGACCACGTCCGCCGCGGTTGGCAAGGGGTCGCCTGGTTCGACGGTGGTGAACTCGACGTCCCGGTCGCGTAGCTCGCCGACGACCTCGTGGTACACCTCGAAGTCCGCCGTGACGACGACGATCACTGTCTGGAGGTGGGCGCCCCGGGCGCAAAACGCTTTCTCGGCGCGAGCGACCCGAGAATACTTTGCACGGGACGCGCCAATAGCCGCGCAGTGAGCGACGACACCCACGTCTCGACCGGCTGCGACCCGCTGGACGACCTGCTCGGCGGCGGCATCGAGCGCGGCACCGTCACGCAGGTGTACGGCGCGCCCGGCGCCGGCAAGACGAACGTCGCGCTCTCGACCGCCGTCGAGGTCGCCGCCGAGGGCGGGACGGCCGTCTACATCGACACCGAGGGGCTCTCCGTCGAGCGCTTCGACCAGCTACTGTCGGCGCGTACGGACGACACCGAGGACGCCTCCGCGCGCATCGTCCTCTCTGCGGTCCACGACTTCGAGGAGCAGGCCGAGGCCGTCAGGGACGCCGCCGACTTCGCCGAGCAGGCGGACCTCATCGTCCTCGACTCCGCCACCGGCTTCTATCGCCTCGAACGCGACGACGACGACCATGGCGAGGCGCTCCGGCAGGTTGCCAGCCAGGTCACCCACCTGCTGTCGCTCGCCCGGAAGCACGACCTCGCGGTGGTCATCACGAACCAGGTGTTCACCGACGTGGAGAGCGACAGCGACCGCGTACGCCCGCTCGGCGGCCACACGCTCTCCCACTGGACGGGCGTCGTGGTCCGCATCGACCGCTTCCGCGGCGGCAACCGCCGCGCGACCGTCGAGAAACACCGCGCCCAGCCCGAGGGCGGCCAGGCTCGCTTCCAGATTACCGAGACCGGCATCGAGGGCGTCCAGCAGCACTAGCCCGAGCATTCACGGCGCGAGCGGTCCGAAGGTCCCGAGCGCCGTGAGTCACTCCGCGAACGAACGTAGTTAGTGAGTGAGCGGAGGCCGACGACTGACTAACGCGAGCGAACCGAGCGGCGGGAAGGAGGAGTGCCTTTAGCGTAGCTTTTGCCAGCGAGCGGCCGAAGGCCGCGAGCACAGCAAAAGGTACTATAGCTCGTTCAGCTTCCGGAGGAGCTGGCCGCGGTACTCCTCGTCGTGTTCGATCCCCTTCAGTTCGAGCACGTTCCGTTCGAGCTTGTCGAGGGCGACGTAGAAGGCGTTGTCCGCGCCGTAGCCCTCGCCGGTGCCGGCGACCTGGCCCTTGTTCGTGCGGAGGCGGATCTGAGCCTGGATGAGTGGGGTGCCACGGAGCTTCTCCTTGTGCTTGTGGAGGCGGACGTGGGCGTGGTGGACGTTCATCTCGCTGTACTTGCCCGCGACCTGTTCGATGCGCTCCTGGACCTCCTGGCGGGTGAGCGCGTCGAGCAGTTCGATGTTCGTGATCTGGACGTCGAGGTGTTCCTCCTCAGTGTAGGAGAGTGCGCGTAGCACGTCCGTCTTGGTGAGGATGCCGCCGACGACCCGGTCGTCGTTCTCCGGGGTGACGACGAGGCCGGAGTAGTCGTTGTCGAGCATCTCGGCGACGGCGTCGCGCACGCTGTCGGCGACGGAGGCGGTCGCGACGGGGCTGGACATCTCGTCGTAGACGGGGAGGTCGAGCAGACGCTCCATCTCGCCGCTGCGGTCCCCCCGGGTGGTCCGGGTGTTGTCGCGCACGACGAAGTCGACGATGTCGTGGCGGGTGACGATCCCCGTGAGGAAGCCGTCGTCGTCGTCCACGACGGGCAGCCGGGAGACGCCGTGTTCGCGGAGGAGGTTGATGACCCGGCCCATGGTCTCGCTCTCCTCGATGGTGACGACATTCTCGGTGAAGATGTCGCCGACGGTGAGCGCGTCGAGGTTCTCGAGGACGGCCTCGAGGATGGCGTCCTCGCTGACGACGCCCCAGAGGTCGCCGGCCTCAAACACCGGCGCGATCTTGGTGCCGCCCTCGACGAGCATCCGTGCCGTGTCCCGCACGTCCTCCGTGCGGTCGACCTGTGGCGCGTCGGCCATCAGCGCGGCGACCTTCGTGTGGTCCTCGATGTGGGACTGGATCAGCTGTCGTTCCGAGATGACTCCCTCGTACTGTCCGGCCTTCGTGACGATGATCCCCTTGGGGTTCTCCTCCTCGAAGATAGACCGCACCTTCCCCAGTCGTTCCTCGGATTCCACCTGAATGTAGTCGTTAGTCGCGATGTTAGAGATATCCATAGGCCTTCACGTGGAAGGACACGGACCAGCGCCTTGAACCTTGTTGCGCCTCTCGCGGTCCCGGAGCGCCCTCGTAGAGTTTTACGCCTGCGGGACGTAGCCAGCCGCGTGCTCCCCGACATCGGCGCCGTCTTCGGCGACTACACCTACCTCGCCTCGGAGGTGGCGTTCGGTGCGCTCGCGTTCGTGCTCCTCTACCGAGCCGACGCACTCCGGCGCGCCGCTGTCACAGTCGTGGCGCTCTACCCGCTGGCGTACGTCTGGGACTGGTACACGCTCGAGATCGGCGTCTTCGCGATCGAACTCCGGACCGGCGTGGAGTTCCTCGGCATCCCCGTCGAGGAACACCTCTTCATGGTCGTCGTCCCCGCGCTCGTCGTCGGCTTCCACGAGACGATCCACGGCGAGGACTGAAGGTGCTGGCCGTCCAACCTGGAGTCATGGGCGACCGTGCGTGCTGGCTCGACTTCTGTCCCGACTGTGACGCCCAGGTGACCGTCGTCGACGACGAGTGCCCGGACTGCGGCGCGGACTGCTCGGACTCGCCGTAACGCTGCTCGCGAGTTTCACCGTCCGCTGGGGTGGAGGCTCGCGTCGTGGTGGTCGCCGAACGAGTCCTCGCGCTGTCATTCACGACAACCGTTAACATAACGAACGACCATTATATGCACATGCCGGAGAGCACCCAGGCCGAGGCGGCCACCGACGAACCCGTGTTGGGGGAGAACGACGAGCCGCTCACGCTACGTGTGATTGGCAGTGCCATCGTCGGCGGCATCGCCGGCCTCGTCGTCATGGCGCCCATCATCGCCGGCATCCCGTTACTCCTCGGCGTATTCGAGGCGGAACCGCTCGCGGCCTTCGCGAACCTGGTCATCAGGCAGGCGGACGCGACGGTCGGGCTGGCCTTCTTCGTCGGCGGCGGCGCGTTCGTGCTGCCGCTGTTCTTCGTCGTGACGGCGACGTTCCTCCCGCCGAGAGAACCGGCGTACCTGCGCGGTGTGACCATCGCGCTGCTGTTCTGGGTGACCTTCGTCTTCATCTTCTGGCCCGGAGCGAACCTCGTCGTCAACGCCTCGTTCCTGGTCCTGACGTTCGCCGCCCACGTGGTGTACGGAACCGTTCTCGGCTTCGTCATGATGCGACTGACGGGGATCCCACACCACCAGGTCTGACCCCGTTCGAACCCAGGGTTGACAGGAACCTTATTGATGGCTCGCACGAAACTCTGGTATGATGTAGCATGGTAGTGAGTGGCGTCCTGCTGAGCGCGGTCGTGATGGGGGTACTGCTGGTCGGTGCGGCCGTCGCCGTCTCGCGGCGCTGGCACCACGCGGTGTACACACCGACGTTCCGTCCACGCAGCGACGCGTCGTCGGCTATCCCCGCGGGCGGCGTCTCGAGCGAGACCGTGGCACTCGCTGCGACCGCCGTGTTCCTCCTGGTCGCGGCGCTCGCCGTGTTCCTCGACGCCGCCTCGCTGCTCCTCGTCGCCATCGCACCGACGCTGCTCGCCGCCTTCTTCGCGTGGGGCACCTACCACGTCGCGCGAGCCCACGGCCTCCCACAGGCCCACTCCGTGGGGCTGAGTGCCTGGCTCTTCGCCGTCGTCCTCGTCGGCGTCATCGCCACGAAACTCCTCGTCGCCTGACCGCACTCCCCACTCACCCGCCATGACCGACTCAGTCGCCGCCCGGTCGCTCGCCGCGCTCTCTCGCCGGGTCTCCCCGGTAGCACTCGCCGTCGTCACAGTCGTCGTCCTCGCCGAACTCGCGCTCCTCGCGGGCTACCTCGGCTTCACCGGCGCGGAACCGACCAGCGTCCGCTACCTCCTCTACCCGTTCGTCTGGGTGAACCTCGCCGCGTGGGCCGTCTTCACCGTCGTCCCCCCGGACGCCTCGCGGCGCGTGCGCGGCGCCGTCCTCGCGGTCACGGCGGGCTACCTCCTGGTGCTCGCGTACGTCGGCGGCGTGCTCGACGTCACGCACCTCGGACACGGTCACAGCCACGGCGGCCCCCGTGGCCTCGAACTGTTCACGTCGCTCCCGCCCGGGTGGGGTCCGACGGTGGTCTACGACCACGCCGCGTTCACCCTGACACTCGTCCCCTACCAGGTCGTCGGCTACCTCGCCCTGACCTACCTCGTCTACGTCGCGCTCCTCGACTTCGCCGCGGCCGCCCTCAGCGGCGCGCTCGGTCTGCTGGCCTGCGCCAGTTGTTCGTGGCCGGTGTTCGCGTCGCTGCTCGCCGTCGTCCTCGGCGGCGCCGTCCCGACGACGGTGTACAGCTTCGCAGTCGACCTCTCGACGGCCGCGTTCGTCGCCGCCGTCGTCCTCCTGGTCTGGCGAACGGGGGGCGCGTGACCCGTCGTGCCGTTCCCCACCCTCGTCGCCATTCTCGACGTCCTCGTCGCACGGTGGACCGCCCAGGATGTACTCCGGTTGCTGCCAGCGCACGTCGGCGGCCTGAGTGACGCCGCCGCCGCGACCCAGGTCCCGTCCTGGCTGACGGTCGTCACTGGCGGCGTGCTGGTCGGCGCGTCGTTCCTCTTCAACAGTCTGCTGACGGACCACAAGGGTATCCGCGCGGTGAACGGCTGGCACGCGGTTCTGCCGTCCCCCGCCGTGTTCTGGCGCGCCGGCGCGACGCTGCTGTCGGCCGCTGGCGTCGCAGTGCTCGCGCTCGTCCTGGCGGCCAGTGTGCTCGGCCCGTCGACGCCGACGACGAACCTCGCTATCCTCGTCGTCTGGGTGGGGTGGTGGGCGGGCTACGCGATGTCCACCTACCTCGTCGGGAACAGCTGGCCGGTGGTGAATCCGTGGCGGACGCTCGCCCGCGTCCTCCCGACGTCGAGCCAGCGCCCGTACCCGGAGCGCTACGGCGCGTGGCCGAGCGTCGCGGGCCTCCTCGCACTCGTCTGGGTCGAAGTCGTCAGTCCACTCGCCGCCAACCCCCAGGCGCTCGGCGCGCTCGTCGCGGCCTACACCGTCGCGACGCTCGCCGGGGCGGCGCGCTACGGCACCGACACCTGGTTCGGTCGCGTCGACCCGGTGTCCCGCGTCTTCCGCCTCTACGGCCGCGTCGCGCCGGTCCAGCGCGGGCCGGACGGACTCCAGCTCAGACTGCCGGGCGCGGCACTCACCGACCTCCGAACCGACGACGAACCCGGGTCGACGGCGTTCGTCGTCGCGCTCCTCTGGGTCACCACGTTCGACGGCCTCGTCGCGACGCCGGCCTGGAACGCCCTGGCTGGCCCGCTCCTCTCGCCCGTCGCCGGCAACGGCGTCCTCGGCGGTGCCGTGGTCGCGCTCTTCTACCTGGTCGCGCTCCTCGTGGGGTTCGGCGGCTTCCTCCTCGCTTACCGGTTCGCGGCCGCTCGCTCGCGGGAGCGCGTCGACAGCTTCCTCGCCCCGTCGGTCGTCGAGCGGTGGTTCGCGCCGTCGCTACTGCCCATCGCCGCCGGCTACCACGTCGCGCACTTCCTCGGCTACTTCCTCACGCTGTCGCCCGCGCTGGTCGGCCTGCTGGGCGCGCCCTTCGGTGGCGTCGACACCGTCCAGGTCGCGGTGCTCCCGGCGTGGTTCGGGACGCTCCAGTTGGCCCTCGTCGTCCTCGGCCACCTGCTCGCCGTCTGGGTCGCCCACGCCCTCGCGATAGAACTGTTCCCCGGCGTCCTGCGTCCCATCCGGAGCCAGTACCCGTTCGTCGTCGTGATGATGGTGTACACGATGACCAGCGCCTGGGTCGTCGGACAGCCGACGGTCGCCCCCGTCTACTTGTGACTCCAGCACCCACGTCGACACGGATGCAGTCTGCCACCGGCGCGGACCGTCGGGACCCAGTCGTCGACGTCGAGTCGGACGTCGGCGCCGAGGACTCCGTGGCCGCGGCGTGTCCGCACTGTGGTCGCCCGTTCGCGGAGACGGCGGCCCGCGACCTGCACGTCGGCGAGGTCCACCCGGAGGAGTGCTCGACCGCGGAACGCACGGCCTACGAGGCGGCCCGGGAGGCCGAGCGCGAGGAACTGTTCTACTTCCACCTGCGCGTCGTGGTGGCGCTGGGCGTCCTCTACGCGCTCACCGTCCTGCTGTACATGGTCGTCCTCGGCAGCGACATCCTGTAGCGCTCCCGTCCCCGCCGGTCCGAACTCAGTGATCGCTGGCGGACTCGGGAACCGGCTCTCGCGCGATGGCGGCGGTCAGGCCGCCGACGGCGAGCAGTGCCAGCGCGCCACCCACGGGCACGAGGTAGCCGACGCCGTGGAAGAACTCCCCGGCGAGCAGCGCCGCGATGCCCACGGTCAGCACGCCGACGATGGCGCCGTACACGAGCGGATCACGTCCCATGCTAGCGTGTACGCATCGGCCCGGTAAAACTGTGCGCCAGGGCCGCCAGTCCCGCTCCGGGAGTCACTCGGCCGACTGGTTCACCGCCGTCGCCCCCAGGACGAGGAGCGCCAGCAACAGCGTCGTTCCTACCCCCGCAGCTACGACCATCGGATGGGACGGCGGGAGGCCGACCGACTGCGCCGTCGCGACGGCGACGCCGACGCCCATCGGCACGGCGAACAGCGCTGCCCACCCCAGTCGTTCGCGCGTCGACGGCGACGCCGCGGGCGGCGCGGTCACGTTATCGAGTACGTCGCCGCGACGGTCAACGCCAGTGCTGCCAGCAGCCCCAGTGCGACGAGACCGGTGACCGACCGCGGCTCCCAGCGGAGGTGCTGATAGTAGGCGGCGACCACGACGGCCTTCGCGAACGACAGTGCCACGATGATCCCCAGAGCCGTCCAGTAGGCCATCCCGGCCTGCTCGACGAGCACCTGGACGGTCGCGGAGACGAACAACACGACGTAGATCGCGGTGTACAGTTTGAGCCTGGTCATTGTCACAGGATGTAGAACAGCGGGAACAGGAACAGCCACACGATGTCCACGAAGTGCCAGTAGAGCCCGAAGTGCTCTATCGGCGCGCTGTCACCGAGGTACGCGCCGCGCCACGCCCGCGGGAGCATGTACGCCGCTATCAGCAGTCCCGTGATGACGTGGGCGGCGTGGAGCCCCGTCGTCAGGAAGAACGTGGACGCGCGCACGTTCGAGGACAGCCAGACGCCCTCGTGGAAGAGGTGGTTCCACTCGATGGCCTTGTTGCCGAGGAACCCGAGGCCGAGCACCAGCGTCGTCCCGAGGCTGGCGACCACACCCCAGCGGTGTTCCCGTTCGGCGGCCTCCAGGGCCAGCACGACGGCGAAACTGCTGGTCAACAGGAGGTACGTGTTCACGAGGCCGGGCGTGACGTTGTCCGGAATCGGCTCCCAGGCCACCCAGCCGCTGGAGAACCGGAGGAAGACGTACGCGCCGATGAACGCCCCGAACAGCACCACGTCCGACGCGAGGAAGATCCAGACGCCGGTCTTGACGTTGCCGACGCCGCCGAACGGCCAGCTCTCCCCGAACGGGCCGCTCGGGCCGTGGAACCGCTCGCGCGCCATCGCGACCAGCGTCGCGAGAACCCCGAACAGGCCGACTCCGGTCGACGCCACGTAGACGGTCCCCATCGCCCCGGACGGGAACTGCCCGTTCTGGAAGCCGGAGAGCCCGAACAGCGCGAAGAACGCCGCGACGCCGACGCCGAACGGCCAGATGCTGGCGTGGCTGGGCGCGGGTTCGTGGGTCTCCTCCCGGGTGCGACGGCGCTGGGCCGCGACCTCACCGCCGACAACGTCGGCCGTCCCGGCGCCGTCGGCGACACCGTCGGGCGGCCCGCCGTCGGCGACGCTGTCGGCCGCGCCGGACTCGATGGCGTCCGTCTCCGAGCCCCCGCCGAGGAACTGGAGTCTGCCACCCCCGTAGCTCGGCACCCCGGGGAAGTTCTCAAGCGGCGGCGGCGACGGAACCGCCCACTCGGCCGTCGACCCGTACTTCCAGGGATTGTCGTCTGCTGGCTCGCCGGCGTACGCCGAGACCACCATGTTGTAGAGCATGATGACGAACGACAGGCCGAACACGAACCCGCCGACGGTCGCGAGCTGGTGCCACGGCGTCATCCCGGGCTCGTACGCGAAGCTCCGGCGCGGCGTCTCCCACGCCACGAACATCGGGAAGTACAGCAGGTTGAAGCCGACGAAGAACACGGCGAAGTGGAGCTTCCCGAGGAACTCGTCGTACATCCGGCCGGTCATCTTCGGGTACCAGTAGTAGAGGCCGCCGATGAGCGCGGCGACGCCCGCGACCATCACGTAGTGGAAGTGTGCGACCACCCAGTAGGTGCCGCGGAACTCGTAGTCGAGGACGACGGCGCCCAGGAACACGCCCGTGATGCCGCCGACGATGAACAGCAACAGCCCCCCGAAGGAGAAGAGGAACGGCGTCGTGAATCGGATGCGGCCCTTCACCATCGTGTAGATGAGCGAGAACACCATCAGGTCGAACGGCAGGGAGATGCCGATGGTGGTCACCATGAACAGCGTCTTGATCTCGAGGTTGATGCTCGTGAGGAACATGTGGTGCATCCAGACGACGAAGCTCTGGAGCGCGACCAGCACCATCGCCGCGATGAACCACTTCCGGCCGACGATTCGGCGGCCAGTGAACGTCTGGAACGTCTCCGCCATCACGCCGAGCGCGGGGAAGAAGACGATGTACACCTCGGGGTGGCCGAAGAACCAGAAGAGGTGTGTCCACAGGAGCGCGCCGCTGGCGGCCTCGGCCGCGAAGTAGGTCGTCCCCAGCAGGCGGTCGGCCGAGAGGATGAGCAGGGCCGCCAGCAGCGCCGCGAACGCGAACAGCATCATCCACACGGTCAACAGGATGGTCCACGTGAACAGCGGCAACCGCCAGAGCGTCAGGCCGTCGGCGCGCATCCGGTGGATGGTCGTCAGGAAGTTCACCGACCCGACGGTCACCGACACGACGAACAACAGCAGTGCGAGGATGGCCGAGTTCCCGCCGATGCTGGGGACGAACCGCGGCAGGTTCAGCGGCGCGTACATCGTCCACCCGCCCGCGAACGACCCGCCCTGGAAGAACGACACGCCGAGCAGGATGCCGGAGGCGAGGTAGAGCCAGTAGCTCAGGGCGTTCAGCCGTGGGAACGCGAGGTCCTTCGCACCGATCTGGAGGGGGACGACGTAGTTCGCGAACCCGAACGCGAACGGCGACAGGAACCAGAACACCATCACCAGGCCGTGCACCGAGACGGCCTGGTTGTAGGCGAGCGCGGACAGCGGCCCGGTTCCCGGAGCGCGCGGGGCCCACAGTTGCGTCCGCATCAGCAACGCCAGCACGCCACCCAGGACGAGGAACAGCAGCGACGTGACGAGGTAGAGCATGCCGACGTCCTTGTGGTTGGTCGTGACGAACCACCGCTTCACCGAACTCTTCGGTGGGAACGCGTGGTCGTCGTGCACCGCCTCGCCGGCGACACCACCGTCGACTTCGACGTCTTCTCCGGGCTGTTCACTGTCTCGGCGTCCGTCTCGCTCGTCCCCAGCGTCGGACGCGGCGTCTCCGGGCGGCAGGTCGTCGGGCGGCGTCTCGTGTCCCGTCATCGGTGGTCACACCCCCGCTGCGGACGCGATTGGCGCGCTCGCGTCCGCAGTCGTACCGTTCTCGGCCGTCCCGTTCGACGTGTTCGCGTACCACTCCTCGTAGGCGCCCTGCTCCATCACCTGGACGGTGGCGTCCATGTAGGAGTGGCCGGTGCCACAGAGTTCGTAGCAGTGCGCCTCGTAGGTCCCGGGACTCGACGCCTCGAACCACGTGTCCGTCCGCTCACCCGGTACCGCGTCGGCTTTCGCGCGCAGTTCGGGAACGCCGAAGTTGTGGAACACGTCCGCCGACGTCACCGTCAACCGAACGCGACGGTCCTCCGGAACGCGCAGCGTGCCTCGCTCGGAGTGTCCGTTCGGGTAGACGAACTCCCAGTAGAACTGGTGGGCGACGACGTCCACCTCGAGCGGTTCCTCGTCCGCCGCCGTGTCGGGGCTCTCCACGTACAGCAGCGTGAAGTACGTCCACGAGATGAGCGAGACGACGATGATGGCGCTGAGCGCGAAGGAGACGAACAGCTTCCGGCCACCCCCGCTCCCAGACGGTATCTCACCGACGGTCGGCCGGTCCGCGTCGTCACCGTGTCTCGTCGACGCACGGTACGTGTACGCCTTGTGGAGCATGTAGGCGATGACGACGATGCCCACCAGCGTCCCGAGAACGAGGAACACGACGTAGATCTGCTCGAAGACGTACGAGCGCGTCCCTCGTGGAACGATCGGCGAGAGCACCACCCCCCGGAGTGCCGCGCCAAGGATTGGCATGCTAAGTATGTAATAAATTTTCGTCGCATACACGTAAACATTCGGTCGGAAAACCCGATTCCGGCGCGAGTGACCCCATCAGTACCGTCGTTCCGAGGAGCGAACTGGCTGAATGCGGCCGTCTCGGTCCGACGGCGAGACGCCGGTGACGGCTCGCCGCAGCGTTGCGACTGTCAGTCCGACGCTAGTCGTCTCAGACGAACTGGTGGCGACTACTCCCGCCGCGTCTTCACTGCCGTGCCGGAGACGTTCACCCACAGCATCCCCTCGGCCATCTCCTCGTAGTCGAGGGCGGCGCCGACGACGGCGTCGGCGCCCATCTCGGCGGCTTCCGCCTCGATGTCGGCGATGGCCTCCGTGCGCCCCGTCTCGATCTTCTTCTCGTAGGAGCCACTCCGCCCGCCGACGACGTCCCGGATGCCGGCCGCGATGTCGCTGACGACGTTCGCGCCGATCACCGCCTCCCCGGAGACGATGCCGAGATACTCGGTGACTTCCTCGCCCTCGATGCCGTCCGTCGTCGTCACTGTGACGTCTGCCATACCTCTCGTTGGTCGTCGGGACAGATAAATCGACGCGGAGAGTCGCAGCGCCCGAAGCTGCTCGGGGCGGCACCGGTAGTGGGCTCTCCTCCACCGTCCCGGTCGCGCGGCTGTCGATGCCCCGTCGCTCCAGACGCCGACAGCGACGGTCTCGAGGTCGAACTGGGCGGAGCCGTCGGCGACGCGCTCGACCCGTCACGTCACGAGGTAGTAGGGGTCGCTGTCGAGCCGGTCGTCCAGGAGCGCGTCCACGTCGCTCGCTCGACATCCCTGTACTCTGAGGCCGCAGACCGACTGGTCGACGAGCGCGTCGCCGAGTTCCTCGAGGACGCTCCGGCGGGCGAACCGGCGGTAGTGGTCGTCCACCGGCGCGCGGTGTGCGACGGTGCGCGTCGTGCCGCCGTGCCTGACGACGCCGCGGTGTTCGGCACACGAGACGTACGGCACGTCGTGACGGAGTTCCGCGACGTGGAACGCCGAACACCGGAAGCGGTCGGTGCCGACGTTCAGGTAGAGGACGTCCCGGTCGTGGAGTTCTCGCCAGTAGCCACCGGGGCCGTAACTGCAGTCGGTGCCGTCGGTGTCGAACTCGAAGGCGCCGGTCCAGAGGAGCGAGAACACGGGGTCGTCGGTCCGACCGTCGGCGTCTGCGAGGAACCGTCGCCCGAACGTGCCGACCTCCGGGGGTGCCCGGTCGAGGTCGACGAACCCGGTGTCCCGGAAGGAGAACGTGAACCCCGGCGTGAGGACCGCGTCGAACTGTGCGAGCAGTGCGTCCTGGAGGCGTTCGTAGGGGTCGCCGCCCAGGGCGGCCACCACGTCCGAGAGTCCCGCGTACACCACGGCGACGTCCGCGTCGAACCCGTCCAGGGCGTCCCGGAGCGCGGCCGCCGGGAGCTCCTCGACTGGTGACCGATCCCGCCGCCAGTCCGCGAGGAGGGAGCGGGCGGCGTGGGCGTAGACGTCGTGTCTACGCATCTGCGAGAGCCGACCGGTAGACGCTCTCGAGTTCCCGGGCGGTCCAGTCGCGGTCGAGGCCCGCGACGCACTGCCGGCCGTTCGAGCGTTCGGCCCGGGAGAGCACGTCGACGAGCGCGTCGACCAGCCCCTCGTCGGTCTCCGCGACGGCAGACGGGTCGACGCCCTCGAGTCGCTCGGGGACGTCGCCGACGGGCGTCGAGACGACCGGGAGATTACAGGCGAGCGCCTCCTTGACGGCGTTCGGCGACCCCTCGTGGTCGGAGGTGAGCAGGAGCACGTCGCCGGCGTTCAGGTACGTCGGCATCTCCGCGTGTGGGACGCCCGTGACGGCGTGGAGCACCGGCCTGTCCTCGAGTTCGTCCGCGGCAGCGGCGACGACTCGTCGTGCTCGCGGGAAGTTCTTGACCGTCCGCTCCGGGGCGTAGGGGTAGACGACGTGCACTCGACTGTCGTCCCAGCCGAGGGTGTCCCTGGCCTCCTGGGGGTCGCGCGGGCGGAATCGCTCGGTGTCGACGCCGTGCGGGACGACCCGACAGTCGGCGTCGAGTTCGTCGGCCATTGCCGCGGACATCACGACGGCCTCCGTCGCAGCCCGCGCACAGGCCCGGCTGACCGGGCCGAGCGGTCCGTAGAGGTCGGTCCCCCAGAGCGAGACGACCGTCGGGAGACCCGGTGTCAGCAGCGCCGTCGGCGCGACGACACCCTGGTTCGCGTGCACAACGTCGACGTCGTCGGCCGCCGCTCGGAGCGCGCGGCCGAGGTGGACGAGGTAGTCGAGTGGGGAACGCGCGCGCTCACCGGGGACGTGGCTGCCGGGGACAGCGAGCGTGGTGCAGTCGACACCACGGTCGCGGAGCGCGCACACCTGCCCGCGGAACGCCGTCGACTCCGCGCTGGGGACGAGGTTGAGGACGCGCATCACGGCACTCCTCCCGGGACGGACGGCTCCCCGGACTGCGCTCCGTCCGTCCACGCTTCCAGGGTCGCGACGATATCGCTCGCCGCGCCGGTCGGGGGGTCAGCGTCGTGTCCACGTTCGGCGGTCGCGGCGTCGATCGACGCCGAGACGGACTCCGGGTCCGTCCCCGCGAGGACGTTCTGCCCACGCCGCACTGTCCCCTTCCACTCAGTGGTGTCGCGGAGCGTCACGCACGGCGTCCCGAGGTAGGCAGCCTCCCGCTGGACGCCGCCTGAGTCGGTGGCGACGGCAGACGCGCTCTCGACCAGTTCGAGGAACGCGGCGTACCCGGTCGGTTCGACGAGCGCGACCCGGTCGGCCGCCCAGCCGTAGCGGTCGAACTCGCGGAGCCGGTCGGCAGTCCGGGGGTGCAGCGGGAGGACCACCGGGAGGCGGGCGTTCGCGAGCCCCCCGAACACGTCCCGGAGTGTCGACTCGTCGTCCGTCGTGGCGGCGCGGTGGACCGTCGCGAGCACGTACTCGTCGGGAACGTCCGGGAGTGCCGCCGGGGTGACGTCGCGGGCCATCGCGACGGCGTCGGCGCGGACGTCGCCGACCTCGTGGACGCCCCGGGTCACGCCCTCGTCCGCGAGCGTGGTGCGCGCGCCGCGGGTCGGGGCGAACCGGAGGTCGGCGACGTGGTCGACGAGGACGCGGGTCCGCTCTTCGGTCATCGACCAGTCGCCGCTCCGGAGGCCGGCCTCGACGTGTACGAGCGGCGTGTTCGTCGTGCTGGCTGCGAGCGCACCCGCCAGCGTCGACGTCGTGTCCCCGTAGACGACGACGGCGTCGTGGGCAGTCGACGCGAGAACCGGGACGAGGCGCGCGACGGCGCCGGCGACCTGTTCGTCGCGAGGGACGGACCCGACACCGAGGTGGTGGTCCGGCGACGGCAGCGACAGCTCCTCGAAGAACACCGTCGAGAGCGCGTCGTCGTGGTGCTGGCCGGTGTGGACGAGCGTCGTCTCGTGGCCGCTCGCCGCGAGTTCGCTGACGACCGGCGTCGCCATCACGAACTCCGGGCGGACGCCGACGACCGAGCAGACGTTCACGCGACCCCCTCCACGACGTCGACGACGAACGACGCGACGTCGATCTTCTCCTCGACGAGCCGCGCTCGCCGCCTCGACAGCGCCTCCTCGGGTGGGTCCCTGACGTACTCGACGGCGCGCTCGATTGCCACGTCCTCGTCCTCGAAGGACTCCAGCAGGCCGTACTCGTCCTCCAGTTCGTGGAAGTTGCTCATGTCGCCGTCGCCCGCGAACGAGTTCGACCGGACCGCCGGCGTCCCGAGGACGGCGGCTTCGGTCGCCATCGTCTGGGAGTCGCCGATGTAGCAGTCCGCGAACGCGACCAGGTCGTGGACGCAGTCGGGCGGCACCGGGAGCGGGTCGGCGTCCACGCCCGTGGGAACGTCGCCCTCGCTGGAGACGTAGACGGTGGCGTACTCGGAGAGTTCGGCGACCAGGCGGCGCTTGCCGGTCGGCGAGAAGCCACCCTGCCCGACGTCGTGGTGGGCCGCCCAGGAGACGAACCGGGCGACGGCGTAGGGCTCGTCGGGGTCGACACCGTGTTCGCGGAGGACGTCGGGGTCCGGCGTGAACCGCTCGGGGTGGAGGTACGCGAGTTCGTGGAACCCGTCGTACCGGCGCTGGTTCGGGACGTCCCGCCGGAACGCCGCGGGCGTACAGACGACGTCGGCGAACGGGTGGGTGACACTGGCGACGACCCGCTCGTGTTCGCTGTCGTCGAAGACGACGGCACTGGCGCCGACCAGGCGGGCAACGTGGACGGCCGCCGGGTCGACCTGACTGACGATCACGTCCGGGTCGAACCGCCGGGCGATCCGCAGCAGTCCGAGTTCGCGCACGACGAGTTCCGCGACTCGCGACAGGGGGCCGGAACCGGCCCGGGACGCCACCTCGTAGGGGACGCCGGCGGCGTCGAGAAGGTCGGTTGTGACGTCCTTCTCGCGTGCCGCGACAGCGACGTCGTGTCCCCGGTCGGCCAGCGTCTCGGCGGGTGCCTCGAACAGGTGGACGAGCGCCGGGTGTGTGACGTCGAAGAGGACTCTCACGGCTCCCGACCCCGTTCGAGCGCACCCCCGCGAACGGCGCTCACTACACCCTCGACGACGCCGAGCAGGTCACCGACGACCGACTTTGCGGCGGCGACACCGGGGTCCGAGAGGGCGCCCAGGCGCTCCCGCCGGAGCCGCCACGCGAGCGTCTCGACGAGCAGCCCGGAGACCCGGGGGACGTAGGTCCGGTAGTCGATGCCGCTCACCTCTGGGCCGTACGCGCTCGGGTGGGGGACGTCCGCGACGAGACAGCCGGCGGCGTGCAGTCTGGCCAGCACCTGGACGCCGTAGCCGTACCCCTCGTAGAGCGACCGGGGGCGTACGTCGGCGAGCGCTTCCCGGGTGATCACCGTGTAGCCGTTCACGGGGTCTGTCAGGTCCCAGTACCCCGTGGACGCGCGAGAGAGGAGCGTCAGGACGGCGTTGCCGAACAGCCGGAACGCCGGCATCTCGTCGCGGTCCTCGCGGCTGCGGAGCCGCGTCCCTTTCACGTAGTCCGCGTCGGTGGTGGTGAGGGCCTCGAGAAACCGGTCGAGTCGGGCCGGGTCCAGCTGGCCGTCCCCGTCGACCGTCGCGACGAGTTCCGCGCCACCCGCGAGCGCGGCGAGGTAGCCGGTCTTGACGGTGCCACCCGCCCCCTCGTTCTCGCCGTGGCGGAGTGCGGTCACTCGCCCCCGGCGGGTTCGCTCGGCGACGCGGTCCTCGAGGGCAGACCAGACTCCGTTCGCGGCGTCGCCCGGATTCCTCGAGATGTCGGCTCCAGTCGCTCGCCCGCGTTCCGGGTCGGCAGCAGCGAGCGCCACCGCACTCGTGTCGTCGTTCGAGGCGTCGTCTACGAGGTAGACGTGGTCGACGAACGCCGGTATCTCGGCGACGACGTCGCCGACGTGCGGGGCTTCGTCGTACGCCGGAACGACCACCGCGACGGTGTGGTCCCGGTACATCAGGGACACCGGTAGACGACGTCGGGTCGCGAGGAGTGGCCGTGGTCGAAGCTACGGGGAACGTCGACGACCACTGGTGGGACGTCGTTCGTGGCCGCCACGTCGTCGAGCGTGAGGTCGTCGAAGGCGCTGTGGCCGACGAGCACCACCACGCCGTCGACGTTCTCGAACGGCCGGGCAGACCGGACGTCGACTGAGAGGGCGCGGTCGGCGTGGGCAGCGTCCACCAGCGGGTCGTAGCCGACGACGTCGATGCCCCGTTTCGCGAGTCGCGCTGCGACGACGTCGCACCTCGTCCCAGAGAGGTCGGCCACGTCTGGCTTGTAGGCGAGCCCGAGGAGCAACACGGTCGCCTCGTCGCCGGACGCGCCACTCCCCCGCAGCGTGGCGTCGGCCTCGGAGCGCTCGCGCTCGCCGACGTCCCGAGCCGGGTTCGTCCGGGTCTCGCGGTCGGCCAGCGCGGCGACGGTCGTCTCAGCGACGCGTTCCGGGACGGCCTCGTTGACTGCTCTCGCCGCCCGAACGAGGGGGGTCGACCCACCCGCGCGTTCCACCCGGTCCGCGAACAGGTGTGGGTCGTCCGGGAGACAGGTTCCGCCGACGAGCCCCGGGTCGAGGCGGGGGACGTTCCACTTCGTCGCCGCGGCGTCGAGGACGTCGTCGACGGCGAGGTCGAGCGCGTCGAGGGCGGCGGCGAGTTCGTTCACGAGCGCGATGGTCACGTCCCGGTAGACGTTCTCGACGCACTTCGCGGCCGCCGCGATTGCCGGGTCTCTGACGACGTGGACCGATTCGAACACACGCTCGTACAGCGCTGCGACGTCCCGGGCGACGGAGCGTTGCTCTGCAGCGACGAGCTTCGTCGGGTTCCGCGCGTCGCCCTCCCGGTTCCCCGGCGAGAGCCGTGCCGGCGAGTAGGCGACCGCGAACTCCTCGCCGGCGGTCATGTTCGCGGTCGCTTCGAGCGTCGGCGTGAAGACGTCCGACGTGCCACCAGGAGGGACGGTCGACTCCAGGATCACGGTTGTGTCCGGCGTGAGCTGCTCGCCGACGGTTTCGGCGGCCGCCCGAACCGTGGGGAGCGACCGCCGCGTCTCGGTGTCGTGGCGCGTCGGGACCGCCACGAACACCACGTCGGCGTCCCGGATACAGGCGGAGTCCGTGGTGAACGAACAGTCACTCTCGGCGACCCGGGCGTCACCCACGGCGCCAGTCGCGTCGACTCCACGGCGGTACTTCGCCACGACCGACTCGTCGACGTCGTAGCCGACCACGTCGACGTCGGCGTCATCGAACGTGACCGCTCGATGGAGCCCGACCGTTCCCACCCCCACGACCGCCGCTCTCACCGAACGCCTGCGGGCCCCTGCCGCAGTCGTCACGGGCGCGCTCGGGTCCCAGCGACTCCCAGACATTACCCCAACCGATAGCGTACCGGTAGTTTGGTAGTCGGCGCGTAACCCGTCCACGTTCGGCTCTATCGGGCGGACCCGCTCACAGATTCGTCGCGCGTGGTCTCGGGGTTCACGTCCGCACGTTCTCGGTCGCAACCACGGTCAAACGGGTGCGCGTCGAGCGGCACAAGCGTCGCCCGTCGGCGCAGCAATTCGAGAAGTGGGCTGGGCGGATTGTGACCCCGAGGAAGATGGTCGGCCTCGCTTCGCTCGGCCGCTGCGACGTCCCGGGTTCGAATCCCCGAACCCATTCACCGTCTTCTCGGGGCGTCGCACACGCTACGCGGTGCTCGCCGGTGTGAGTTTCGTAGAAGTGGGTTGGGGCGGATTTGAACCGCCGGTCTCCTCCATGTCAAGGAGGTGTCATAGCCTGACTAGACCACCAACCCGCGTGGCCTTCGGTGCATCTCACCGTAGTCCGGGGGTATAGTTGAAGGTTTCGAAACAGGGGAACCGAGCGCTGCCGCCCACGACAGCTTTAAGGCGTTGTACAGACTTGTACACCACAACCCGGAATAGAACATCGATGTCCGATATAAACGAGTACACCGAGCGCGTCGCGGACGGCGAGGACCTGAGCCTCGCCGACGCCCGCGACGCCGTCACCCGAATCTTCGAGGACGCAACGGACGCCCAGATCGGCGCGCTGCTCGCGGCGCTCCGCGCGAAGGGCGAGACGGAGACGGAACTCGCGGGGTTCGCACAAGGGATGCGCGACGCCGCGCGCACCATCGACCCCGACCGCGAGCCGCTGGTCGACACCTGCGGCACGGGCGGCGACGACTACGACACCATCAACGTCTCCACCACCTCGACGCTCGTCGTGGGTGGTGCCGGCGTCCCCGTCGCCAAACACGGCAACTACTCCGTCTCCTCCTCCTCGGGCAGTTCAGACGTCCTCGAGACGGTCGGCGTCGACCTCGACGCTGACCCCACGGCGGTCGAGGCGCTCGTCGAGGACCACGGCATCGGCTACATGCACGCGCCGGCGTTCCACCCCGCGATGAAGGCGGTCATCGGCCCGCGCCGGGAACTCGAGATGCGGACCATCTTCAACCTCCTCGGGCCGCTCACCAACCCGGCGGGCGCAGACGCCCAGGTCGTCGGCGTCTACGACCCCGACCTCGTCCCGACGCTCGCTCGCGCGCTCTCGCACATGGACGTCGACCGCGCGCTCGTCGTCCACGGCGACGGCCTCGACGAGTTCGCGCTCCACGGCCCCTCGACCGTCGCGGAGGTCGACGGCGACACCGTCGCGGAGTACACCGTCACGCCCGCCGACTTCGGCCTCGACGAAGCCCCGATAACGGCCGTCTCCGGTGGCTCGCCAGAGGAGAACGCCCGCGACCTCCGCGGCATCGTCTCCGGCGACGTCACCGGCCCGAAACGCGACATCGTACTCGCGAACGCGGGCGCCGCCATCTACGTCGCCGGCGAGGCCGACTCGCTCGAAGCGGGCGCGGAGCGCGCACGCGAGGCGATCGATTCTGGCGACGCCGAGGAGACGCTCAGAACCCTCCAGGGGACCCACGCGGCGACGCAATGACGCGCGTGAAGATCTGCGGGCTGACCTCCGAGACCGACCTGAGAGCGGCCGCCGCGGCCGGCGCCGACGCCGTCGGCGTGATCTCCGATGTCCCGGTGGACACGCCGCGGGAGGTCGCCGTCGAGCGGGCCACGGACCTCGTCGCCGCCGCGCCGCCGTTCGTCACCACGGTGCTCGTGACGATGCCGGCGACGCCCGAGCGCGCGGTCGAACTCGTCGACCGCGTCGACCCGGACGTCGTCCAGTTGCACGGCGACCTGCCGGTCGGCGACGTGGCCTACGTCGCGGCGAAGGCGGACGCAGCCGTGCTGAAGTCGGTCGACGCCGGGGACCCCGGCGCTGGTCGGTACGACGACGTCGTCGACGCGCTGCTCGTCGACTCGGCAGACGCCGGTGGCGGGGGCGGAACCGGCCGCACGCACGACTGGGACGCGACCCGGGAGTTCGCCGCGTCGGTCGACTCGCCAGTCGTGCTCGCGGGCGGACTCACGCCGGAGAACGTCGCCGACGCCGTCGACGCGGCGGAGCCGTACGCGGTGGACGTCGCTTCGGGCGTCGAGGTCGCGGGCGGCAAGAAGGACCACGACGCAGTGCGGGCGTTCGTGGAGAACGCGAACGCTGGCCACGCGGTGGTCGAGTCGTGATGGACACCACGCGCTCGGCGTTCGCGGACCTCGCCGGCGACGGGCCGGCGGTCCTCCGGGTCGCGGCCACCCTCGACACCGACGTGACGCCACTGACGGCCTACGACGCGCTCACCGAGGGACGGTACGGCTTCCTGCTGGAGAGCGCCGAGAAGACCGCGGCCAGCGACCCGGACGGCGCGTTCCGGCCTTCGAGCGCCACAGAGAACCGCCACGCCCGCTACTCGTTCGTCGGCTACGACCCCGCCGCCGTCGTCACCGTGGGGCCCGAGGGAACCGACGTCGAGCGCCTCCGGGACGAGCGCGCGGCTGACCTGCTCGGCGCAGGTGAGGGCGACGTCCTCGACCGCCTGCGTGACGTCCTGCCGAACGTCGAGCGCCGCGGCTTCCCCGACGAGGACCGCCAGTTGCTCGACGGTGGTCTCGTGGGCTTCCTCGCCTACGACGCGGTGTACGACCTCTGGCTGGAGGAGGTGGGTGTCGAGCGCCCCGAGACGCCGCTCCCGGACGCGGAGTTCGTGCTCTCGACGCGGACGCTCGTCTTCGACCGCGCGACGGGCGACGTCTCGCTCGTGTTCACGCCCGTCGTCGGCGCCGACGACGACCCGGAAGCCGTCTACGACACGCTCCGCGCGGAGGCCGAACGCGTGCAGGCAGCGCTCACCGACGCGCCCGACCCCGAGTTCGGTGGCTTCCGCGTCACCGACGAGCGCGCCGGTCCACGCGAGGAGTACGAGGCTGCCGTCTCGAAGGCCAAGGAGGCAGTGTTCGACGGCGAGGTGTACCAGGCGGTCGTCTCGCGCACGCGTGAACTCGACGGTGACGTCGACCCGCGGGGCCTCTACGCGGCACTCCGCGACGTGAACCCCTCGCCGTACATGTTCCTGCTCTCCCACGACGATCGCACCGTCGTCGGGGCGAGCCCAGAGACGCTGGTCGCCGTGCACGACGACACCGTGGTGAACAACCCCATCGCGGGCACCTGCCCCCGGGGCGCCAGCCCCGTCGAGGACCGCCGCCTCGCGGGCGAGATGCTCGCCGACGAGAAGGAGCGCGCCGAACACGCGATGCTCGTGGACCTCGCGCGCAACGACGTGCGTCGCGTCAGCGAACCCGGGAGCGTCCGCGTCCCCGAGTTCATGCGCGTCCTGAAGTACAGCCACGTCCAGCACATCGAGTCCACCGTCACCGGGACGCTCGCAGACGACGCCGACTGCTTCGACGCCACCCGTGCGTCGTTCCCCGCGGGCACGCTGTCGGGAGCGCCGAAGGTCCGCGCGATGGAGCACATCGACGCCCTCGAAGCCTCCCCGCGGGGCATCTACGGCGGCGGCGTCGGCTACTTCTCGTGGACCGGCGACGCGGAGTTCGCCATCGCCATCCGGTCGGCGACGATAGAGATGGGTGTCGACGGGAGCGAGGACACCCTACGCGTGCGTGCGGGCGCGGGCGTTGTCGCTGACAGCGACCCGAGCGCGGAGTTCGACGAGACGGAGGCGAAGATGGACGGCGTGCTCGCCGCCGTCGAGCGCATCCGCGAGCGCGAACCGGAACCGGAGGTCCAGCCGTGAGAGTGCTCTTCGTCGACAACTTCGACTCGTTCACGTACAACCTCGTGGAGTACGTCTCCGAGCAGCGCGTCGACGGCGAACGCCCGGAGACGCCGGTGCTGAAGAACACCGCGAGTCTCGAGGACGTGCGAGAGGTCGACCCGGACGCCATCGTCGTCAGCCCCGGACCCGGCCACCCGAAGAACGACCGCGACGTCGGCGTCACCCGGGAGGTTCTGCGGGCGGTGAGCCCGGACGTGCCGACGCTCGGCGTCTGTCTCGGCATGGAGGCCGCGGTGTACGAGTTCGGCGGCGAGGTGGGCCGCGCGCCCGCCCCGATTCACGGCAAGACCAGCCCCGTCGTCCACGACGACCGGGGCGTGTTCGCGGGCGTCGACCAGGAGTTCCCCGCGGCCCGCTACCACTCGCTGGCGTGCACCGCGGTCCCGGACTGCTTCGAGGTGTCGGCCACCGTCGCGGACGGCGACCTCCCGATGGGCGTGCGCCACCGCGAGCACCCGATCGAGTGCGTACAGTTCCACCCTGAGAGCGTCCTGACCGGGGCCGGTCACGACCTGGTCCGGAACTTCCTCGCGGGCGTCTGAACCCCGGTTCTCACCCTTCGAATCGACGTCGTCGTCGCTGGCTGCGCTACCCCGAACAGCCGCCGGTTCGCGCGGTGCCGAACCCCCCTTTTGTTCCACTGGAGGACGAAACTGAAATCCCCGTGCTGTCTCCGACTTTTGTCGCCAGATGGTTACCACTTTCACCGTGCTTTGGATGGGCTTATGACCCAGCCATCCATACGCTTGAGGCACGCAGATTCGGGCGGGTTGACGGCGGGTGTCGCGGGGGTGGAGAAACACAACTACTAACCGCTCCGCGCGGTACCATTCGTCGTCAACTGCGACCCGGTGTTCGACCAATCCATGATACTCCAACCAACCACGCAACGCACCGTACCGGGGAGGGACAGCCGATGAGCTCTCGGGACCTCTCCGCGGACGATCTCACCCTGCCCGTCAAGCGCGTCGACGGCGACACGCTCGCCGACCGGATGACCGACAACGCCTACGAGAACATCCTGCCGGCTCGCTACCTCCGCAAGGACTCCAACGGCGACCTCGTCGAGAGCCAGGAGGACCTCTTCGAGCGCGTCGCGAAGAACATCGCGCTCGCGGAGGTCGTCTACGAGACCGACGAGCCGGTCACCGTCACGCCCGACCAGCTCAAGCCCGACCACCCGCGCCGCGACGAACTCGCCGAGGAGGTCTTCGGCGAGGGCGTCACGCCGGCGGACACCGACGAGACGGTCGAACTCACCGAGGAGAACGTCAACAAGTTCGCCTACGACACCGTCGTCCCCGAACTCGAGGACGACGCGGCGCGAGCGCACGTCAAGAGCGTCCGCGGCGAGTTCCAGGAACTGATGGAGCGGCTGGCGTTCATGCCGAACTCGCCGACGCTGATGAACGCCGGCGACGAACTCCAGCAGCTCTCGGCGTGTTTCGTCGATTCGCCGGGCGACGACCTCACGGACATCCACCAGACCGCCAAGGAGGCCGCCGAAGTGTTCCAGTCCGGCGGCGGCATGGGGTACGCGTTCTGGCAGCTCCGCCCGTACGGCGACTCCGTCGGCTCCACGGGCGGCATCGCCTCCGGGCCGCTGACGTTCATGGAGACGTTCGACCAGATGTGCGAGACCATCGCGCAGGGCGGCGCGCGCCGCGGCGCACAGATGGCCGTGATGCGTGTCTCCCACCCGGACGTCGTGGAGTTCATCCACGCGAAGAACAAGGACGTGAGCCTCGCGCACACGCTGCGCCTCAACGACCCCGACGACTACACGTACACCACGTTCTCCGAGGCGCTCGAGGAGGCCCGCGACCTCATCGACGAGGACGGGAAGGTCCCGAAGCACCTCCGGAACGCCGTCGAGGGCCACCTCTCTAACTTCAACATCTCCGTCGGCGTCACCGACGGCTTCATGGAGGCCCTCCAGAACGGCGAGGAGTACACGTTCACGAACCCGCGCACGGGCGAACCGCACGTCGCCACCGCGGAGACCAAGGAGATGTACTCCCGCTACGGGCTCGGCCACTACGTCGAACCCGGCGAGGAGCTCACCATCCCCGCCCACGAGCTCTGGGACCGCATCGTCGAGGGCGCCCACGAGAACGGGGAACCCGGCGTCATCTACCTCGAACGCGTCAACAAACAGCACTCCTTCGACGTCGAGGAGCACCCCGAGCACCGCATCCTCGCGACGAACCCGTGTGGCGAGCAGCCCCTCGAGGAGTACGAGGCGTGCAACCTCGGCCACATCAACCTCTCGACGCTCGCCGCTCAGAACGCGCCGGACTGGCGCGTCTGGAGCGAGAACAACGAGTTCGACTCCCTCGAGGAGGGCGTCGAGCGCTTCCTCGCGGAGGCCGTCGACACAGAGGAGTTCGACCACCGCATCGAGATGGGGACGCGCTTCCTGGAGAACGTCGTCACCATGTCGGACTTCCCGGTCGAGAAGATCGAGGAGAAGGTTGCCGAGATGCGCAAGATCGGGCTCGGCGTCATGGGCCTCGCACAGCTGTACATCCAGCTCGGCGTGAAGTACGGCAGCGAGGAGGGTAACGAGATCGCCCGCCAGCTGATGACGCGCATCGACCACGGGTCGAAGGCCGCGAGCCACGAACTCGCGGGCGAGCGCGGCAGCTTCGACGAGTGGGGCAAGTCCAAGTACGCGAACCCGACGGAGTACGCGGAGTGGTTCGAACACCACACCGGCGAGGACGCCGACGACTGGGCCGACGGCTACCCCATCCGCAACCACAACACGACCACCATCGCGCCGACCGGCACCACGTCGATGGTCGGCAACACCACGGGCGGCTGTGAGCCCATCTACAACGTCGCCTACTACAAGAACGTCAGCGACGACGTGCAGGGCGACGAGATGCTCGTCGAGTTCGACGACTACTTCCTCCGCACGCTGGTCGACAACGACATCGACGTCGACGCCGTGAAGGCGGAGGCCCAGGAGCAGATGGCCGAAAACGTCTTCGACGGCGTCGAGGGCCTGGAGACGGTCCCGGACGCCATCGGCGAACTGTTCGTCGTCACCGCCGACCTCTCCGGGAAGGAGCACGCCGCGGTCCAGACCGCGTGCCAGGCGGGCGTCGACTCCGCCATCTCGAAGACCTGCAACTTCCCGAACGACGCCTCCGTCGAGGACATGGACGAGGTGTACCGCTACATCTACGAGAACGGCGGGAAGGGCGTCACCGTCTACCGCGACGGCACCCGCAGCAAGCAGGTGCTCACCACGCGCGCCGACAACGCCGACTTCTCCGGGATGGACGAGGACGAAGCTGCGGAGGCGATGGTCGAGCAGATCGAGGAGACGTTCGGCGGCATCGAGGGCTTCCTCGAGTCCGAGGAGGTCCAGGCCGAGTTCGGCGACGACCTCCGGGACCTCTTCGCCGGCGACGAGGAAGCCCTCGAGGGCGAGTTCGCCGAGAAGCAGTCCCGCCCCGACCTCCTCCACGGCGTCACCCAGCGCATCGACACCGGCTACGGGAAGCTATACGTCACCATCAACGAGGACCCCGAGCGCGAGCGGCCGTTCGAGCTGTTCGCGAACACCGGGAACTCCGGTGGCTTCACGGGTTCGTTCACGGAGGCGCTGGCGAAGACCATCTCCGTCGCGCTCCGCTCGGGCGTCGACCCCGAGGAGATCGCCGACAAACTGCAGGGCATCCGCAGCCCGAAGGTCGCCTGGGACAAGGGCGAGCAGGTCAACTCCATCCCGGACGCCTTCGGCACCGCGCTCCGTCGCTACCTCGACGGCGACGTCGACCGCGCGGCCTACCCCCAGCAGCAACACCTCTCCGAACTCACCGGGGAGACCGAGAGTCCGCCGGAGACCGACGGCGGCCCGACCGACACCACGCTTGGCGGACCGCAGGGTCCCGGCGGCGCCAGCAAGGACGCCGCACAGGACACCGAGGACGCGACCCAGTCGCTCATCGAGGCGGGCGAGAGCCCCGAGTGCCCGGACTGCGGGTCGATGAGCCTCTACTTCAGCGAAGGCTGCAAGACCTGCGAGTCCTGCGGCTGGAGCGAGTGCTAGCTACACGCGCTCGCTGACCCATCCACTCGCGCCGTCCGGTTTCGCCGCCGAGCGCTCGCGTGGCTGTACAGTTCCGTCCGATTCAACCGTTCGAACGACGACCTCTCGTTCTCCGCTGGCCGTGAACTTGTAGCGCCACTGCCGCCACGCGTCCCGCGCCATCTCCCGTAACTGCGAGCCGTGCTCGCCGTGGGCGCCCGGGAGTCGCGGGCTGAGTTCCGCCTCGCGCCACGTCTCGCCGCCGTCCGGGGACACCTCGACTCGGCTCACGCCCCGCGTGCCGGCGTACGCGTGGCCGCCGACGGTGACGCGGTCGCCGTCCCGCTCGGCGTGGTGGAGTTTCGCGACGGTGTTCACCGGGCCGGTGCCGTGCCAGCCCCGTTCCTCCCAGTAGCCCGTCGCGGGTTCGTCGCGGAGTTCGATTTCGTCGAGCCACTTCACGTTGATCTCGCCCCAGTGGCCCGGGACGAGTAGGCGGACCGGCGCGCCGTGCGCTCGCGGCAGCGGCTTGCCGTTCATGCGGAACGCCAGCAGACCGTCGCGGAGCGCGGCCTGCGGAAACTCCTGGTGGTAGTCGTCGGCCGCCCGCGTCACCACACAGCAGTTGGTCGGGGCGTCCAGTTTCGAGAGCAGCGCACGCACCGGGATGCCGGTCCACAGCGCGGTGTCCATCTTCCGGCCGTTCAGCGCGTCGCCGACGCAGCGCAGTGTGACGAACCGGTGTTCGACGTCGAACTCGCGGAGCGCGTCGAAGTCGTACTCGGTGTCGATTCTCGACCCGGTCACGGACAGCGTCCAGTCCTCGGTCCGGACGCGCGGGTTCACGACGTTGACGTCCACCTCGTAGAACGACCGGCTGACCAGCGGTTCGACGTCCGGCACGGCGAGACTCCGGGCGTCGGCGCCCTCCAGCAGGTCGACCGCGACCGGGTCGCGCACGACGGAGTCGGCGCTGTACGTCCGCTCGCTCGCCAGCAGGGAGCCGACGCCCGCGCTCGCCGCCACACCCGCGGCCGCCCGGAGGACGCGGCGCCGCGGTGCGCCCGGCGCCGACCCGGAGACCGGCACGGCGAACGCCGTGAGAACGAGACCGACCGCGAGTCCCGTGACGATGCCGACTTCCCACGTCGGCGCGAGTAGCCAGCCGAGTAGTCCCGCGGCGACGGCGCCGACCGGGATGGCGACCCACTCACGACCGACCGTGTCCCCTGCCGCCCAGCCGATTGCGCCCGCCGCTCCGAACAGCCCCGCGGCGGCGACGAGGCTCGCGGCGAGAACGAGCGTCTGTGCCGTCGAGCCGAGTTGCGTGATGGCGAACCCGACGAGCGAGTCCGGGGAGAACCGGACGACGATGCGCGTCAGCGGCGCGACGACGAACTCCCGCGTGAACCCTGCGTAGGCGTACGAAGCCGCGACTGCGGCGACTCCAGCGGGGACGGCTCGTTCGACACCAGGCAACCACCGCATACGTGGACGTTGGCGTCGAACCCCATAGAACTCGGTGTCGAGAGACACGCCTTTACTCGTCGACTCCAGAGCCACTGGTATGGCAGACGACGAGGGTGGACCGACGTGCCCGATGTGCGAGGCGCACCTGTTCAAGCGCCACTGCAAGTACGTCTGCCCGCAGCACGGCGTCATCATGGACTGCTCGGACAACTTCTGGGTCTCGTAACTCACGTTCGCCGTGCCCGCCACGTGCGGTGCGCCACCGGCGTCAGGACGAGTAGCGCCGCGAGTGCGCCGCCGACGAGCAGCGTCGCGTCGACGTGCGCGGCGTCCATCGTGAACGCGTTCAGCCCACTGCCGAGGGTTACCGTCGCCACCACCCACGGGAGTTCGCCGACCAGCGTGCCCGCGACGAACGCGCGCAGGCCGACGCCGCCGGCACCCGCCGCCGCGGAGATGGGTTCGGAGGGCGTCGGTGCGAGGCGCGCGGCGACGACGCCGCGGAGGTCGCCGGTCGCGTCGAAGAACCGTCGGCTCCCGTCGGTGAACCGCCCGAGTAGGCGGCCGTCCGCGGGGGCGCGCCGGCCGACGACGTAGGCGGGGAGACTGGTGCCGACCGCGCCGACGAGCGCGACGGGGACGCCGACGGCGACGCCGTACCGGAAGCCGACGAGCGCCGACAGCAGGCTGATCGGCCAGCCGAGGAACGGACGGACGGCGTAGAGGCCGACGGCGAGCAGCGGGAACCAGGGGCTGGCGACGGCCGTGCGCAGCACGCCGAGCGCACGGTCCGGGCGGACGACGACGGCGACGGCCACCAGCGCGGCGACCGCCGCGCCGGCCGCGTACCGCTTCATCGGCGCCCGCTACCCGGGGGAGGCGCTTATCGTTGTCCATCCGCGCAAGCGTCAAGTGCGCCGTCGACCCAGGAGTACGCATGAGCGACGGCGACGCGGACCACGCTGGCGACCAGACGGCCGACCCCGTGGAGCTGGGCGTGGAACTCCTCTCGAAACTGGAGTTCGAGTCGCTGTCCGTCGCCGACGCCATCGACCGCATCGAGACGGTGACGACCCACCCGCGGCGGACCCGCGAGATCCTCGACGCCGCCGAGGAGCGCGGTGTCATCGAGCGCGAGGACGGCGAGGTGTACCCCCAGGGCGGCGCCTACGTGTCGTTCCGCTCGGAGGTGTTCACGAAGGAGGGGGAGTTCTCGTGTCGGCGCTGCGGGTCGACGATCTCGACGGGCTACTTCGTCCGGCTCGACGCCGGCGAACTCGGCGCGTTCGGGTCGTCGTGCATCCGGAAGGTCACTGGTCGGGAATGAGTTCGCGGAGCGCCGCGAGGCGCTCGCGCTGGGCCTCCAGGACGGCCTGCTGTGCGTCGAGGACCTCCCGCTGTCGATCGATCGTCTCGGCCATCTCGGCGACGACGCCCTCCATCTCGTCGAGTTCTCCGTCCAGTTCCTCGGGCGCGACGGGTGGTTCGATCTTCGCGGCCGCCGTCTCGAAGCCGCTGGACTCGAACTCGTCGTCCTCGCCGGCCTCGGCGGCGGCTGCGGTCTCGGCCGGCTCCTCGGCGACCTGGGCCTGGGCGCCACCGGCCTCGGTCGCCCCCGTGACCGTCTCGCTCTCGTCCTCGCCGACGCCGCTGGTGTCGATGGGGTCGACGCCGCCGCCGAACGACACCTCCTCGGTGGCCGTCTCGTCGTCCTCGTCGACGTTCATCCGCGCGAACTCCTCGGCGCTGGCCGCGTCGTGGAAGGCGTAGACGCCCTCCTCGACGGTCTCCCGGACGTCACGGAACTCCTCGTTCGGCGCCTTGATGCGCTGGGTGCGTCCGGTGGTCTCGAGGACGAGCTGGCTCGCGACGTTGCCGTCCTCGACGTCGATACCTGTGACCGCCTCGAAGTCGATCTCCTCGTAGTCCGGCCCCCACACCGCCTCGCCGATGTGCCTGACGACGCGGTCGCTGGTGACGACCAGCGTGAGTTCGCTGAACCGGTAGGTCCGCTTGACGGTCTCGCCAGGCTGCGTGACGCCAGCCGCGTTCAGCACGCCCGCGATGATCGGGTGGAGCACGTCGTCGAGTTTCCCCGACGGCACGGAGAACGTCTCCTCGCCGTCGAGGCCGTAGTCGAGCGTGACCTTCGCCTTCCGTCGTCCCTCGCTGACCTGGATCCCCTCGGCGTCGTGCGAGAACTCCTCGACGGTCTCGTCGCTGAGCAGTCCGTCCGCCCGGTAGATGATGGTTCGCGTCGGCGTGACGAACAGCGCGTCCTCCCCCTTCAACGGCACGTGCGCGGCGACGTCCTCGTCCCCGAGCGACGACTGGACGAGCGCGGGTACGTTCATGTACGCCCGAAGCCACCCCCTCGGCATAAACCCGACGGGTAGCCACCGGAGATGAGAACGTTAAAGAATGGGCTCCGCCTAGCGGAGACTGCGCCCGGGTGGCTTAGCTGGTCATAGCGCCGCACTCATAGGGTTCCGAGCTTCGGTGCGGCAACCCACGCCACGTGGTTGTTCGGCATGTCCGCGAGGCCCGCCGAGCCTCGAACCTGGGACATGCGGAGATCGAGGGTTCAAAACCCTCCCCGGGCATTCTTCGACGCGACGACGACCAGAGCGAGGCGTCCGTCGAACGTTCGAGAGGAGAACCGGCAACGTAGGGAGCACGAAACGCTTCCGTAATTCGAAGCCCGCTCCACATGCTCGTCCTACTGTGCTCACCCGCCGTGAGCACGTCCAGTATCGGCCGAACACGCAGTCGCGACCGACAGTCTGCAGAACGGTCGTTCCGGGTGCCGACGACGGTGGGACGCAGCGGCTAGACCGCCCGACAACGCCACCATACTCTCCGCAAGACCGGCTTAAAAAACGCGTGCTGCAGAGAGTGGCAGACAGCGCCTCAATAACAATGCAGTCGAGCTTTGAACGTTCTACCGTGTCGGGTGGAAACTCACCACTGCGCAGAGTAGAGTCATGAACGCGACGTCCGGGGGAGCGGGGGGCTCCGACAGTCGAGTCAGGATTCGTCGATACGACCCCCGCGACCGCGCCGACGTGCTCGCGCTCGACGAAGTCGTCTGGGACCGCACGAGGAGCGAATCGTGGTTCGCCTGGAAGTACGAGGAGAACCCCTACATCACCGAACCACCGGTGTTTCTCGCACTCGCGGACGGACGTGTCGTCGGAGCGCGCCCGTTCATGGCGTTCCGACTCCGTGCGGGGGACACGACCCTCTCTGCCCTCCAGCCGTCGGATACGATGGTCCACCCCGACTACCGCGGTCGCGGGATCTTCACCCGGATGACGGAGGCCGCGATCGCACACTACGAGGACCGGACGCCCGAGCTGTGCTTCAACTTCCCGAACGAGCAGGCGTGGCCGGGCTACGAGAAACTCGGGTGGCGAGCAGTCGACGAACAGCAGACCTACTACCGCATCCAGAACCCGACCGCGTTCACCGGTTCGACGCTGGACGGCCAGCTCACGAAGCACGCCAGCAGAGTGGCGAACCCCGCTGCTCGGACACTCCTGTCGCTGTGGACCCGGGTCGGCCTGTCGCCGGAGGCGTTCACCGTCGAAGTGGAATCCGGTGCTCCAGTGGAGACGCTCACCACGCTCTACCGGCGAGAGATCCCCGAACAGATTCACGCGTCCCGGGACGAGGCGTTCTACCGCTGGCGGTTCGCCAGCCCGGTCTGGAGCCGTCGAACGTACGTCGCGACGGAGAACGGGACCCAAGTGGCTGGCCTCGTCGCGCGCACGCGCACGACGGAAGCTGGTATCACACTCACCCAGATCGTCGAGGTGGTGCCGCTCGCGGGGGGTCGCCGGCGGTCCGCCGCCCTCGCCTGCCTGCTCGACAGGGTCGTCGCCGACCACGTCGACTCGGACGTCCTCGCCGCAACCGAGGGGGCGCTCCCCGACGACCTGCTGGTGCGAAGCGGGTTCTTCCCCGACGACCGCCTGCCGCTGTCGCGGTTCACCGACCACCGGAGCACGTTCGCCGTCCGGCCACTCGGCGACCTGAACGAGGACGCGTGGACCGTCAACGACTACCGGCTCACGGACACCTCGAACTGGCTACTGTCGTTCTGCGAACGAGACACGACGTAGCGACCGACACCGACAAACGACTATTCAGACTATGACGGACACTACAGACCGAGCGATCGAGACGCTGTACCGAATTTACACGATGGGGCTCGTCGTTCTCGCCACGCCGATCATCCTGACCGACTACTTCAAGCCCGAGACGGGCGCGGAGTACGGCGTCGGACTGCCCACGAAACTCCGGCTGGTGTGGCAGATGGCCCGGAACAACGGCCGGATTCCGACGGGGTCGACGTTCCTCGAACATCTCACTATCGCGACGAAGATTCTCGAACTGCCGGCGGACACGGAGGGGAGCATCGTCGAGTGCGGCTGTTACAAGGGTGGGAGCACGGCGAACCTGTCGCTGGTGGCGAGCGCCTGCGGCCGTCAGCTCGACGTCTTCGACTCCTTCGAGGGGATGCCCGAACCCTCCGAACGCGACGAGGCACACGTCCTCGTCGAATCCGAACAGGTCCACACGTACTCGGAGAACTCCTGGCGAGCGTCTCTCGAGGAAGCCCAGGCGAACGTCGCAGCGTACGGCGACCCCTCGGTCTGTACGTTCCACCGGGGGTACTTCGAGGAGACGCTCCCGGAGTTCGAGGCGGACTGCGCGCTGGTCTTCCTCGACGTCGGCCTGCGGGATTCGGCCGAGACCTGCATCGAACACCTCTGGCCCGCCCTCGTCGACGGCGGGTACCTGTTCACGCACGACGTGAAACACATCGAGATCTCGTCGCTGTTCTTCGACGCCGACTGGTGGCGACGACACCTCGACACCGAACCCCCTGGACTCATCGGAGCGGGCAGCGGTCTGGGCCTCCACCCCGACAGCAACGGCTTCACGAGCCTGCTCGGCTACACCGTCAAGAACCTCGAAGAGTCGGCGTTCGAGCGCGTCGCCGAGACGGGCGCCGGCAACTGCGTCGACGTCTCGCTACGGGGCCAGAAGTAGAGCCTCTGGACGGGGCAGCGACGTCGCGTTCCGACTCCCGAGCAACAGTCGAACGGGCCGGACCAGACGGACCTCAGTTCTCCACCCGCTGCCTCGCCGACGGGAGTCGCGGACAGTCGAGCGGCTACCCGAGTGCGCCCGAGTTGTCACTGCGGTGTCCAGAGTGGCGACGGCCGTGCGGGTCGCCAGCGTCCTCACTCGACGACCGACGGACCTCGGGCGTGCCAGTGGCTGCCCTCCGTCAGACGCCCCGAATATGGCGGGATTTCTAGGGGACCACGAAGAACGCCTCAGAACCCTCGATAAAACGTCTAAACGATTATAAACACGTCCTAAACTGACGTTACTTCGGGGCTGACGAACTGAATCGGGGTGAAACGATTCCAACGGTCGGCCCCCTATATGGTGGCGCCACCAGTACACTGTGATGACGAGGTGAACTCCTGATGTCAACCCCCTCCCGCTCCGCTCTCGCCGAAGCTGCATCGGACGCCGTCACGACGCCAGCGTCCGCGACGGTCCTGAAGCCCCTGGAAGTCGTCGGCTTCTGGTCCGCCGTCGCCCTCCCGTTCCTCTACCTCCCGCTGGTCGTCGCTGGCCCGACGTCGCCGGCCGAACAGACCGCGCTCGCCGGACTGGTCGTGGCCCACGTGGTCGCGCTCCTGGTCGGCCGCCGCCACCGCACCGACGACTGACCCACTCCTCGCCCGAAGACGCACCGCTTAACACCGGCGCTCTCCTCGCTTCTCGCATGGGTCTCGACTCTGTTCCGCTCGGCCGTACCGGCCTCAAGGTCTCGGAAATCGCGTTCGGCACCTGGCGGTTCGGCCGGGAGAACGACGAGGGCGACGTCGAAGTCGGGCGCGAGCGAGCACACGAACTGCTCGACGCGTACGCCGACGCCGGCGGTCGTTTCATCGACACCGCGGACATGTACGGCGCCGGCCGCGCCGAACAGTACATCGGCGAGTGGCTCGCCGACCGCGACCGCGAGGACTTCGTCGTCGCCTCGAAGATCTACTGGCCGACCCGCGACGACCCGAACGGACGCGGTCTCAACCGCAAACACCTCCGGAACAACGTCGACGAGATTCTCGACCGCCTCGGCACGGACTACGTCGACCTGCTGTACATCCACCGCTGGGACGACGACACGCCCGCCCGCGAGTTCATGCGCACCCTCGACGGGTTCGTCCGCGATGGGAAGGTGAACTACCTCGGGACGTCGACGTTCGAGCCGAACGCCTGGAAGGTCGCGAAGGCCAACGAGATCGCGCGCCGCGAGGGGTACGAACCGTTCACCGTCGCTCAGCCCCGATTCAACGCAGTCAATCGCGAGATAGAGGGGAACTACCTCGAGATGTGCGACGACTACGACGTCGGCGTCGTGCCGTGGTCGCCGCTCGCTGGCGGCTTCCTCACCGGGAAGTACACTCGCGGCGAGGAGCCGCCGGAGGGGACGCGGGGCGCGACGGACCAGCAGTTCGTCGACTCCTACCTCACGTCCGAGAACTTCGATGCCCTCGAGGAGGTCGAGGCCGTCGCCGAAGAGGTCGGCGCGTCGCCGGCGCAGGTCGCACTCGCGTGGCTCACGCACCACGACAGCGTGGTCGCACCGATCACTGGTGCCCGGACGCCAGAGCAGCTCCGCGAGAACCTCGACGCCGCGGACATCGACCTGAACGACGACCAGTTCGAGCGCATCGCCGACGCGAAGTAGCCGCCTCCTCTACGCCCACGACGTCCGGACCTTCCCGAGTTCGTCGGCGAGCGCGCGCCGCTTCAGTAGGCAGAAGCCCGCGAAGATGACGACGAAGCCGCCAGCGGTGTACACCGTGATGGGTTCGCCCAGCAGCAACAGCCCGACCACGGCGGCGAACACGGGCGCAACGTAGCTCACGAGGTTGATCTCGATGGGGCCGAGGCGGTCCAGCAGTTCGAAGTACACCAGGAAGCCGGCGGCGGAGGCGGCCACGGAGAGGTACGCGATCGAGATCAGTGCGTCCCAGTTCGTCGGAACCGCCTGTGTCTCGCCGAGACCGAGGCTGAGCCCGTGCATGAGCAGCGCGCCCAGCAGCATCGCCCACGCTTCCATCGTCTCGATGGAGAGGTCGTCGTCGACGCGCTGCATGAGGACGCTGCCGAGCGCGAAACACGCGGCAGCGGTGAACACCAGCATGACGCCGACCGTGCTCTTCCCGAGGAGGTTCGACGGGTCGGGGTTCGACAGCACGACGACGCCCACGAGGCCGAGCAGCAGCCCGGCGATGCCGCCCACGGAGAGGCGTTCGGCTGGCAGGAACGCACGCGCGAACCCGGTGGTCAGCACGGGGCCGAGACTGATGCCGACGGCGGCGACGGCGCTCGTGACGTGTGGGTTCGTCTCGCCGACGAACAGGAAGGCGTGGTAGGCCGCGATCATCAGGACGGCCGCGATGCCGACGACTGTCCAGTCGGCCCGCGACTGCGGCAGCCACCTGTCGGCAACGTACGCCGCGTAGGCGAGCATGAGGACGCCGGCGATGTCGTAGCGGACGGCCGCGAACAGCACGGGCTCGAAGCCGGCGTTGAGGCCGGCCTTGATGGCGACGAACGCCGACCCCCAGACGGCAGCGAGCGCGAGGAACAGTCCTGCGTCCCGGTAGTTGGTCACGCCGAGAATCCGCCCGCGAGGGGGTTTACGCTTTCGAAGCGGGGCACGTCTTGCCGCCGCTTCGGCGACCGAGAGTCACGCTCCGCTGCGCTCGGCGTGGAGTGCGCGTAGCACGTCCTCGCGCGTGACGAGGCCGACGAGCACGTCGCCCTCGACGACCGGGACGCGGTTCACGTCACGCTCGTCGGAGGCGAGGATGGCGAGCACGTCGTCCAGGCTCGCGTCGGGTTCGACGGTGAGCACGTCCGTCGTCATGATCTTCCGGACGGGCTTGCCGGCGTGGCGCGCGAGGTCGAGTTCGGACTCCAGTTCGTCCCACGAGAGGTCGAAACCGTACTCCAGGGACTCGAGGAACGGCGGGAGGCCGATAGGGATCCAGACGGTGCGGTCTTTCGGCTGGAACAGCTCCACCATGTCCCGCTGGGTGACGACGCCGACGAGGCGGTCCTCGTCGTCCACCACGGGGAAGCCCGTGAAGTCCCGGCGAGCGAGCTTCCGGAGGACCTCGCTGACCTCCTCGTCCTCGTGGACGGTCTCGACGTCGGCCGTCATCAGGTCGCGTGCCTGCATACGTGGAGAGTCACGGGCACGCCACGTATCGTTTCGGTTTCGGCGCACTGCTTAAGTGGTGGCGCGGAAAACGAGTAGTATGGCCATCGTGGGCCGGTCAAATCTCCGCGACCTGTTCGACGACTCTCCGACGCCGCACATCGCCCACCCGCCGCGCTCCCATCGCCGGGACTTCTACGTCGCCACCGACGGCTCCTACGCGAGCGACGGGAGCGGCCTGGGCGTCATCATCGAGGCACGAGACGGCGAGCGGGTAGCACGCCTCTCGGTACCCGACGAGGCGCCGAACAACAACGTCGCCGAGTACCGCGCGCTCCACCTCGGCCTCGACACGCTCGCCCACCGCGCGCCGGCGAACGCGAGTGTCGGCGTCCTCGTCGACCACAACAACCTCGCGGGCAACGTGAACGCCGCGATGCTCGCCTCGCGCACGCGGGACTATCGCCCACTCAAGGAGTTCTCCGTCCCGGCGTCCGCGGAGCACCACTGGCGGGGCATCCGCGCCCGCGTCGTCGGCTTCGAGGAACTCCGGGCCGCCCAGGTCGACAGCAAGCGCAATCCGGCCCACGTCCTCGCCAACGAACCCGGCCAGTACGCCCACGTCAACCAGGAACCGGCGCGCTGCCTGCTCCCGGAGGTGCCGGAGCCCGACCCCCAGATTCCGCCGCCGTCCCGGGCGGACAGACACGCCAGCGACTGAGCAGTCGCTGCCCCTTCTCGACCGAAAGCAAACCTCCCCGTGAACCGACGCCAGTAGCCGGCTATGCGCGACCGGAACGCGGTCGTCGGATCGGCGTTCGTCCTCGGCGCCGCGTTCACGGCAAACGCGGCGCGAATCGGGGGTGGTCGGTGGTGGCCGGCCACCCGTTTTTCGTGGTGGCTACCGTACATGTCGTATGGGCCCCGAGGACCTGACAACCGACGTCTGGCGGGTCGACCCGAACGAGTTCCCGGCGGACGCCACGGTCGCAGAGCAGGCGCGGTTCCTGCTCCGCTACGCCGTGCTCGCGCCGTCCAGCCACAACTCCCAGCCGTGGCGGCTGGACGTCGACGGGGACGCCGTGACCGTCGAACCCGACGAGTCGCGCTGGCTCCGGGTGGCCGACCAGTCCCACCGCGAACTGTACGTCAGCCTCGGGTGTGCCGTCGAGAACCTCGTCGTCGCCGCCGACGCGTTCGGTTTCGACCCCCGCGTAGCGTACGAGACGGACCGCGACGCCCTCACTGCGACCGTCCACCTCGGCGACCGCGACTCCGGACCCGTCGACCGGACGCCGACGTTCGCCGCGCTCACGGAGCGCTCGACCAGCCACGCACCCTTCGACGACCGGCCCCTCGACGACGCCACGCTCGACCGCCTCCGGGACGCCGCTGGCGACTACGCCGGGAGCCTCCACGTCGTCGCCGCCGACGACAAGCGGGCGGTCGGCGAACTCCAGGCGGAGGCCGACCGCGCGCTGATGGACGACCCCGAGTACCGCCGCGAACTCGGCCACTGGGTGGGGACCGGCGCGCTCGGCGCGTCATGGCTCGCCGCCCGGGTCGGCCAGCTCGCCGTCACCCACCTCGACCTCGGCGGCCGCGAGGCCCGGAAGAACTCGAAACTCATCGGGTCCGCGCCCGCCGTCCTCGTCCTCGCGACGCCCGACGACGACCACTCTGCCCACGTCGACACCGGCCGCGCGTTCGAGCGTATCGCCCTCGCCGCGACCGCCGCCGGCGTCGCCGTCCACCCGATGAGCCAGACACTCGAACGCGAGTCGACCCGGGAGCGCCTCGCCGACGCGCTCGGAATCGCCGACGAGCATCCCCAGCACCTGTTCCGCGTCGGCTACGCTGACGAGGCCACCGACCACACGCCGCGCTGGCCCGTCGAAGCGGTGCTCGCGGACGACGACTGAGACGGCGGGGGCCGTCGGTTCTCAGTCCGGCGCCGTCCCGTCACACTCCCTGGACGTCGGGGGACTGGTGCTCGGCGGGTCGGTCGTCGGTCCGCACCCGAGTGGAGGGGCCGCCGTGGGCGTCCTCGTCCCGGAACTCGGCGTCGCCGTCGGCGTTAGCGGCGGGCAGCCGGATCGTCACGGCGCTCCCGCGGGGCTCGTTCTCGTCGAAGGAGACCGTCCCGTTCGAGCGGGAGACCAGCCAGTAGACGATCCAGAGCCCCAGTCCGCTCCCGTGTTCGAGCGGGGTCTCGCTCCCGGACGCGATCACGGTCCGTTCGCCAGCCGGGATACCCGGGCCGTCGTCCCTGACTGTGATCTCTACGGCGGTCTCATCACTGTCCACTGCCACCGTCACCGTCGGTTCGGCCGTGTCGTTGTGCTCCACGGCGTTCTCGAGGAGGTAGCTGACCGCCGTCGCGACGCTCTTCCGCCCGGTCACCCTCGCTCTCCCGGCCGCGGCCCCGCGCACGGAGAACGCCGCGGCCGGGTAATCGGCCCGCGCGTCCTCGACGCTCGACTCGACGACCGGCACCACGTCGACCACCTCGCGCTCCGGGGAGGGGTCGAGGTCGACGCCGATGTGGTGGGCCTTCTCCCCGACGGAGATCATCCGCGTCGCCTTCCGGGCGATCAGCTCAGCGTACTCCCGGTCGGCCCCCGACAGCGATTCGGCGAGGAGTTCGGCGTACCCCTGCACGACGTTCATCTCGTTGCGGATGTTGTGTCGGACGATCCGGTTCATCACCGAGAGGCGCTGTTCGTGACGCCTGACCACCTCGAGTTCGGTGATGTCGCGGAAGACGAGCAGCGTCCCGAGCTGCTCGCCGCGGAAGTCGGTGACCGAGTCGGTCCTGAGTTCGTACGACCGGTCGACGTCGTCGACGTGGACGGAGAGCACCTGGCCGTCGAGGTCGGCGACTCCGCCACGGGACCCCGCCCGCCGCTGGAGGCGGCTCGGGCCGCGCCCGAGGACGCTCGTCCCCACCTCGTTGCCCTCCAGCACGTCGCCGGTATCGTCAACGACGACGAAGCCGTCCCCGACCTCGTCCAGCAGCATGTTCCCGGCGACCGGAGCGAAATCGAGCATCCTGAACTTGAACAGCGCGAGGCCGTAGAGGACGCCAGTCGACGTCATCGCGAACGTCGTCAGGTCGACCGCGGGGAACGGGCTGAGGCCCGGGAAGACGTTGTAGAGGACGTTCGCGCCGAGCGGGACGACGACGCCGAGGATCAACAGCGCGGACTGTCGGCGGTAGACGCGGCTGCCGCGCACGAAGACGGAGGCGATCATCGCCAGCCCCGCCCCGATGAGGAGGTAGGAGTACGCGTAGTTCACCCAGTACCAGACGCCGAACTCGACCGCCGGGAGCGCGACGGCGCCCGTCTGGTCGACCGTGACTGACTCCCAGACGAGGGGGCTCTCGGGGTACGTCCAGACCAGCGCGAGCGTGACGAGCGGTTCCACGGCGAGCAGTGCCGGGGTCCAGTCGGGGAACCAGTCGTCGAAGCCCGCGTACTCTACCCCGAGCAGGAACAGGGCGGCGGGGACAGTGACCGACCCGACGAACGCGATCTTGTCCCACAGGACGATGGCGGCCGTATCCGTGAACCCGAGTTCGATGCCGTAGGCGATAGACCACCAGGCCAACCCGAGCATGAGCAGTACGAACGGACCGCCCGTCCGCTCCCGGCGGTGGCCCCAGGCGAACGCCACGACCAGCGCGGAGACGACGCCGGCGAGGAGGTTGGGGAGGACGTAGATTGATGGGGTCCAGGCCATGGTGGTCCCGTTGCTCTGACGACAATTATCGGAGGGGTACGTCAATGTTCGCACTGGGGAAGTCCGGCAGGAACGGCCGGAACGTAGCGCTCGGTGGCGAGTGCTGGAAGACCGCTGCACCGAGAACGGGGCCGGAGAACGGAACCGTAGTCGGGCTACGTCACTCTTCCTGTGCGTCCACGACGGCGACGGCAGCCAGGTTCACGATGTCCTTCACCTCGTCGCCCCGCTGGAGGACGTGGACGGGCTTGTCCATGCCGACCAGCATCGGGCCGATGGCGTCCGCGCCGCCGAGGCGCTGGAGGAGTTTGTAGCCGATGTTCCCCGCTTCGAGGTTCGGGAAGATGAGCACGTTCGCGGGGTCCTCGAGCTCCGAGAACTCGTAGGTCCCCTGGAGGATGTCCTCGACGACGGCGGTGTCGGCCTGCATCTCGCCGTCCACCGGGAAGTCGACGTCCGGGTTCTCGCGGAGCATCCGGGCGGCGTGCCGGGGCTTCTGGGTGCCCTCGTTGTCGACGCTCCCGAAGTTCGAGTACGACAGCATCGCGACGCGCGGGTCGACGTTGAACCGGCGCGCGAGGTCCGCCGCGTGCTGTGCGACCTCCGCGAGCACCTCCTCGTCGGGGTTCTGGTTGACGGTGGTGTCGGCGCAGAAGACGACGCGGTTCTTGAACGTCAGCATGTAGACGCCCGCGACGTAGTCGGCGTCGGGTGCCGTGCCGACGACCTGCAGCGGCGGGCGGAGCGCGCTCGGGTAGTGGTGCATCAGCCCGGTGAGGAAGGCGTCGGCGTCGCCGGCGCGCACCATCGTGGACCCGAGGTAGTTCGGGTCGCGTTTCACGAGCGACTCGGCCTCGCTCTCCGTGATTCCCTTGCGCTGGCGGAGTTCGTACAGCTGTTCGGCGTACTCCTCGTGGTCGCCCTCGTCGGGGTCGACGATCTCGGGGTCGAACTGGAGACCGAGCGCCTCGACGATGCCGTGGATGGTGTCGCGGTCGCCGATGAGCACCGGTTCGGCGATGCCCTCCTCGGCCATCTGGTAGGCCGCGCGGATCATCTTCTCGTCGTCACCCTCGCCGAGCGCGACGCGCTTCGGGTCGCTCTTGGCCTTGTTGAGAACGATGCGCATCATCTCGCGGGACTTCCCGAGGCGCGCCTCGAGTTTCTCGCGGTAGTCCTCCAGGTCGAGTTCGCGGCGAGCGACACCGGACTCCTGGGCGGCGCGCGCGACGGCGGGCGCCACCTCGAACAGCACGCGGGGGTCCAGTGGTTTCGGGATGATGTACTCGGAGCCGAACTGCAGGGGCTGGTCGCCGTACGCCTTCACGACCTGGTCGGGGACGTCCTGTTTCGCGAGGTCGGCGAGCGCCTCCGCGCACGCGACCTTCATCTTCTCGTTGATGTCGGTGGCGCGCACGTCGAGTGCGCCACGGAAGATGAACGGGAAGCCGAGGACGTTGTTCACCTGGTTGGGGTAGTCCGAGCGCCCGGTCGCCATGATGACGGTGTCGTCGCGGGCGTTCTTCGCCGTCTCGTAGTCGATCTCGGGGTCCGGGTTCGCCATCGCGAACACGATGGGGTCGCTGGCCATCGACTGCACCATCTCCTCGCTGACGATACCACCGACCGAGAGGCCGACGAACACGTCCGCGCCGTCCATGGCGTCCGCGAGGTCGCCGCCGTCGCCCGACTGGGCGAACTCCCGTTTGAACTCGTTGACGTCGCGGTCCTCGGTGATGATGCCCGAGGAGTCACACATCGTGATGTTCTCGCGCTGGACGCCGAGACTGACGTAGAAGCGCGCGCTGGCGATGGCGGAGGCGCCGGCGCCAGAGAAGACGACCTCGACCTCCGAGATGTCCTTCCCGGAGATCTCGACGGCGTTCAACAGCGCCGCCCCGGAGATGATGGCGGTGCCGTGCTGGTCGTCGTGGAACACGGGGATGTCCATCTCCTCGCGGAGGCGGTCCTCGATCTCGAAGCACTCCGGCGCCTTGATATCCTCGAGGTTGATGCCACCGAACGTCGGTTCCATCGCCGCGACCGACCGGATGATGTCGTCGGCGCTCTGCTGGTCGAGTTCGATGTCGAAGACGTCGATGTCGGCGAACCGCTTGAACAGCACGCCCTTCCCCTCCATGACGGGTTTGGAGGCCTGCGCGCCGATGTCGCCGAGACCGAGCACTGCAGAGCCGTTCGACACGACGCCGACGAGGTTCCCCTTCGCGGTGTACTTGAACGCGTCCTCGGGGTTGTCGGCGATCTCGAGACACGGCGCGGCCACCCCCGGCGAGTACGCCAGCGAGAGGTCTCGCTGCGTGTTCGTCGGCTTCGTCGTCGCGATCTCGAGTTTCCCTGGCGGGTCGCTGGCGTGGTAGTCCAGCGCGTCTTCGTCCAGTCCCATGTACAGTCCTGCCGCGGCATCGGGCAAAAGCCTGTCCCAACGCGTCGAAGCCGATTTCGTCGGACGTCGAACCTCGGGGGTTGCGCGCGAGACGACACGCCTACGTACCGACAGCCGAAAGCTCGGTACATGGCTCGCCGCTCGTACCACCTCGCGGCCCTGACCACCGGCCTCACGTTCGTCCTCATCCTGCTCGGGGAGTACACCGCCGTCTCCGGGTCCGGAGCGACCTGTGGGCTCCAGTGGCCCCAGTGCAACGGGCAGTTGCTCCCGATCGGCCTCCAGATCCACGACTTCATCGAGCAGTTCCACCGGGGCGTCGCGATGGTCGTCGGCTTCTTCATCCTCGGCACCGGCGCCGTCGCGTGGCGCAACTTCGAGGCCCGCGACGTCCGTCTCGGCGGCGTGCTCGCCGTCGTCCTCCTGCCGCTGCAGGTGCTGCTCGGCGGCACAACTGTGACGTTCAGCGGCCTGCTCCCGTGGGGGTACATGCCGCTCACGCAGGCGGTCCACCACCTCGCCGCCCTCGCCATCTTCGGCACGCTCGTCTACACGACGCTGCGCATCCGTGAGCTGACGGGCGGCGGGCTCGGACGCGTCAGAACCGCGGCGCTCGCCGGACTCGCGTTGCTCCCCCTCCAGCTCGCCTTCTCGCGGAACACGCTGTTCGCGGTGTACGGCACCCGCGTCCAGTTGCTCCACCACTCCGCCGAACTGCTCGTGTTCACCGCCACCGTCGCCGGCTTCGTGTGGGCACGCCGCCGCGGCGCCGACCGGGCCGCGCTCGCCACCGGGCTGGCGACCGCCATCGTCACCGTACAGGTGCTCCTCGGCACGGGAATCGTCCAGTTCTCCGCGACCGTCCAGCTCACCTACTACGCCCTCACCGCTGGCGTCGGCGCGCTGTTCGTCGTAGCCACCTACGGGAAGCCCACGACCGCACCGAGTAGAGCCGGCGTAGAGAACTCCTAACGCCAGGTCCGTTGGAGGGGTTTTAAATCACGGGCGGTCATACGGATACATCATGTCTGATCTCAACAGGCGGACGTTCCTGAAGAGCGTCGGTGGAACAGGAGTCGCACTGTCGGTAGCGGGCTGCTCGGAGCTCACCGGCGGTGGCGGCGGTGGCGAGAACACCATCGTCCCCGGGACGGCCTCGGGCTTCCCGCCGTTCGAGTTCGTCAACGAGAGTGGCGACCTCGTCGGCTTCGACGTCGACCTGCTGTCGGCCGTCGTCGAGCAGACCGACTACGAACTGGGCGAGTGGGAGGACCTCGAGTTCGGGCAGCTCATCACCGCACTCGACAACGACCGCATCGACGTCATCGCGGCCGCGATGACCATCAACGACGAACGCGACCAGACGATCGACTTCACGGACCCGTACTACGACGCGAACCAGGCGGTCCTCGTGCGCGAGGGTGGCGACTTCCAGCCGGGGTCGACCGACGACCTGGCCGACCGCTCCATCGGGGCCCAGTCGGGCACCACGGGCGCCGAGCAGATGCAGGCGCTCGTCGACGACGGCAGCATCAGCAACTCCCAGGCGACCACTTACGAGAACTACGTGCTCGCCGTCGAGGACCTCACCAACGGCAACACGGACGCGGTCATCGTGGACACGCCGGTGGCGGAGACGTTCGTCTCGAATCGCGACGTCGTCATCGCGTTCACCATCGAGACGGGCGAAGAGTACGGCTTCGGCGTCCGCGAGGGTGCCTCCGACCTCCAGAGCGCGCTCAACGACGGGCTCGCGGCGATCCAGGAGGACGGCACGTACGACGAGCTCACCGAGGAGTGGTTCGCTAGCGAGTAACGGCGATGGACCCGACGCAACTCGTCCTCCAGGCGGGGGTCGGCGACTGGGAGTTCGTCTGGCGCCAGCGGCAGTTCTTCATCGACGGCACCAGGCTCGCCATCCTGTTGACGTTCTTCAGCATCGTGCTCGGGTTCGTCCTCGGCCTCCCGGCGGGCGTCGTCGAGGCCTACGGCGGGCGGTACTCGAAGGGCGTGGTGCGTCCACTCGGGGTCGCCATCCGCGGCACCCCGATCCTCGTCATCATCGCGCTGACGTACTTCGCCGTCGGCATCTCGCCGGCGTTCCTCGCGGCGACGCTGGCGCTGGGCGTTCGGTCGGCGGCCTACCAAAGCCAGATCTTCCGGGGCGCCATCGAGAGCGTCGGCGGCGGCCAGATGGAGGCCGCGCGTTCCGTCGGTCTCTCGAAGTTCGGCGCCATCCGGCACGTCGTCCTGCCGCAGGCGCTGCGGCGCTCGGTCCCCGGCTTCCAGAACGAGTTCACCATCGTGCTGAAGGACACCAGCATCGCGTACGCGATCGGCGTCGCCGAACTCCTGAAACGGAGCTACGACCTCTTCTCGCTGCAGACGTCGGCAGCGCTCGAGGTGTTCCTCGCGGCGTCGCTCATCTACTTCGTGTTGACCTTCTCGGTCAACCGCGGCATCGAAGCACTCAACGAGCGCGTCGCCATCCCCGGAGGTAACTAACCATGACAGACCAACTACTCCGCGTCGAGGACGTCCACCAGAGCTACGGCGACGAGCAGGTCCTGAACGGCATCTCCTTCGACATGGACCGCCAGGACGTACAGGTGCTCGTCGGGCCGTCCGGCTCCGGGAAGTCCACGATGCTCCGCTGTATCAACCGCCTCACCGACATCGACGACGGCGACATCGTCCTCGACGGTGAGTCCATCTTCTCGATGGACCAGAACGACCTCCGCCGGCAGGTCGGGATGGTGTTCCAGGACTTCAACCTGTTCGCGCACCTCACTGCGAAGAAGAACGTCTCGCTGGGGCTGCGCCGGGTCCGCGACTTCTCGAAGGAGGAGGCCGCCGAGCGCGCACTCGAGGAACTGGAGCGCGTCGGGCTCGCCGAGCAGGCCAACTCCTACCCCGCCGAGCTCTCCGGCGGACAGAAACAGCGGGTCGGCATCGCACGCGCGCTCGCGATGGACCCCAAACTGATGCTGTTCGACGAACCGACGTCGGCGCTCGACCCCGAACTCATCGGCGACGTCCTCAGCGTGATGCGTGACCTCGCCGAGGAGGGGATGACGATGCTCGTCGTCACCCACGAGATGGGGTTCGCACAGCAGGCCGCAACCGACATCATGTTCCTCGAGGACGGGCGGCTCGTCGAGCACGGGCCGCCGGAACAGCTGTTCGAACACCCCGAGAACGACCGCACCGCGGCGTTCCTCAGTCGGCTCACGGAGCTCCACGGCGGGCAATGAGCCGGAACACCCAGCGGGTCGTACGGGACGCCATCCTCGCGGTGTTCTGGTTCTGGTTCTCGCTGCGCCTGCTGAACGACTGGTTCGGCGGCGTCTTCTTCGCGCGGGGTGAGCCGTTCGTCCCGCCGGCTCCCTTCGCGGACGCGGCCGCCGCCCTCCGCGAGACAGCGGCCGGACTCGGCATCCTGGGCACCCCCGTGGGGTGGGTGGCGAACCTGCTCGGGTCGATCTCGTTCGCCGCGACGTACCTCCCGGACTTCGCCGCTGGCGCGTGGCTCACCGTCGTGCTCACCGTGCTGGGCATCGTCTTCGGCCTCTTCATCGCGGTGCCGCTGGCGGCCGCCCGCGTCTACGGCCGCGTGAGCGGGTGGGTCGCGCTCGGGTTCATCGAACTCATCCGCGGCACGCCACTGCTCGCACAGCTGTTCGTGCTGTACTACGCGCTCCCGCTGTCCCGCTGGTTCGCCGGCGTGCCGTACGTCGGCTCGGGCATCGTGCCCGCACAGGCGGCCTGGGTCGCCATCGTCGGCTTCACCATCAACAGCGCGGCCTACCAGGCCGAGTACATCCGGGGCGCCATCGAGAGCGTACCGTCGGGTCAGCTCACCGCCGCGCGCTCCATCGGCCTCTCGCAGATCGGTGGCATCCGCCACGTCGTCCTGCCGCAGGCGCTCCGGTACGCGATCCCGTCATGGACGAACGAACTCGTCTACCTCGTGAAGTACTCCTCGCTGGCGTCGTTCATCACCGTCACCGAGCTGTACGAGATCGCCGAGAGCACCGCCTACCAGAACTACCGGTTCCTCGACCTCTTCATGCTGGCGGCCGTCGTCTACATCCTGCTCGTCCTCTCCGCGACGACGACAATGGAGTGGGTGCGCAGGCAGGTCGCCATCCCCGGGGTGGGCGGCTCCGCGGGCGGCCGGACGTCCGGGGACTAGAAGAACTCGTCGAGTCCGGACTGTCCGTCGTCGGCCGCCGCCGCTTCCGCCTGGTCCTCGGTCGCCTCGCTCTCGTCGTCCTCGACGAGTACGTCCGCCTCGTCGTCGTCCGCGTCCGCTTCGCTCTCCTCCTCGCCGCCGAAGACGGCCGCGTCCGCGTCGCGGGTCGCGCCCTCGAAGGCGCCTCCGGAGTGCTCGACAGCCTCTTCCTCGCGGAGCGACTCGGCGTCCTCGACGATGGACTGGACCTTGTTCGTCGTCTTCCCCGAGCCCGTGACGAACGAGACGTGTTCCGCCTCGAGGTCGTAGGCCGCCGTCATCGCCACCGTCAGCTCCCGGTTCTTGCAGTGGTGGGTCATCACCGCGAGGAACGGCAGCACCTCGCTGCGCGCCGTCGCCATGCTACAGCCCGCGGTGTCCGCGATGTGGCGCGCCACGTAGTCCCGCTTCTCCCGGGTCGCCCGCGAACTGCCGAGTTTCCGCCAGTAGGAGGGCGGGCCGTAGCGCGTCCACCCGCCGTGGTCGTTGCGGCGGGCGGCTGCCACGCCGCCCGCGATGTTGTCCGTCGCGTACCGCCAGTAGGAGTAGTTCTGGGTCGCCCGCACGCGGCCGAGCCAGACGTCCGCGTTCGAGAGGAACTCGTAGGCGACCGCCAGTTCCTCGCCGTAGTAGTCCTTCGGGACGTTGTCCTCGACCCAGTTGATGAGGTCGTCCGGCGTCTCGTCGACGTCGTAGGCCGCCTCGAGGGCGTCCTGGGCGCCGTGGGTCTTGATAAGCGTGTCGAGGAAGTCGAAGACGCCCTCCGAGCGGTCCCGCTCGCCCATCACGACGTCGTCGACGGTGAGCTTCCGGGTGGTCTCGGCGAGCGCCTGGAGGTCGTTGACCGCCGACCGGAGGTCCCCGGAGTTCTGCTCGGCGATGGCCTCCAGGGCCTCGTCGTCGTACTCGACGTCCTCGCGCCGGCAGATGTCCCGGAGTACGGGGACGATCGAGCGCTTCGAGACGTCCCGGAACTCGATGTCGCGACAGGCATTCCGCAGCCCGTTGCTCATGTCGTAGAACTCGTTGGCGATGAGAACGATGGGCTGCGTGGACTCCTTGACGAGTCGCGTGATGGCCGCCGAGCCGCCGCGGTCGACGTTGCCGTGGAGGTTGTCCGCCTCGTCCATCACCACGAGTTTGCGGCCGCCCGACCCCGCCGTCAGCGTCCCGGACTTCGCGGCCTCGCCGGCGACCCGCTCGACGACGTCCGCGGTGCGCTGGTCGGAGGCGTTCAGTTCCACGACGTCCCAGCCCTTGTCCGCCGCAAGCGCGTGCGCGGCCGACGTCTTCCCGATACCGGGGCTCCCGTGGAGGATCACCGCCTCCCCGTGGTCCTCCCACGTGTCCGCCCACTTCTGCAGGGCGTCGCGGGCCTTGTTGTTCCCGCGCACCTCCGAGAGCGAGGACGGCCGGTACTTCTCCGTCCAGTCGGTCATTAGCGGAGGAAGGTGCGAGGTGCGTTTAGTGGTTGCGGAGCGCCCCCCGGGAGAACCGTGGTGGACAGCGAGCGACACAAACTCGTTGAGGGTTCGGCGTGTAGCTACCTCCATGGAGGACCACTCGAACCACGGCGACGGCCCGAACGGGAACGGGACGACTCGCGGGTACGCACCACACGGCCACGCAGCGCCGGGCGGCCTCTCACTCGCCACGAGTGGCCTCCGCTTCGACCCCGCCGAGACGCGCTTCGAAGCGGGGGCGGCCACCGACTGGACGTTCCGCGTCGTCGACGACGACGGCGGAGTCCTGACGGAGTTCGAGGCGGCACACGGGCAGCGCAGCCACCTCGTCGTGGTCCGCCGGGACCTCACTCGCTTCCAGCACCGCCACCCGGAACTGGCGGCCGACGGCACCTGGCACGTCGGGAACCTCGTGCTCCCCGACCCCGGTGTGTACCGTGCGTTCGTCGACGTGGTAGTCGACGGCACCCCGACGACGCTCGGGTTCGACCTGTTCGCGTCGGGGCCGGGCGACGTCGAAGCACGCCCCGACTCCTCGCGCCGAGCGGCCGCGGACGGCTACGAGGTCGAACTGCGCTCGGACGAGGTCGTAGCGGGTGACCGCAGCAGGCTGTCGTTCGACGTCCGACGCGACGGCGACCCCGTCCCGGAACTCGGCGAGTACCTCGGCGCGCTCGGCCACCTCGTCGCGCTCCGCGAGGGCGACCTCGCGTACCTCCACGTCCACCCCGTCGAGACGGCCCCCGACAGCGGGCGCATCGAGTTCGCCGCGCGGTTCCCCACACCCGGGCGGTACCGCCTGTTCCTCCAGGCCCGGCCGGAGGGGAACCTGGTGACGACCCGGTTCGACGTTCGCGTCGACGCGTAGCGTCGCCCGGGCGGTCCACGTCGGCGCGACGTATCCCGAGCGCGCCCCCGGAAGCGATGTGGCTGGCAGCCGTAGACAGTACTCCCGAGGCTCAGATGGACGACCACGACCACCACACCACCGACGACGAGCACTCCCACCACCGGACGGAGCGTACCGAGCAGCGCGTGCTCGAGGCGGAGGGAACGACCGGGGGTGCCAGTCACCCCGCCCACGGCGGTCGAGGGTCTCGGGCGGGCCACGGAGACCACGACGGCCACGGGGACCACGGTGGCATGCACACAGGCCACGAGCAAATGTTCCGCCGCCGCTTCTTCGTCTGCCTGGTACTGTCGATTCCCGTCCTCGTGTACAGCGAGATGCTGCAGATGCTGCTCGGGTTCTCGGCCCCCGCGTTCCCCGGCAGCGAGTGGGTCGGCCCCGTCTTCGCCGTCGCCGTCTTCGCGTACGGTGGGGTGCCGTTCCTCCGGATGGCCGTCCCGGAGGTGCGCGCCCGCGAGCCGGGGATGATGACGCTCATCTCGATGGCCATCTCGGTCGCGTTCGTCTACAGCCTCGTCAGCGTCTTCGTCGAGGGGCTGACGGGGTTCTTCTGGGAGCTGGTGACGCTCGTCGTCATCATGCTGCTCGGCCACTGGATCGAGATGCGCAGCGTGCGCCGGGCGTCGGGCGCGCTCGACGAACTCGCGAAGCTCCTCCCCGACACCGCCGAGCGCGTCACCGACGAGGGGACCGAGGAAGTGCCGGTCGGCGACCTCGACGCCGGCGACCTCGTGCTCGTCCGCCCCGGTGCGAGCGTGCCCGCCGACGGGGTCGTCGCGGACGGCGAGTCCGACGTCACCGAGGCGATGATCACCGGCGAGTCGAGGCCGGTGTCGAAGGCGCCCGGCGACGATGTCGTCGGCGGCACCATCAACGGCGACGGGAGCCTCCGCGTCCGCATCACGGCGGTCGGCGAGGACAGCGCGCTGGCTGGCATCATGCGACTCGTCGAGGAGGCCCAGCGGAGCAAGTCCAGGACGCAGGTGCTCGCCGACCGCGCCGCGGGGTGGCTGTTCTACGTCGCCGTCGCCGCCGCGGTCGTCACCGCCGTCGCGTGGACGCTCGCCACGCAGTTCGACGCGACCGTCGTCGAGCGCGTCGTCACCGTCCTCGTCATCGCCTGTCCGCACGCGCTGGGGCTCGCGGTGCCGCTCGTCGTCGCCATCAACACGTCGATGGCGGCGCGAAACGGGATGCTCGTCCGCGACCGCATCGCGATGGAGCGCGCGCGCTCGCTGGACACGGTCGTCTTCGACAAGACCGGGACGCTCACGGAGGGCGAACAGGGCCTCGTGGACGTGGCGACCGCGGACGGTACCGACGAGGCGGACGCGCTCGCGCTCGCCGCGGCCGTCGAAGCCGACTCCGAGCACATGATCGCGCGAGCGATCCGGGAGGGGGCGACCGAGCGCGGCGTCCGCACGCCGACGGCCAGCGAGTTCGAGGCCCTCAAGGGGAAGGGGGCTCGCGCGACCGTCGACGGCGAGCGGATCTACGTCGGCGGCCCGAACCTCCTCGACGAACTCGCCGTCGACCCGCCACGGACGCTCGCCGAGTTCGCCACGCGGGCCGGCGAGAACGCCCAGACGGTCGTCTACCTGATCCGGGACGAGGACGTCGTCGCGGCGTTCGCGCTCGCGGACGTGATCCGCGAGGAGAGCCGACGGGCCGTCGACGCGCTCCAGGCACTCGGCGTCGAGGTGGCGATGTTGACCGGGGACTCCGAGGACGTCGCCCGCGCCGTCGCCGCGGAACTCGGCATCGAGACGTACTTCGCCGAAGTGCTCCCCGGGGACAAGGACGAGAAGATCACCCAGCTACAGGAGCGAGGCGGCCTGGTGGCGATGGTCGGCGACGGCGTCAACGACGCACCGGCGCTCACGCGAGCGGACGTCGGCATCGCCATCGGGAGCGGCACGGACGTCGCGGTGCAGTCCGCGGACATCGTCCTCGTCCAGAACAACCCGATGGACGTCGTTCGGCTGGTGAAACTGAGTCGCGCGAGCTACCGGAAGATGCAGGAGAACCTCGTGTGGGCGGCCGGCTACAACGTCTTCGCGATCCCGCTCGCCGCGGGCGTCCTCGCGCCGGTCGGCGTCCTGTTGTCGCCGGCCGTCGGCGCGCTGTTGATGTCGCTCAGCACCGTCATCGTCGCCGTCAACGCCCAGTTCCTCCGCCGTGCGGACCTCGGCGTGGCGGCGCTCCCGGGGGTGCCGACGGCGTCGTCGGGGGACGCCGACGCGACGTCGGCCGACGACTGAGGGGGCTGGCCGCCGGCCAGAAGTGACTTCCCGGCAGGCGGCGCAGGCCGGAGCATGGAATCGGGCGAGACGACACCGCAGGAGCGAGCGAGTATCGCAGCGGGCGCGGCAACTGACGCCGTCGCTTACGTGGTCGGCTACCTCGTCACGTACCTCTGGCAGTCGGGGTCCGTCGAGGAGAACCTCCAGGCGTACAACGCCATCGTGGACTTCCTGGGCGGCGACCCCATCCCGGTCTGGCAGGCCGTCGGCTGGCTGTACTACAACGCGCACAACGTCGCGTTCACGACGCCAGCGCTCGGCAGCGGGCGCACCACCCAGAACCTGATCGCGGACGGAAACGCGCCGATGCTGCTGTACCTCGTCCCGGTCGTCCTGTTACTGCTGGCCGGGTTCGTGGTCGCGCGCAACGCCGACGCGTCCACAGCCGAGTCCGGCGCCCGCGCGGGCGTCAGCGTCGCCGCAGGCTACGTCGTGCTCGCCGTGGTCGGCCTGCTGGCCTTCCGGTACTCGGTCGGCGACAGCTCCGTCCACGTCGACTACGCGCTCGGCGTGCTGCTCGCCGGCATCGTCTACCCGGCGGTGTTCGGCGCGCTCGGCGGCGTGCTCGGCGCGGTAACGCGCTAGCAGTCGTGGACGACCATCTTGCCCCAGTGCGCGAGCCGTGGCATTCGTAGAAGCGCTGTGCACGTTCGTTCTCCACCACCGGCCGAGTGAGGCGCTCTCACACCGAGACAACTGTTATGGTCGCCGGCGGGAACACCGGAAACGTGTTCCCCGACAGCATCACGACGGACCGCCTCCGCCTCCAGCGCTGCTGCCGCGACAACGTCTCCGTCCGCGAACTCTACGCCGCCGCCTCCCGCCGCAACGACCACATCGAGGAAGTGACCGAGCATCTCTCCTGGAACCCCCACGACTCGATGAAGGTGTCCCGGGACACGCTCGCGCTCTTCGAGGAGGGGTGGGACGACGGTGAGGTTGCGACGTACGCGATTCGCCCCCGGGAGGGCGAGGACGGCGCGGGCGAACTCGCCGGCACCTGCGGCCTGACCTGCCAGTGGGACCAGGACTGTGCGACACTCGGGCTCTGGCTGCGCAAGCGTTTCTGGGGCCGGGGCTACTCGGGCGAACGCGCCGACGCACTCCTCGAACTGGCGTTCGACGACCTCGACCTCGGCGTGGTCGCGGTCACCCACCACGCGGGCAACGAGAACTCCGAGCGCGCCATCCGGAAGTACGTCGACGCCAACGGCGGCCGCCGCGAGGCACTCCTCCGGCACCACGGCGAGTCGCCAGAGGGCCCCGTCGACGAGGTCCGGTACACGGTCTCCCAGGCGGAGTGGCGGGCGGCGAACGGCCGCGAGTAATGGAGCGCTGGCCACCGACGTCCGTGCTACTGGACCGAACGGACCCCGACCAGGCCGGAGAGCCAGCTGGCGAGACCCAACAGCAGTAGTCCGGCCGCCCCCGTGACGAGGACGGGTTCCAGCTGCGACGTTCCGAGGAGGACCGCCACTGCGAACCCCAGCGAGAGGACGCCCACCAGTGCGAGGGCGGCGGCGACGCCGACTCGCCACCAGGGCCGTCGAAGTGGCGTCACTCTGGTGGAGAGCACGTGTGCGACCGTCGCACCGACGAATCCGAGCGCGAGGAGATACGCCGCGAACAGCACGGGGTGACTGGCCGACGACGGGCCGACCGTGCGGTCCAGCACGCCGAACCCCACCAGGAGGAGGTAGCCCGGAATCTGGACGGGCTGGAACTGCACACCCACAGCGAGCCCGTACAGTCCCGCGAGGACCACAGTCGCGATGACGGTGTCCCGGAGGAACCACGACCGGGGGGTGCGAACCATGCGTGCTAGTTCGCGTTCAGTACGAAAAGTGTCTCCGGAGGGTCCACTGCCGCACTCCGAGATGCTCCCGAGATCATTCGGCCACTACTATCTCCCGGCGACTACTCTGACAGCTCGCGCGCGACCATCTCGCCCCAGTGCTCGAAGCCGTTCCGCTCGTAGAAGCGCTGTGCGCGTTCGTTCTTCCGGTCGACGTCGAGGACCATCCGGTCGAGCGGGAGGTCCTGGTCGCGGGCGAACGCCAGTGCGGCCGCCAGCAGGTCGTCCGCGACGCCGGTCCCCCGGTGTTCGGGGCGGACGTAGATCTCGTTCAGGACGGCGGCGTCCCAGACGAACGCCATCGACTCCGGGAGGACGAAGGCGTAGCCCGCGAGGCCGTCGCCCTCGCCCGACGGAGCCACCTGCACGCAGCGCTCCTGCTCGTCGACGCAGCGGTCGACCCACGCCAGCCACTGCTCGCGGTAGTCGGCGTCGAGTTTCGCCTCGTACGTCGCGGCCTTCTCCGGCCCGCCGGTCCCCTCGCCGAGTCCGGTCTCGAAGCCGCGTTTGAGTTCCCAGAGCGCGTCGCTGTCCCCGTCCGCGTACGGCCTGACCATGGTTCGCGTTCGGCCCGGGGGGCGTTAGCGGTTCGCCTCGCGGAACCGGCCGAACACGCCCGCGGCGGCGACCACCACGACGAGCAACTGGAGCCCCGAGGAGACGATGGGGAAGACGCGCTCGGCACCCTCGGGGTCCGGTCCGCGCTTGACGTCTACGCCCGTCCAGTAGTGGACCGTCTCCGTGGTGCCGCGGGCGGTGTCGCCGTCTTCGCCGAGTTCCACGAACGTCTGGACGACACCCTCCGTGCTGGAGAGTTCGAGTCGCCCCGAGAACGCGTAGAACTGGTCGTGGAGGGGGTAGAAGAGGTTCACGCCGTTGGTCGTCAGGTCGGGACCGATGCCACCCAGTGTGAGCGCGAGGACGCCGACGCCCGCGACGTGGTGCCCGCGGGCGCCGAAGCGGTCGCGGAGCCACGAGTCGGCCCGGCGCCCATCCCAGACGACGACTGCGCCGAGCAACAGCGGGAGCAAAGCGGTGTGGAGGAGCGCGCGGTGGCCGCCGTGGATCCACACGCCGAGGAACGTATCGAGGTCCGGGAGCGCGGTGAACGCACAGACCGCGGCGAGGGCCCTCGCGTCGAACTCCCGGAGGAACGCCGTCGCCACGAGCGCGCCGAACGCCACGTGGACGACCGTCGATGGCATGCCTGCGTCTCGGTACCACCGCCCAATGGGCTTTGTCGTTCGTCAGGTGTCGAACCCGCTCCGGCAGACTTTTGGCCGGGCGGTGGCGACTGCCGCGTATGGACGCCGACCCGCGTGCCGGCCTCGCGGAGCGCATCGCCGGCGAGATAACGCTCAGCGACGACCCCGGCGCCACCCTCCGGAAGTGGCGCACGGACTTCGACGTCTCCCAGACCGCCCTCGCCGACGAACTCGACGTTTCGTCGTCTGTCGTCTCCGACTACGAGAGCGGCCGCCGGGAGAGCCCCGGCATCGCGCTCGTCAGCCGCCTCGTCAACGCGCTCCTGGACATCGACGAGCGCCGCAGCGGCGAGCACATCCGCCAGTACGCCCGCGTCCTCTCGGCGGGCTTCGACAGCGACGTCGTCCTCGACCTCCGGGAGTACCCGGCATCAGTCGAACTCACCGCCCTCTACGACACCGTCGACGCCACCGAGATCGTCTCCGGGGACCGCGACCGCATCACCGGCCACACCGTCATCGACTCCATCAACGCCATCACGCGGCTGAGCGGCGACGGCTTCTACCGCCTGTACGGCCAGTCGACGAGCCGCGTGCTCGGGTTCACGAACGTCTCCCGCGGGGAGAGCCCGCTGGTCGCGCTCCGCGTCGCCAACCCCACGCCGAGCGCCGTCCTCCTCCACGGACTCACCCCCGACGACCTCTGGGAGCACGCCCCAGACCTCGCACAGCGCGACGGCTTCTCGCTGGCGGTCACGGAGATGGACCTCGAGGAGATGCTCACCGCTCTCCGCGAACACGCCTGACTCAGGTGCGAGTCCGCTCGACGACCGACAGTTCGTCGTCCACCACGAGTTCGAGCGTGTCGCCGTCGAGTCGAACCTCGAGGGCGAGTTCCCACGGGTCCCGCGAGCGCACCGTAACGGATTGGTCGGTCGCCGCGAACGCCAGGTCCCAGATGGGTGTCGAACGGACGTCGACGCCGTGCTCGTGGCAGAACGCCACCAGTTCGGGGTCGCCCAGCAGGAACTCCCCCAGCGTGAGGTTGTCCATGTTCCCGCAGTGGCCGCACTGGCGGTGGAGCAGGACCGTCCGCCGGTCGCGTCCCGGGTAGCCGGTCTCCGCGGGGTCCTTGAACGAGTGACCGACGTCGCTCGCGCAGTACGGGCAGACGCCGTCGGCGAACGCCAACCGGACGTGGCGGTTGTAGCGTGCGACCCGGGAGAGCGTCTTGGCGTCGCTGTCGGCGACGACACCCGGGGGCGTGAGGTTGTAGTCGTAGAGGTACTCACAGTCCGGACACTGTACCTTGCAGATGCCGTTTCCGTAGGCCGTCTCGACGGCCGTCTCGCAGAAGTAGCAGTCGAGGCCGACGTCCAGAGAGTCGCGGGTCGCCTCGTCCGTGAACGTCATCGAGCGGACCGTCCGCGTGAGCGTCGTCCCCTCCGGACGGAGCGCGTAGCCGTCGCCGTGGTCGCCCGCCATCGCGGGGACAAGCTGGGACTCCGCCGTACCGTCCTCGCCGCGACGCTCGACGAAGTGGCCGACGAGCTGCTGGAGGTGGTAGTTGAACTGGCTGCTGTCGAGCGACTCGGGCGGGTCCGGGTCGCGGGCCGCGCGCGCTCTGGCCTCGCGACGCTCGGCGACCCGCTCGCGGAGCTCCGAGAAGGAGAGCGCCGGCGGCCCGTCCTCGCCGCGCGCCTCGCTGAGCGCCCACAGGATCTCCGCGCGCACGTCGTTGCCGAGGAGGCCGAGCGCCGCCTCGGGGGAGAGCGAGCCGTACGTCGTCGGCTGCTCGTGGCTGTCGTCCGCCATCTCGGCGCTACGTTCGCGAGCCCACCGTGTAGATTCTTGGGGTCCCGCGACCGGGATCGCCCGAGTGCGAGGGTGGGTTTCGCGAGTGCTTTTGTGGCTCTCGCTGGTACTGGCAGACGATATGGTGGACTTCCACAGCTCCCTCGACGGCTTCGACGGGCGGACGTACGGCGAGGACGGATTCCGGTTCGAGTACGAACCGGGGACCGTCCGGTTCGGCCGCGGCTGCGTGGCCTCGCTCGCCGAGGAACTGCGCGACGTGGGCGCCTCCCGCGCGCTCGTCGTCACCGGCCAGACGGTCGGCTCGACGCCGGCCGTCATGGACCCGGTCCGGGACGGCCTCGGCGACGCGCTCGCCGGCGAGTTCGCGGAGACGACGCCCGAGAAGCGCGTCGCGACGGCTCACGCCGCCGCGGAGGCCCTGGACGCGGCGGACGCCGACGCCTTTGTCGCCGTCGGCTCCGGTAGCAGCCTCGACGTGACGAAGGTCGCGCGCTTCCTCGTAGCCCGGGACTGCACGCTCGAGCAAGCAGCGACGGAACTCGCGGAGAGCGGGACGATCGACGTCCCGGAGGGCGACCTCCCTCCGGCCGTCGTCGTCCCCACCACGCTCGCCGGCGCCGACCTCTCGCAGGGCGCCGGCATCTCCGTCGCGCCCGACACCGACCCGGTCGAGTCGCACGCTGGCGGCGGCGTATCCGACCCCAGACTGATGCCAGACGCACTCCACTATGACCCCGATCTCTTCGACACCACGCCACAGGGAGTGCTCGTGGGGTCGGCGATGAACGGTCTCGACAAGGCCGTCGAGTCGCTGTACGCCCGGAACGCCACGCCCATCTCCGACGCCACCGCGGTCCACGGCCTCCGCCTCTGCCGCGAGGGGCTGCCCGCACTCGGGAGCGACGACCCGGACCCGCGGGACGTCGAGCGCGCGGTCCTCGGCATCGTCCTCGCGCAGTACGGCGTCTCGCGGCCCGACGGCTCGACGCTCTCGCTCGTCCACGCGTTCGGCCACGGCCTCACCCACGGCTTCGACGCCCACCAGGGCCGCGCGCACGCCGCCGTCGCGCCGCACGCGCTGCGCTACCTCTTCGAGCACGTCGACGGTCGTCGCGGCCTGCTCGCGGAGGCGCTCGCCCCCGGCGCCGCCCAGGACGACCCGGACGCCGTTGCGGAGGCCGCCGTCGAAGGGCTCGCCGCGATCCGGGACGGCCTCGGCCTCCCCGAACGCATCCGCGACCTCGACGACTACCCCGAGCGCGACGAACTCCACGACGTCGCCGCGTACGTCGCAGACGACGTGTTCATGCGGAACGCACCAGCGGGACTCGACCCGACGGTCGAGGAACTCCGGGACGTGCTCGACGCTGCGTGGTAGTGCCGGCGGACGCTCGACGCAGAGAATAGGGGACTACGCTACTCGACGTAGGTGTACTTGCGCTCGTTCATCGGGCCCCAGCCGTCGAAGACGAACTCGGCGTCCGGCTGCGTGAACGGTTCGAGCTCGGAGCTCTTCTCGTGGTTGTGCCGGTCGTGTACGTCCTCGTACTCTCCGAAGGTGAGGTCGTAGCGGGCGTCTATCTGCTCGTCGACGTTGCACGCCGCGACCTCGTCGCGGAAGCCGGCCTGGACGGTCTCGGCGTGGAACTCGGCCTGCGCGCCGGAGCCGTAGGAGGCGACGAGCAGTTTCTTCCCTGCGAGGTCGACGTCGTTCTCGGCGGCGTGCTTCAGCGCGCTCAGGCGGGCGAGGTGGACCGAGCCAGTGTACCAGTTACCGACCTGGCTGGAGATGGACAGCGTCGGCTCGATGGCGTCGGCGTACCACTCGCGGTAGGCGTCGGTCTCCTTCAGGTCGTCCATGTGGTCGCGGATGGCGTCGTCGAACTCCTCGCGGGAGTCGAAGTCCTCGCGGCGGGGCTGTCGCCCGATCTCGCTCGCGAGTTCGTCCTCGATCTCGGTGTTCCGGATCATGTGCCGGAAGCCCAGAAGCGCGGCCTTCCGCACCATCCCCGGGTACGGCGTGTGGAACGGGATGTACTCGTAGTCGTCGGGGTGGGTCGACCCGGCGACGCTCTCGAAGTCGGTGAGCGCCTCGCGCATCCGGGAGAGGTACACCTGGATGGAGCGCTTGCCGTCGACCGAGGGGAACTGCTGGTTCGGCTTCAGGAAGTCAGTCTCGTCGGCGGAGCCGTACCCCTGCTCTGTCGAGAGGGTGACGACGTCGGGGTCCTCGGTGATGTACATCGCGACGGCGCCGGCGCCCTGCGTCGCCTCGCCAGGGTCGCCGCGGGTGTACAGCGCGGTGTCGGTGGCGATGACGAGCGCGCCGCGGCCGCGATTCCGCCCCGCGAGGATCCAGTTGACGGCGTCGTCGAGGCTCTGGGTGCCCGCGATGCAGGCGAACTTCCGTTCGCCCTTGTTCGCGTGGTGGAAGTCGCCGTCGTACACCTGTTCGAGGCAGCCCGCGACGTACGTCGAGACGGGCTTGGAGTTGTCGAACGCCGACTCCGTCGCCACGTCGATGCGGCCGATGTCCTCGGGTTCGAGGCCCTTTCGCTCCATCAGTCGGTGCGCGGCGTTCGCGCCCATCGTGACGATGTCCTCGTAGGCGTCCGGGAACGAGGACCGGTGTAGACCGAGGCCTTTCGTGTACTTCTCGGGGTCGTCGCCCTTCTCCGGGGCGAACGTCTCCGCGAGGTCGAGCTGTAATCTCCCCGTCCGAACTTCGATAGCGTCGATGCCGACAGCGGTCATACTCTCGATTTCTCAAAGGTGGCTTATGGGCTTGTCGATAAGGGGTTCGTCAGTCGTCGAACTCACGGGCTGGTGCCGTCCGCCGTGTCGTAGACGATGCGGTCGTCGACCACGGCCCCGTCCGGCCCGAACACCAGGATGGCGACCTTGAACTGCTGGCCGTTCCCGTAGCCTGGCTGGAGTTTCACGTTGTTCTCGGACCGTGCGGTGCTCGTGGCTGTCGCCTTGTCACCCGTCCCAGTGGAGACGGCGACCATCCGCGTCTCCGAGTAGCCGCCCGTCGGGGAGACGGTGTAGCTGACCTGGTACTCGGCCGAGTTCTTCTGGTCCTTGATGCTCGAACTGTCGAGTGTCGCGGTACTGGCCGTCGAGATGTCGTTGTTCGCCGCGGGGTTCTGGGCGTCGGCCACGTCCGTAACTGTCCGAGAGGCGGCGACGTACTCCCCACTGCCGTCGTCGTAGATGACCCGAACAGTCACGTCGTACGTGTCACCGGCACCGTAGCCGTTCGTGTACTGGAGCCCGCCACGCTCGGCGGCCTTCTGGAGCGTCTGGGTGGCGGAGCCGTCGTTCGTGTTCGCGTACTCGACCTCCACGCGCTCGAACGAGGCGTTCGTGTTCGAGATGCTGTAGGAGCCGACGTACTCCACGCTGTCCTGGTCCTGGTGGGTCAGGTCGTCTAGCCGGAACGCTATCAGCGGCTGCTGCCCGCCGCCACCGCCGCCAGTACCCTGGTTCTCGACGGTGAGTTCGAGTCGGTCACCGCTCCCGCCGCCGGAGACGTACACGTTCGTCGTCCCGTTGCTGTTCGCGGTGAACGACGTCGAACTCTCCCCGCTGGCGTCCGTCGCGTCCTCGCCCGGCGAAACCTCGCCGACGGTCCTGGCTCCGACGGCGTACTCGAACGTGCCACCGTCGACGATCGGTGTCGAGTCCGCGAACAGCGTCACCGACGACTGGACGCCTGCGTCGAGCGTGCAGTTCTCCCCGGTACACGTCAGCCCCGGGTTCTGGTTGTCGCTCTTCGTCTCGCTCCAGTCCACGACGTACGCTTCGCTCCCGCTGGTTCCGTTCCCGACACTCCCACTCGTGTCGACGGTCGTCGTCACGCGTTCGCGCGGGTCGCCGCCGCCGAGGATCTCCAGCGTCGCCGTCCCGGACTCCCCGGCTGCCGCCTCGAAGGTTGCTCGCCCGTCCGCGTCGGTCACCTGGCTCGCGTCCTCGAACGGGTTCGTACCGCTCACACTGACCTCGACGCCGCTCTCCGGGTTGTTGAACCGGTCGCGGGCCTCGACGGTCACCGAGTCGTCGTCGCGGTCGACCACGGTCAGGTAGTGCGGCTCCGGGTTCGACGTCCTGCTACCGACGCCGACGCTCGCCGTACGCAGCGTGTACGTCCCGGGTTCGAGGACCAGGCGAACGCGTCCGTCACCGGCCGGTTCGACCGCGCGGACGGCGTCCTGCTCGGCGAGGTCGGTGGTGTTCGCCAGTGAACTCGCCGAGGCCCGCGTGGGCAGCGTGACATTCACCGGGCTCGCGGTGTCGTTGGTCACCTGCACTCGGCTGTGGGGCGCGCTCAACGCCTCCGGGTCGACGCTGACCGACCCCGACTGGGAGGTACTGAGCGTCCCGTTCAGGGCGACCAGCGTGACGACGTCGTCCCGGACCACCACCTGGTCGGTCAGCGGAACCGTCGTGTTCTGCTCGGGGTAGTGGTTCGAGAGGATCGAGGACTCGTAGAGGAGGTCCGCGGCGCCGTCGTACTCGTTGTAGTCGGGCTCGTACACCAGGTACTTCGTGGACGCCGACCAGTTACCGTCGACGTAGTCCGCCGTCTCGGGGTTCGTCGCGCGGACGTTCGAGACGCTGACGGTGTCGTCGTCGTAGCTCCCGGTTCTGAGCGTCCCGGTCGACGGCGGCGGATTCATCAGGAACACGCGGGACGGGTACTGGGTGCCCAGCGTCACCGACGCGGGCTGGCTGTTCCCCGTCGCCGCCGTCGAGAGGAGCGCGTTGCGGACGTCGGTCAGCTGGCCCTGGACTTCCTGGCTGTGCTTGTACTCGACGTCCGCGTTCTGCGAGGGGACGACTGTCGCCTGGTAGAGCGAGAGGGCGATGATGATGGTCGCGAAGAGAAGGACGGCCCCGACCTGGACCGTCACCCCCCGAGTGTCGTCCCTGAATCGCACGGTTGCCGGACGTGGGGAGCCGAACGGTATAAACGCGGCGGCTGGCCGCTCAGTCGTCGTCTTCGATGACTTCCGGGTCCGACAGTGCGCTCTGGAGGCTGTCCAGACCGTTGACCCACTCCGTGACGAGGCCGTACTCCACGTCCTCGATGACGCTCATGTCGAGTTCCTCGCCGTCGATGACGCGAGTGCCCGCACACGCGCTCAGGCCGAGCGCGCGGTCGAGGTCCTCGTCGGCCTCGGCGGCGACCGCCGCGTCGACGTACTCCTCGACGGACGCCTCGTCGGCGACGCCGTCTGCGACGAACTGCTCGGAGCTGTAGAAGACGCAGACGAGACTCGTCTGGACGCCGTCGACGAGCATCACCTTGTCCTCGTCGTCGAAGTCGGGTTCGGAGAGCACGACCTCGCGGATGTCCGCGAGTTCCGTCATCGCCTCGTCCTCGTCGATGTCGTCGTCCTCGTAGGCCTTGATGATCTTCGCCACCGCGATGGCGACGTCGTCCTGGAGGTTCAACAGGAGGCGCGCGGAGTCCTCGTCCTCGGGGTCTATCTCCTCGTCTCTGAGGCGGTCGAGCCAGTTCTGCCAGCGTTCTTCGGAGTAGAACTCCTCCTCGGGGGCGCTCATACCACGAAAACCGGCTGCCCGAGACAAAGGCCTTTCCTTCAGCCACGAGCCATCACAACCGTTCTCACACGGGCGTTGCGCCGCGTAGACGCCCGTTCAGGCGTCCAGCGTCCCCCGCGTGTCGATGCCGTACACCGCCTCCGGCGTCTCGACGTGCGCCAGGGAGATGGCATCGTCGTGACCGTTCTCCCGGAGCCACCGCACGCGCCGGGGCACCGTCTTCGGCCCCATGACCGCACCCGGTCGGTCGGCGTCGTCCACGAAGTCGGTCTCCATCAGGAACGGTTCGCCCACCTCGACGGCGGTCTCCAGGTACCCCTTCTGGCACATCACGCTCTTCGTCACGCCGTCGAGTCGACCGCTCGCGTAGTGCTTGACGACGCGCTCGGGGGGCAGGCCGGCGTCCTCGGCCCACTCTGCAACGTCGGTCAGGTCCTCCGTGGCTTCCGTGTGCAACTGCAGCGCGACGCCCGTCTCCGCGGCGCGCTCGCAGGCGTGCCGGATGACCGCGTTCGACGCCGCCCACACCTCGTCGCTGACGTCGTAGTGTGGCCGCCCGGACTTCAGCGCCACCGCGCGCCCCTCGGCTGCGTACTCCGCCGCAACGTCGATGCCCGCGCACATCAGTTCGCGAGCTTCTCCGGGGGCGAAGTCGCGCTCGTCGACCAGCCGCGAGATTAGCCCGGGGTGGACGCCGAGGACGGGCCACGCGCGCCCGGGCAGGCGCTCTGAGGCCTCCGAGACCAGACGCAGCGTCTCCTCGAACACCGGCCGGAACTCCTCGCCCGTGTCGGCCTCGACGCCGTGGTGCCAGGACGGCTTGTTCACCACGAGGAGGTGTGTGCCACCGCTGCGCGCGAACTCGTCGACGGCCTCGAGGCCGCGGTTGTCGGCGTCGAGGTGCATGTGGTTGTCCAGCACTGGCGTCTCGAAGTCGGTCATTGGTGGGTGTTCTGGCTGGTCGCGTGAAAGTCTTTCAGGAGTGGGTGCTTCTGTCGTTTGCTCTCGTTGCTTCTACAGCACCCAGAAAGCCCCGGGCGGCTGAACCGTCCGCGACTCGCTGCGCGCGTCGCTCCTTCCAGTCGCTCCAGTGCTTACGTCGCCGGGCTTCCCGTACCTGGCCGGGGCTTTCTGGGTGTCGTCGGGGGGAACGAGATACGGCACTAGAAACGACACGCAGAGAACTAACCGCCTACTCGCCCAGAACGACAGCGTCGTCGGCAGCGTTCCTGAGCGCGTCCGAGCGGCCATGTTCGCCGGGGGCGATGGCGAGCGTGCGGACGCCGTGCCGGGCGGCCTGCTCGAGGACGGGCTTGAAGTCCGTGTCGCGCGAGGCGACGGCGAGCACGTCGACGGCCTCCGAGAGCACGAGTTCGGTGGCGTCGACGGCGAGTTTCACGTCCACGTCGCCGCTGGTCACGCGAACCTCGTAGCCGCGCGCCTCCGCCGCCTGGATCAGCTCCGGCGTGGCGTGTTCGTCGAGGTAGAGCCGGGTGACCGTCAGCGGTCCCGCGGCCGCGGCGCGTTCGCGCACGTCGTCGAGGTCTACGTCGAACTCGTCGCGGAGGACGTTCGGGCCGTCCACGAAGAGGGCGACGCCGCCCGCCTCGCCGCCCAGCAACTCCCGCAGTCGTTCCATACGTCGCGTGCGTGGCCGCGGGACAAGAGGGTGCCGGAACACCGCAACGCGGCGGCGAGTGTCACCACCTGAACTCCACTTCAGCCTGGCCAGGATACGAAAGCATTACTTTCCGGACGCCGACCCCACGGGTATGGGCCTTCGGACGCCGCCGCTGTACGGCCGCCACGAGGACCGCGGGGCGAAGTTCACGGAGTTCGGCGGGTGGGAGATGCCCGTCGAGTTCGACTCCATCACGGCAGAACACACCGCTGTCCGCGAGTCCGCCGGCATCTTCGACGTCTCCCACATGGGAGAGATCGAACTCTCCGGCCCGGACGCCGAGGCGCTGCTACAGCGACTCACGACGAACGACGTGTCCGCGCTCGACCCCGGCGACGCCCAGTACTCCACTATCACGAACGAGGACGGCGCCATCCTCGACGACACCGTCGTCTACCGCATGCCCGAGGGTGACGACGTCGACTACCTGTTCGTGCCAAACGCCGGCCACGACGAGCAGATGTACGAGCGGTGGACGACCCACCGCGACGAGTGGGGCCTCGACGTCACCGTCGAGAACGCCACCGAGGAGTACGGCATGGTCGCCGTGCAGGGGCCGGACGCCCCGGACCTCGTGGCCGCGCGCGCCGGCGAGGACGTCCTCGACCTCTCGCCGTTCACCGCCGCGTACGCCGAGGTGGCGGGCGTCGACTGCTGGGTCGCTAACACCGGCTACACGGGCGAGGACGGCTTCGAACTCGTCTTCCCGTCGGACGGCGCGGGCGCGGTCTGGGACGCCTTCGCCAGCGACTGCCAGCCCTGCGGACTCGGCTCGCGGGACACCCTCCGCATGGAGTACGGCTTCCTGCTCTCGGGCCAGGACTTCCACCCCGAGGAGAACCCGCGGACGCCGTTCGAGGCGGGCATCGGCTTTACGGTCGACCTCGAGACGGAGTTCGTCGGCCGGGACGCCCTCGCTGCCCAGCAGGAGGCGGGCGTCGACGAGGAGTTCGTCGGTCTCGTCCTGCAGGAGCGCGGCGTCCCCCGACACGGCTACGAGATCACGACTCCCGACGGCGACACCGTCGGCGAGGTCACCAGCGGCACGATGAGTCCGACGCTCGGCGAACCCATCGGACTCGGCTACGTGGACGCGGCGTACGCCGAGGACGGCACGACGGTCCACGTGGTCGTTCGCGGCACCGGCAAACGAACGACAGTCACCACCCCACCTTTCATCGACCAATGAGCTTCGACGTACCCGACGACCTGTACTACCTGGAATCGCACGAGTGGATAGACCCGCAGACCGGCCGCGTCGGCATCTCGGACTTCGCGCAGGACGAACTCGGCGACGTCGTGTTCGTCGAACTGCCCGCCGAGGGCGACGAACTCGACGCCGAGGACGCGTTTGGCGTCGTCGAGTCGATCAAAGCCGTCTCGGACATCTACGCGCCGGTCGGCGGCGAGGTCACCGCGGTCAACGACACCCTCGAGGACCAGCCGGAACTCGTCAACGAGGACCCGTTCGGCGACGGCTGGCTGGTCGAACTCGACTTCGACGAGGCCGCCCTCGAAGACCTGCTGAGTCCGGACGACTACCGGGACCAGATCGCCTGAGCACTCCGGTCCGCGTCCTGTCACCCAGTTATCGCTCGGCGAAGCGTTTTCGTTCCATCGGGGCGTGCAGTTGTCCAATGAGCAAGCAGACGAATCTCGGCCCGCAGCACGAACTCCCGGGCCCGACTGTCGAGCGTTCCGACCCGCTGAACGTGGAGACGGGACTTCAGGCGCTCCGGGACAGCGCCGAGTTCCGCGGCCCCATCGAACCGCTCGAGGGCGTGCCGGCGAACGAGCACATCGCGCTGTTCTACGAGTCCCGCGATGAGCAGTTCGCCGCGATGGTCCCGTTCGTCCGCCAGGGGCTCGAACGCGGCGAGCGAGTGATGTACGTCATCGACGACTCCACCGACGAGGAGTCGGTGGTCGCCGCGATGCGTGACCGTGGCGTCGAGGTCGACGGCGCCCTCGCGTCGGGGGCGCTCACCTTCCACAGCGTCGAGGGGACGTACCTCCGGAACGGCAGCTTCGACCCCGACGACATGCTAGAGTTCTACGCGGACGCCATCGACGACGCCACGGGGGAGTATCCGGCGCTCCGGGTCACCGCGGACACCCACTGGATCGTCGACGACGAGACGGAGACTGCCGACTTCATGGAGTACGAGAGCCGGGTGAACGACCTCTTCGAGGGGGAGGACTGTATCGCGCTCTGCCAGTACGACCGCGAGGCGATTCCGCCCGAGATCCTCACCGACGTCGTCCGCACTCATCCTCACCTCATCTACGACGGAACGCTCTGTCACAACTTCTACTACACGCCGCCACAGGAGTACCTGGACCCCGACGAACCCGCCCGGGACGTCGAGCGGATGCTGGCCACCCTCGTCGACCGGACGGAGTCGAAGGTGGAACTGAGCGAGACCGTCGATGCCCTCGAGGAGTCCAACGAGCGCCTCAAGCGCTTCGCCTACGTCGCTTCCCACGACCTCCAGGAGCCGCTGCGGATGATTTCGAGCTACCTCCAGTTGCTCGAAGACCGACACGGCGAGGACCTCGGCGCGGACGCCGCGGAGTACATCGAGTTCGCCGTCGACGGCGCGGACCGGATGCGTGCGATGGTCGAGGGACTGCTCGCGTACTCGCGCATCGACATCCAGGACTCGGCGTTCGAGACGGTCGACTGCGAGCACGTCCTCGACGACGTCCTGACCGACCTGCAGCTCCAACTCGAGGAGAGCGACGCGACCATCGAGGTCGACGACCTGCCGGACGTCTACGGCGACGCCAACCAGTTCGAGCAGCTGTTCTCGAACCTCCTCTCGAACGCCGTCAAGTACAGTGGCGAGGACCCGCCGCACGTCGAGATTTCGGCAGAGTGCCACGGCGACCGCCGCGTGTTCTCGGTCGCGGACGACGGCATCGGCATCGACCCGGCGTACACCGGCCAGATCTTCGAGGTGTTCAACCGGCTCCACTCGAGCGACGACTTCCCGGGCACGGGCATCGGCCTCGCGCTCTGCCGGAAGATCGTCGACCACCACGGCGGCGACATCTGGGTCGACTCGGAACCGGGCGAGGGGACGACGTTCTACTTCACGCTCCCGGCCACGAGTTAGCAGCCAACCGGGTGCCAGAGCGCATGTTCGGACCAGTCGGTGATCAGCGGGAGCGTCGCTGGAGGGCGAGAGCGTGACCCGTCCGGCCGACGACTCGCCGCACGTGCTGGTGGTCGAGGACAACCCGGGCGACGTCCGCCTGATACGCGAGGCGTTCGCCGAGAGCCACCTCGACAGCTCGCTGGCCGTCGCGACCGACGGGGAGGCGGCGCTCGACTACCTCCACGGACGGGACGCCGAGCGCCCCGACCTCGTGACCCTGGACCTCAACGTCCCGCGGGTGGACGGCAACGAGGTCCTCGAGGCGGTCAAGACGACGCCGGACCTCGCGTCGATTCCCGTGGTCGTGCTGTCGAGTTCCAGTTCGCGGGAGGACATCGAGGAGACACGGGAGCTAGCGGCCAACAGCTACTTCGTGAAACCCGTGGACCCGGCGGCGTTCATCTCGCTCGTCCGGCGGTTCGTGGAGACGTTCGCCGCCGTCGGCCGACTGCCGCTGGGCGAGTACGAGACACCCGTCGAGTGAACTGGCGCTCGCCCCCGTGCGGTCGGCGTAGTGTCTGGGTAGTGGCTCGTTCGTGTCTACCTGACGATTCGCACGCACCGTCGAATGCACGTCGGTGCTCAGATTCGCCGGTTCGTGGTTCCGGAAACCGGGAGTATCTTAGTGTCCGCATCGTAAATTGTGTCCATGACCGAAACCGGAGTCGCTCGTCGCTCGGGAGGCCGACCATGAGCGGGAGTCCGTACGCGCCACACTCGGAGTCGGAGACCGCAGCGATGCTCGACGCGGTCGGCGTCGACGACGTGGAAGCCCTCTTCGACATCCCCGAGTCGGTGCGCTTCGACGGGGAGTTCGGCATCGACGCGAAGTCCGAACAGGCGGCCGTCCGGGAGACGACCCGGCGGCTGTCGAAGAACGACGACCTGACGGAGTTCCTCGGGCGCGGGCACTACGAGCACTACGTGCCGTCGCTCGTCGACCACCTCTCCCAGCGCTCGGAGTTCATCACCTCCTACACGCAGTACCAGCCGGAGGTCACGCAGGGGTTCCTGCAGGTACTGTTCGAGTACCAGTCGCTGCTCGTCGAACTGACAGGCCTCGGCGTGGCGAACTGCTCGATGTACGACGAGGCGACGGCGCTCGCGGAGGCCGCGCTGCTCGCCAAACGCGTGCGCTCCTCGTCGGGTGACCGCGTGCTCGTCCCAGCGTACGTGCGCGAAGGCCACGTGAGTGTTCTAGAGAACTACACGAGCGGGTCCGACGTCACCGTTGAGCGCTACGCCACCGAGCGTGGCAACGTCGACGTCGACGTACTCGCCGACACGATGGACGACGACGTGGTGATGGTGTACGCCGAGAACCCCACCACGACGGGCGCCGTCGAGGAACAACTCGACGCCGTCGGCGACCTGGCCGACGACCACGACGCGGTGTTCTGCCTCGGTTCGGACCCGGTCGCGCTCTCGCTGCTCCAGCGACCCGTCGACGTGGGTGCCGACGTCGTCGTCGGCGACGCGAGCGTGCTCGGTCTCCCGACGAGCTACGGGATGGGGCTGGGCGTGTTCGCCTGCCGCGAGGAGTACCTCCGGCAGGTGCCGGGTCGACTCGTCGGCGCGAGCGAGGACGACGCCGGCAACCGCGCGTACACGCTCACCCTCCAGACCCGCGAGCAGCACATCCGCCGGGAGCGCGCGACGTCGAACATCTGCACGAACCAGGCGTGGGTCGCGCTCCGCGCGGCCATCCACGCTGCCACCCTGGGGGCCGACGGCCTCCTCGACCTCGCCGAACAGATGGTCGAACTGCCCCGGGACCTCGCCGCGGACCTCGACGACCTGAATGGCGTGATCGCGCCGGTCCACGACCGCCACCACTTCCGCGAGTTCCTCGCTCGCACCGACCAGCCGGCTCCAGCCATCGTCGAAGACCTCGAGGCCGAGGGGTTCGCGGTGCACGCGGTCGACGACCACACGGTCCAGATCTGCGTGACGGACGCGAACGAACACGCGACGGACGCGCTCGTCGCGGCCTTCGCGGAGGTGGCGAACTGATGGAGTTCTACGACCAGGCGCGCTACGCGCCCGCCGACGGCGACCAGTACGAGTCGCTGCTTTCCGAGAAGGACGAGACCAGCGTCGACGTCGACTCCTCGCTCCCCGACGACCTCACGCGGGACGAACTCACGCTCCCGAGCCTCGAAGAACCCGAACTCGCGCGCCACTACGTCAGGCTCAGCCAGCAGAACTACGGCGTCGACTCCGGGCCGTACCCGCTTGGTTCCTGCACGATGAAGTACAACCCGCGGTTCACCGAGGACGTCGCCGCCCTCCCCGCGGCGAGCGTCCACCCGGACCGCTCGGAGCGCTCGACGCAGGGCACCCTGGAACTGATGTACGACCTCCAGGACTACCTCGGGCGCATCGGCGGCATGGACGCCGTCACGCTCCAGCCGCCCGCGGGCGCCGCCGGCGAGTTCGCCGGCATCCTGCTCGCGGAGGCCTACCACGAGGCCAACGGCGAGGGCCACCGCAACGAGGTTGTCGTCCCGGACGCCGCCCACGGCACCAACTTCGCGTCCGCCGCACTCGGCGGCTACGACGTCGTCGAGATCCCCTCCGGCGACGACGGCCGCGTCGACCTCGACGCGCTCGAAGCCGCGCTCGGCGAGAACACCGCCGCGCTGATGCTCACCAACCCGAACACGCTCGGCCTCTTCGAGCGCAACATCGAGGCGGTCGCGGAACTTGTCCACGACGCTGGCGGCCTGCTGTACTACGACGGCGCGAACCTCAACGCGCTGCTCGGCCGCGCGCGCCCCGGCGACATGGGCTTCGACATCATGCACTTCAACGTCCACAAGACGTTCGCGACGCCCCACGGCGGCGGCGGCCCGGGCGCCGGCCCAGTCGGTGTGACCGAGGACCTCGCGGAGTTCCTCCCCGACCCGCACGTCCGCCAGCGAGGCGGCGGCAACTACGAACTGTACACCCCCGAACAGAGCGTCGGGAAGGTCCACGGCTTCGAGGGGAACTGGCTCGTGCTCATCAAGGCGTTCGCGTACATCGACCGTCTCGGCGACGCGGGGCTCGCAGACGCCTCCGCGAAGGCAGTCCTGAACGCGAACTACCTCGCCGAACAGGTCGACTACGAGATCCCGCTCGGCCCGTTCCACCACGAGTTCGTCGCCAGCGCCGGTGACCAGGACGCCGCGGACGTCGCCAAGCGCATGCTCGACTACGGCGTCCACCCGCCGACGACGAAGTGGCCGGAACTCGTCGACGAGGCGCTGATGACCGAGCCGACGGAGGTCGAGACGAAGTCGAACCTCGACGACCTCGCGGACGCGTTCAATGCGGTCGCGAGCGAGGACGACGACGTCCTGGAGGACGCACCGACCCGCACGACTGCGCGGCGGATCGACCAGACGAGCGCAGCCCGCGACCCCCGGCTGTCCTGGCACGACCTCGAGTAACGCCACGGACCCCGGCTCTTCCTGCCCGCGACCGGGCGATTCGACGCTACACGTAGCGTCTCAGCCACCGCCCCACGGATCCAGCGCCGTATCCCACCCGCGAACTGCTGTTCTCGCCAGTCTCGCGCCACAGCGGCCGCCGAGTTCTACCCCGTTCTCACAGACGGCTGACTACGCGCAACGCCGATTCTATATCGCAGAATGCGGTTCATTCGCCACGCTCAGCACGCTAGTTAATGTCGAGAACCTGTGTAGAATGCCCAGTGTGGCACAGATTGGGCCGAAATTAGCCTCGGCGGGCAGTGGAGGGTGCTCTTCGATCGCGTGGCTCGCGTCGGCCCCGCTCTCGAACGGGTTCCCTGGGCGAACTGGTGGGGGGCTGGTAGTATCGGGGCCTGTCGACGGGCTACTGCGCAGGGCGCCCCGCGGAAGCAGATGCCACGGGAGAATCGGCGTTGCGTATGGAGAAAATCGGTGTTGCATAACTAGGGGAGATCGCTCCTTTCTCGCCGCCCGGATACCACGCGCGATCTCGCGCTCATCGCGCGGCAGATTCGAGACGGCGTGAGGCCGGACGGCTCCTTGACCTGGTCGTCGCGCGCTAACTCGACGGAACGATATTTCGTTGCCTCTCCGGGGACACGAATCGCGTTAGTCGGGAGTGACAGCGAGCGACGGGTCCAAAGGATGCGCTCTCGTCGACGCGACCCCGGGGGTTCGGGCCCGGAGGATGGGGTTCGACAGTCGGGGGATTGTTCGCGTGGCGAAAACTTAGGCCGGGACCGAGGAGTCGATGTCGCCGTCGATGCGGACGAACCCGTAGCTGCACTCGGGACAGTACCACTTCGTCTTCAGTCCGAGGTGGAGGTTCGTCGCGGCAGCTCGGTAGAACGTCTGCTCCGTTCCGCATTGGGGGCAGTCGTGTTCGAGTTCACGAGTCATACACGGGACTCGACGTGGGAGGCAATTCAACGTACTGGTTTTGGGGGCTACCGACGGGGGGTATTTACGTGTTAAACCACATTCCACGATACAAAATACTGGGTCGTGGCCCGAGCGGAGCGCAGGCGGACGGCGTTACCGACGGTAATAGCGTGGAAACCCGCAGAAGGCGCCGGCTCAGGGTCGCTAATCACCGTCGAACGACACCACGCCGTAGTCCAGGGGTCGGTTCGGTGGCTGTTCGTCCAAGTTGGCGACTACTCTCTGCGCTGCCCGTCCATGTGTTCCTCGACGAACCAGTGGACGATGTGCCCCTCGGCGCGGTGGAGCACGTCGCTGCACGTGGCGTTCGCGACGTCGAGGGTATCGGCGACGTCGCCGAGTGTCGCGTCACGTGGCGAGCGATAGTAGCCCTCGCGGGCAGCGGTCCGTAACACCTCCTGCTGCCGGTCGGTCAACAGTTGGTCGGCCTGACTGGCGTCGATCTCGCGAACGTACTCGATGGAGAAGCCGATGCCGAGGTCCTCGAGGTGCTCCCGCAGACTGGATAGGCGGCTGGTCGACGTCGTCAGTTTCCAGGTGGCCTCTCCACCCTGGATGTCGAACGGAGTCGTGAGTGGGACGCCGGCCCGCCAGACGGGGAGGAGCAGCAGCGGGTTCGACGACTGGATCTGCAGGAGTGCTTCGTCCTCGTGTTTCCACAGCAGTTCGAGCGCGTCGACGTCGTCGCGGGTCTGGATGTCGGTGATGACCGGCAGCGGGTTGGTGGCGGTCAGGCGGACGAGCCCGATGCCACTGTCCTCCCCGGGGATGCTCGTGACGACCTCGAACAGCAGTTCGGGGTGGTCCGACGATATCTCGCCGATCCAGGTGTGCTCCGGGACGTCGATGGTGAGTTTCGCGTGGGGCACGGTCGGTACCTCGTCCTATCCGGTCGCTCTGAATAACGTGCGTTGCGAACATGTTAGTGACTGCCTCGAATGCTCGCACCAGCGACTAACCAGCCTAGATTCGTACCTCGACGTGATGCCGAAAACAGTCGCACACGACGACTCGGGGCCGTTACGTCGGACACGTCGGGGTTCGGACAGTGACGTTGCGCGTCTCCGCACTGTGGCCGACGCAGCCGTCACTGGGCCACCCGCCCCCGCCGAGACGACCACCTCCAGGGCGGACCACCGATGATACCGGACGTTCCCGGGGCGATCACGGAGAATGCTCGCGTCGTCGTCGCGGTCATGCTCGTCGCGTCTGCCGTCGTCGCCGCCGGCATCCCGATGGTCGAGCGGTCGACGTCCCTCGACCAGTTCCAGACGGACGCCGAGGAGGCCGACGCGCTCGACTACGCGGACGCGAACTTCTCCAGGGGGGAGGGAGACAGAACCACTGCACAGGTCGTCGTCAGGGACGACGACGTGCTCGACCGGGAGACGCTCGTCGCGACACTCGAGTACGAGCAAGCGTTACGCGAGGACGAGACGGTCGCGGACACGCTCGTCGAGAACGACTCGACGCGGAGCGCCGCGAACCTCGTCGCTACCACGGCGGTCCGCGAAGAACGGGCAGGGGAGCTTCGAACCCGCCAGGTGGCACTCGACCAGACGAGTGCGGCACTGGACGACGCGCTCACGTCGCTCGCTGACTCCCCGAACGCGAGCGTGCGACCGGCGTTCGACGCCGTGGACGAGAACACGTCCGTGACCCTCACGGACGCCGACTACGCGCTGTTCGTGCGGAGCGTCGAGGAGCGACGGTCGGCCGACGCGAACGCGAGCACCGGCGGACAGAACGGGACGGACGCGGAGGGGAACGTCACGCGACGCATCCTCGCCGAGGAGTACGCGGCCCTGTCCGAGGACCGACGAGCACTCCAGGAACTCGACCCCTCCCTCGACGAGCAGGTGGACGCACTGCGGTCGCTGAACGACTCCGAGGTCGAGTCGCTGACCTCCGAGGTGCTCGCTGGCGACACGCGCCAGTCGTCGCGGGCGTTAGCGTTCATGCCGGACTACTACGAGCCGGGCTCGTCGTCGGTGAACGCGACCCTGCTGGTGGTCACCCAGGAGTCCTCCGGCGGGTCGTTCGCGCCCGGCGACGCCCCCGCCGAGATCGAGGACGCGCAGGCGGCCATGGCGGACCTCGCCCCGGCCGACGGCTCGATGTCCGTCCTCATCTACGGGGACGGCGTCGTCTCCACGGAGATCACGGACTCGATGGTCGACAGCGTCCTGCTGGTCGGCCCGCTCGCTATCGCGTTCGTCCTCCTCGTCCTTGTTGTCGTCTACAGGGACCTCCTCGACGTCCTGCTCGGACTGCTCGGGGTCGTCCTCGTGCTCGTGTGGACGTTCGGGGCGATGGGCTGGTTCGACATCGCGTTCAGCCAGCCGTTCATCGTCGTCCTCGTCCTGCTCATCGGGCTGTCGATCGACTACGGACTGCACGTCGTCATGCGCTCGCGGGAAGCCCGCGAGTCCAGCGACGTCTCGCCGAGTCGCGCCATGGCCGTCGCGCTCGGGAGCGTCGGCGTGGCGCTCGTCTACGTCACCACGACGACCGTCATCGGCTTCCTCTCCAACCTCACGAGTCCGCTGTCGGTCTTCCGACAGCTCGGCGTCGTCAGCGCTATCGGCATCGTCGCCACCCTGCTCGTCTTCGGCGTCCTCCTCCCCGCCCTGAAGGTCGAACTCGACACGTACCTGGAGTCCCGGGGCGTCGACCGCGTGAAACCGGCCGTCGGGAGCGGTCGCGGGTCGGTCAACCGGTTCCTCGGCGTCGGCGCGAAACTCGCCACGACCGCGCCGTACGTCGTCATCGTCGTTGCAGTCGTCGTCAGCGGCGCCGGCGCGTACGGGGCGACGGGGATCGACGCCAGTTTCGAGCAGGCCGACTTCCTCGCGGAGGACCCCGCCGACTGGCTCAAGGACCTGCCCGAACCGATAGCACCGGGCACGTACACGGCCGAGACGGCCATCGACACGCTGAACGCGGACTTCGTGAGACACGACACGACGGCGACGATCCTCGTCCGCGGCGACGTCACCGACCCGGCGACGCTGGACCGCCTCGACTCGGCCCGGGCGAACGCCAGCAGCGTGGACGCCACGGAGACGTACGCCGACGGCGAAGCCGCGGTCACCGACCCCATCACGGTGATGGACCGCGTCGCGGACCGGAACGAGTCGTTCGCCGCGACGCTCGCGGCCGCCGACACCGACGACGACGGCGTCCCCGACCAGAACGTGTCCGCCGTCTACGACGAACTCTATCGGGTCGCACCCGAGGACGCGGGGAACGTCCTCCACAGCGACGACGGTTCGTACGAGGCGCTCCGGATGGTCGTGACCGTCGACGGCGACGTCGAGGGCGAGGCGGTCCGCGAGCAGATGGCCTGGATCGCCGACGACGTCGACGGTGACGGCGTCACCGCGATAGCGACCGGAGACGTCGTCGTCAACCAGATCACCGCCGACCAGCTGGCCGAGACGGCGGTCACGAGCCTGGTCGTCGCACTCCTGTCGGTGCTCGTCGTGCTCGCTGTGGCCTATCGCTTCACCGAGCGGAGCGCCTCGCTCGGGGTCGTCACTATCGTCCCGGTCGCGTTCACGCTGACCTGGGTGCTCGGGACGATGGCGCTGCTGGAGATCCCGTTCAACATCGTCACCGGGATGATCACGGGCCTGACGATAGGCCTCGGCGTGGACTACAGCCTCCACGTGAGCGAGCGGTTCAACCAGGAACTGGCGGACGCGGACTCGGTAGCGACCGCGCTCGAGGAGACCGTCGTCGGAACCGGCGGGGCACTGCTGTCGAGTGCGGCCACGACCGCCATTGGGTTCGCCGTGCTGCTGGTCGCGATACTGCCGTTCCTCCAGTCGTTCGGTCTCATCACCGCGCTCACCATCGTGTTCGCCTTCCTCGCCAGCGTGTTCGTCCTGCCGAGTCTGCTGGCGGTGTGGGCTCGACTCTCCGGTCGCGCACCGGACGCGGACCCCGGCGACGAACCCACGCCCGCCGTCGGCGGCGTGACGCGGACGATAGAGCGCCGGTACGCGCTGCCCGACCAGTCCGTTCCGGTGTCGGTCTCGCTGCACGGCGTCGACGGTCGCGTGTCCCTCGACGAGCGCGTCCCCGGCGAAGTCGAGGCGCTCGACGTCGCCCCGGAACCGGTCGCAGTGACCCGTGACGACGGTGCCGTGTCCGTGTTCTGGGACGTCGAGCGGTCGTCGTCCACACCGACCGTCTCTTACACGGTCGAACTCCCCCAGGAGCACAGCGACGGCGACACGTTCGCGTTCGACGGCGTCGTCGAAGACGCCACCGGGCAGCGAGCGGTCGTCGGCGACGACACCGTCACCGTCGTCGCCGACGTCTTCCAGCGCGTTCTCGAACGTGGGACGGTCACGGACGAGGACGTGGAGATCGCAGTCGAACGCGACGACGTCACGCCCGAGGAGTTCGACCGAATCCGGCGGGCCTGGCTCGACGGATTCTGAGGCGACTGCGTCGGGGACGCCTCCACGGTCGACCCGGGCCCTGCGACCCGTGTTCCCGGACTGCGACCGCCGAACTGCCCGTGATGTAGTCGTAGCCGGGCTGTTCTGGCGATCTGGAACGCCGGCGGTTCTCCGGGTCGCCGTCAGACGTATGTAGTTGTGTGCCGGATTTTGTGGTACAGAATACCACGGAACACAGCCGTGTGAATCCCCCAGATGTTCGCGCCGAACGCAGACACCACGGCAGCCCGGGACCTGACAGCGGCGTCGCGTCGGCTGCGCCACGCCGTCCACAACAGTAGCGACGCCGCAAGACTGTTCGACTCGCTGGCGGCCCTCGAGGAGCGCGTCCTCGACCGGCTGAGGGAGGACGCGCCCGCGGCGAAAGCGTTCTGGTTGAACGTCCACGGTGCGCTCGCCGAGCGGTCCCGCGACAGAGCGCCGAGAGACTCCTGTCTCGTCGCCGGCACGCGACTCGACGCGGACCACGTCGCTCACAAGCTGTTGCGGGCCGGCCGCTGGAAGTACGGCTTCGGCTACCTCCCCGATCCGCTCCCGGGGCAGTTCGCGCGCCGCCACCGACTCGACGACCTCGACCCGCGAATCCACTTCGCCGTGCTGGCGGCCCGGCGGGCACCGCGACTGGTTCCGAGCTTCAGAGCGGCGAACGTGGACGAGGACCTGGCGGACGTGACTGCGCGGTACCTCGACGCCACCGTCGTGTACGACGACGGCTCGGACGTCGCGCGCGTCCCTCGCGTGTTCCTCTGGTACAGGGGGGATTTCGGTGGCCCCGACGGCGTTCGAGCGCTTCTAGCGGACCACGACGTGCTCCCCGAGGACGCGAAGCCGCGACTCTCCTACGTCGCCCCTACACCATCGGCGGGCCGCGACGGCGAGCGTCGGCAGGCCCCCGAGGAGCCTCAGTAGAGTTCGCCGCCGAGCGGTACGTCCTCGTCGGGCGCGACGAGCACGGGGTTGCCGTCCTCGTCGGGGACGCCGACCGTGAGCACTTCGGACTCGTAGCCCGCGATGTTGACGGTTCCGAGGTCCGTGGCACAGAGCACCTGTCGGCCGACCAGTTCGTCCGGCGCGTAGTTGTAGCCAGTCTGGGCGGCCGAGTCGACGACCTCGTCGCCGAGGTCTACCTGGAGTTTCGCGAGTTCGGGTTTCCGGGCTTCCTCGAACGGTTCGGCGGCGACGACCTCGCCGACGCGGAACGTCGTCTCGAAGAGACTGTCTGCCATGGGCGGCCACAGGCGGGCGCGGACGAAGAGTGTTCGGGGCCACCTTCTTGGTGGCGCCGCGTCAACGTCGGGTATGGCTCTGACCCTGTACGCCCTCGACGGCTGTCCGTATTGCGAGACGGTCTCGGACGCTCTCGACGAACACGGCCTCGACTACGAGACGAAGTGGGTCGAGGCGCTGCACTCCGAGCGGAACGAGGTCAAGCGCGTGAGCGGTCAGCGCGGGGTGCCGGTGCTCGTCGACGAGGACCACGGCGTGACGATGGCCGAGAGCGAGAACATCCTCGACTACGTCGAGGTGACGCTGGCGTGAAGATCTACACGCGCCGCGGGGACAGCGGCGAGACGGACCTCCGGAACATGGACCGCATCTCCAAGGCCAGTCCGCGCATCGAGGCCTACGGCACCGTCGACGAACTGAACGCCGTCGTGGGAACCGCGCGGCCGACGGGCGTCGACGACCTCGACGACTACCTGGCGTCCTGCCAGAACCACCTCCACGTCCTCCAGGCCGACTTCGCGAACCCCGATCCGGACGAGGACGACCCGGTGGTCCGCGAGGAGCACGTCGACGCGGTCGAGGAGTGGATCGACGCCTGCGAGGAGCGACTCGACCCGCTGCAGTCGTTCATCCTCCCCGGCGGCAGCGAGTCGGGCGCGAAACTCCACCAGGCGCGGGCGGTCTGCCGTCGCGCGGAGCGCCGCGCGGTCGCGTTCGCCGACCACGGGGACGGCGTCAACGAGACGGCCGTCGCGTACCTGAACCGCCTGTCGGACGCGCTGTTCGTGTTCGCGCGGCTGGCGAACAAGGAAGCGGGTGTCCGCGAGGAGTCGCCGTCGTACTGACGGCGCGCGGACGAGTGATGTCTTCGTCCCGTGAGGGACGCGGTTGCCGACGGTGTCTGGGACAGACGTGGGCGGACGGTCGGCACGCCCGCCGACGCGCTTTAGGTTGGCCTAAACAGACAAAAACCCATCGGTGCACGACGCCAGCGGCCGGTGTTCGGCGCTCGGGCTGGGGCGGGAACTCGGGAGTAAACGCAAGCCTTAATGGCCGCACCCGGGTACTCTGGTCTGCGGGTCGGTGGTCTAGTCAGGCTATGACGGCTCCTTCACACGGAGCAGGTCGGCGGTTCAAATCCGCCCCGACCCATCAGGCGAACGCTGCCTTCTGAAGTAGACAAAACCGCCAGACAGCGGTACGTTCTTTTATACTCGTAATTGGATTCCCCTCCTTGAATCCATCAGGTCGGCGGGTCCGGGTCGCCGTTGTGTGGTGGTTTTCATGTGTCGGCTCTGTTGAAACACTCAACTTCAAATAGACTCTGGGGGGTTGCTAAGTACAGAGGATGTGCCGATTATCTCAACAGAATAAAGGCGTATAGAGGGAAAACAAGTGAACCGACATGCCCTCCGGGAAAGACCGTTTAGTCATAGATAATTTAGGATTGTTCGTCGTATATGGGGTTCTTCTCGGTGTTGGGACCTTACTCGTCGGCTACGGCATCCGCGACTTCCTTCTCTTCTTGGAAGGATATACGTTCGATACACGTGGGTATGGACCAGACATAATCCGAATCGTCGTCGTCTCTTCCGTAGGCTGGTTCCTCATGCTCTCCGGACTCATGAAAGCGAGCCGTCTCACCCTGAATTCAAGTTGTGACTGACCGCAGTCAGTTATAGGTCCGCCCACCTATCTAACGGCTCTTTCAGTAGGGGTATTGTCGAACCAATAAGATTTCAACAGGGATATTGCTGTATTCAGGGGCAATACAGGTCTGGGAAGCCTCGAAAGGAAGCAGGCGCGCGTTCTCGCTCTTTTTGACCCGATTCCGATGCGCGATTCTGCGTTGACCTTGCCTCAGGCCCTGTTCAGCCCGTCTTTTGCCTGTCCGAAACCATACTTCACCGGCAGTTAGGAGAAGTGCCTATCCGCCAGCACGTCCGCAATATCTCCCTGTGTCGTCTGGTCGTAGTGCTGCTTCAGGGTCTCTACTGAGACGTTGAACCGAAGGGAACACTCCTCGTACGTCCATCCCTCGTTCTTCAAGTGGTACGTGATTGACCCTCGGCGAAGCGGGTGCGGGGAGACCGACGATGGACACTTCGGGGCCTTATCGTACTCTGTCGCCTCACACTCGGCTTCTTCCCGCCCGTGCGGGCACGACCCGGTGTAGACGCAGGGCCGAGTCAGGGAGTAGACTTGGCCCTGAATCGTTGACAGCGCGGGCCGACCGTGGGTCGTCGTAACCAGCGGGAAGCGCCCGTAGTCGTCACGAACGTCATTGCGGTGGTAGTCGATGTACCCTTCAATCAGCGTGGCAAACTTCGGCTTGAGGTTCACCGTCCGCTCACTGCCGCCTTGGTTCTTCAGCGGTGTGCCTTCTTCTGGCCGGTGATGGAACTTGAGTCGGGCAACCCCCTTCTTGGTTTCCGACGCTGGCACGTAGTCGTCCAAATCGAGCGCCCGCAGCGCCCCCATTCGGCACCCAGTATGCCAGAGCAGCCCGAACACGACGTGCCGGAACTGCCCGTACTCGAAGCGGTCGAGGAACGCCTCTATCTCCTTGATGGCCTCGAAGTCCAACATTGTATCGCGCGCCCCCTCGTCGGGACCGAGCTGGGGGAACTCCAATGCCTCCACGATGTTCTCGCCCAGCACGTCCATCCGGTTACAGAACCGAAGGAACTCCCGCATGGTCGAGACGTACCCCCGGAGCGTCGTTTTCTGGACTCTGGCTTTGACGTGGTTCTTGTAGTCAAGCACCACGAACGGGTCGAGGTCTCCGACGACGGTATACTCATTTTCGGCACACCAATCGTTGAAGTCCGCGAGGTGACTCCGGTTGTTGTAGATGGTCGCTTCGCTTTTCTCGTCCTCCCTCTCGTTAAGGAAGCGTTCAATCATCCGGCTCAGTTCAATATCGTCGGGGTTCATTCCGTGGTTGGACATGGTTATTGGCTCGTCCACACACGGCAGGTTCCACGCCCCGCCTATCCGGCGACCGACCAGCGCGGGGAGGGAGCCTGATGGGTCGGGGCGAAGGGAGGCCCCGCGGAATGGGGCCGACCGAGTTGGAACCGCAAACCGCCCGACCGGAGGGAGGCGCGGTTGTCGGCGGTTCAAATCCGCCCCGACCCACTTCTACTGACGCAACGACCGCGAGCGACCGCCGTGTCACTCGCGTCGTTCTAAGGTGTGCGGTGTCGAAAGGATTCGAACCCTACCAGTCGCGTGCAGCGAACGACGTGAACGAGCACGTCTGGTTCCGGTTCGAACCCGCCCCGACATCCTCCGAAACTGGCCGCGACGAGTGCCTACCGTGCCACTCGACACCACACCTTTCGCTGTGCACGGCATACGTGAACACATGACGACGACAGCAGAACTGGCCGAGTTCGCCGGCGACGTCTCGTACGACTCCCTGTCGTCGGACGTCCGCGAGGAGTTGAAGAAGCGCGTTCTCGACTCGCTGGGCATCGGCGTCGGGGCGATGGGTGCCGAACCGGTGGACGCCGTCGGGGCGACCGTCACCGAGTTCGGGCACGGCGGGCCGTGTCGGCTCTGGGGCCGCGAGGAGACCGTCCCGCCGGCGCAGGCGGCGATGTACAACACGGCGCTCACGCGCTACCTCGACTTCATGGACTCCTTCCTCGCGCCCGGGGAGACGCCGCACCCGAGTGACAACATCGCGAGCGTCGTCGCCTGCGGGGAGGTCGCCGAGGCGTCGGGTGAGGAACTCCTCGAGGGCATCGCGGTCGCCTACGAGATCCAGGGCGAACTCGCGTGGAACGCGCCCGTGCGGGACCGCGGGTTCGACCACGTGACCCACACGGTCATCTCGGCGGCGGCCGGCGCGGGGACGGTGCTCGACCTCTCCTCCGACCAGCTCCGGAACGCCATCGGCATCGCGGGAACCGCGCACAACGCTCTCCGCGTCACCCGGACCGGCGGCATCAACGAGTGGAAGGGGATCGCGAGCGCGAACGCGGCCCGCAACGCCGTCTACTCGGTGCTGCTCGCGCGCAACGGGATGGAGGGGCCGGTCGACCTCTTCGAGGGCCAGAAGGGGTGGAAGGAGGTCGTCTCCGGGGCGTTCGAGGTCGACCTCGACCCTGGTTGCGAGCACGTCTTCGACACGATGACCAAGCGCTACGTCGCCGAGACGTACGCGCAGTCGGCCGTCGAGGGGATCATCGAACTCACCGAGCGGGAGAACCTCGACCACGAGGACGTGGCGGCGATCCGTCTCGACACCTTCGCGGGCGCGAAACTCATCATCGGGGGCGGCGAGGGGTCGCGCTACGAGGTCGAGACGAAGGCGCAGGCCGACCACTCGCTGCCGTACATGCTCGCGGCAGCGCTCGTCGACCGCGAGATGACGAACACGGCGTACGAGTCCCAGCAGATACGCCGCGAGGCCGTGCAGTCCCTCTTGCGGAAGGTGACGGTCGAGGAGGACCCCGAACTCACGGCGCGCTTCGAGGACGGCGAGATGCCCGCCCACGTCGAGGTAGAACTGACCGACGGGACGGTCCACCGCGTCGAGAAGGACGCGTTCGGCGGCCACCCCACGGAGCCGATGTCCTGGGCGCAGGTCGAGGGCAAGTTCCGGACCATGACCGGCGCCCGCTACGACGAGGCGCGCCAGACCGACGTCGTCGAGACGGTCCGGAACCTCGAGGACTACGACGTCGCGGACCTCGTCGCGCTGCTGGAGTGACCGGGCTACGACTAAGGAACTGAGCGACGTACGTCAACACGGACCATGGCCGACTCAGACCGAGCGTTCGACTTCCTGCACCACAACGACCGGCCGGAGAAACCACGCGACCGCGGTATCACGGAGATCCGCGGCCCCTACTACGACCCGATGGGGCCGCGGGAACTCCGGGACATCCTCGAGACGATGGGCCGGTACGTCGACATCTACAAGTTCTCGGGCGGGTCGTTCGCGCTGATGCCCGAGGACGCCGTCCGCGAACTGATCGACACCTGCCACGAGTTCGACGTCGAGGTGTCGACCGGCGGCTTCATCGAGAACGTGCTCGTCCGCGACCACGACCAGGTCGAGGCGTACGTCGAGGAGGCCGGCGAACTCGGCTTCGACATCGTCGAAATCTCCAGCGGGTTCCTCGCCATCGACGTCGACGACATGGTCGCGCTGACCGAACTCGTCGCCGAGAAGGGGTTGAAAGCGAAACCCGAGATCAACATCCAGTTCGGTGCCGGCGGCGCCTCCAGCGTCGAGGAACTGGAGAGCGAGGAGGCCATCGACCCCGCCAGCGCCGTCGCGGAAGCCGAGCGCCACCTCGACGCCGGCGCGTACAAGATCATGGTCGAGTCCGAGGGGATCACCGAACGCGTCCGCGAGTGGCGCACCGACGTCGCCTTCGAGATCGCCAACGAGGTGGGCATCGAGAACTGCGTGTTCGAGGCCGCCGACCCGCCGGTGTTCGAGTGGTACGTGAAGAACTTCGGGCCGAACGTCAACCTCTTCGTCGACAACTCACAGATCGTCGAACTCGAGTGCATGCGCTCGGGGCTCTGGGGGAAGAAGAGCAGCTGGGGACGGACGGTCACCTACAACGGCGAGTAGCAGGCGTCTCCCACTCGGCGAGCGGTGTCCGTACTGCCGCGTTCGACCTCACTCGGCGCTGGGCTGGGCCCAGTCGTAGCGGTCGCTCCAGTGGGTCGCCGTCGCGAGGATGGTCGCCTCGTCGAAGTGCTCCCCGACGAACTGGAGGCCGACCGGGAGGTCGTCGACGGTGCCACAGGGGACGCTCACTGCGGGGTGGCCCGAGACGTTGAACGGCGCGGTGTTGGCCAGCGCGCCGAAGACGTCGCCGACGCCCTCGCCCCACTTCGGCGCGAGCATCGGGACGGTCGTGGACGCCAGCACGTCCACGTCGGCGAGCGCGTCGTCCACGCCCGCCGTGAGTCGCTGGCGGGCGGCGTGGGCGAGCGAGTAGTACCGGTCGCCTGTGGCCTTCGAGAGGTGTTCGGCGTAGAGGCGGGCGCCGACGAACGTGGCGCCGAGTTCGTCGCCGGACTCCTCGAAGCCCGCCTGCAGAGCCTCGTTCAGGCTCGGCCACGGCTCCGAGAACAGCCAGTGGTTCGTCGCGTTCGCGCGGAAGTAGTTGCCGACCTCCGTCATCCCGAGTGCGAGCCAGGCGGGCAGCCAGAGGTCGTAGTCGGGGATCGAGACTTCGACGAGTTCCGCGCCGTCAGCCTCCAGACGGTCGAGTGCGTCCCTCGTCACCTCGTCGAGGTCGGGCGCGTTCCCGAACAGTTCCTCGGGGAGACCGATCGTCAACCCGTCCAGTGTCCCTCCTGCGGCGGCCTCGACGGCGGCCGCGTAGTCGTCGACCTCCGCCCCGCGCGTACGCTCGTCGCGGTCGTCCCGCCCGGCGATGACGTCCAGGCCGCGCGCGAGGTTCTCCACCGTCGGCGCGAGCAGGCCGACGTTGTCCAGGGTCTTCGCGTACTGTACGAACCCGTGGTGGGAGACCAGGCCACGCGTCGGCTTGATGCCCGGCGCCCCGCTCCAGGCCGCCGGGAACCGGATGGAGCCGCCGGTGTCGCTCCCGACAGCTAGGTCGACCTCGCCGGTCGCGGCGACGATACCGCTGCCCGCCGAGGAACTCCCCGGGTGGCGGTCGGGGTCGTGTGGGTTGCCCGCGAGCCGGAGTCGCATCGTGGCCTCCTCGCCGCCGAACGCCAGTTCGTCCATGTTCGTCTTCCCGACGATGCGCGCGCCGGCGTCCAGCAGGCGCTCGACGACCGTCGCGTCGAACTCCGGGACGTAGGACTCCAGCACCGGCGACCCACACGTCATCGGGACGCCCGCGACCGCGAGGTTGTCCTTCACGCCGACGGTCATCCCGTCGAGCGGTCCGGAGCTCTCGCTGACGTCGCAGCGCGTGAGGAACGCGGCGAGCGGGTCGTCCGCCTCGGTGGGCTCCCAGTGGTCGCGTTCCGGCGGTTCGGGTGGCGCGAGCGCTTCGAGGCCCTCCAGGAGCAGGTCCTGCTGGGCGAACTGCTCGGCGAACGCCGTGGCCGTCTCCTCGTCGACCGGGATACCCGCCCGCGCTGCGTACCGCTGGACGTCCTCCGGGGACGGTTGCTGGCTCATACTGTAGCGTCGACTGCTGTCGCCAAGAAGCTGTGGAGGACTGCGGCTCTTGCCGGGAGCCGACGGCCGGCGGCCTCCCGCGGGTCGTCGTTCAGTAGCCGATCTCGTCGAGGAACTCGCGGACGCGCTCGATGTACTCGTCCTGCTGGTCGAGGTTCGGCGAGTGGCCGCTGTCCTCGAAGATCTCCAGCCGGGAGTCGGGGAGCAGGCTGTGTATCTCCTCGCTGGCCTCGACGGGCGTGATCCAGTCGTGGCGGCCCACGGTGACGAGGCCAGGGACGTCCACCGCCCGTAGCTGCTCGCGGTAGTCCATGTTCGGGAGCTCCTCGGAGAACATCGCGTTGTGCGTCTCGTAGTGGTAGTGGATGCCCTCGATCTGCTCGCGCGCGGCGTCCGCGTCGAACTCGTCGAGGTCAGGGACGTACAGCGGGAGGATGCCGTGGAACACGCGCCGGAACTCCTCGTTGTCCCGCGCGCGACCGTCCATCACGCGGTCGAACTCCTCGAACGTGATCTCCGGGACGTCGAGGCCCCGCTCCCACACCTCCGGGAGGCCGGCGCGGGCGTTCTCACGGGACTGCTCGTCGTACTCGCCGGTCGGCGCAGTGTCACGGAGGACGAACCCCGCGACCGTCTCGGGGAACCGCGTCAGGTACTCCTGGGTGACGAACCCGCCGTAGGAGCCGCCGATGAGGACGACCGTCCCGAGGCCGAGGTGCTCGCGGAGCGCGTTGGCGTCCTTCGCGAACTGCGCGTTCGTGTACGGCGGGTCCTCGCCGGACTGCCCGCAGCCGCGGTGGTCGTAGACGACGACCTCGTAGTCGTCGGTGAGCGGTTCGAACGCCTCCTTGGCCTTCCGGTGGTCGCCGACACCCGGCCCGCCGTGGAGCGTCAGAATCGACGGGTTCGCCTCGTCACCGAGGCGCTCGTAGTACAGTTCGGTCCCGTTCACGTCGGCGTACATCTCGACTGCGAGGAGGGTGTGACGGGGTAAGGGGTTGGTGGTCGCGGCGAACCCTGAACCCTGGCGTCAGTCGCTCGCGCCGACGTCCGCCTGGTCGCTGGCCGCGGCCTCGCTGTGGTCGTCGCTGACCTGCCGCCAGTGGTGACAGGCCGTGTCCCGGCCGTCGGCTACCGCCTCCAGTGGCGGGTTCACCTCGGCGCACTGTTCGGTCGCGTACGCGCACCGCGGGTGGAACGAACAGCCCGAGGGCGGGTTCTCCGCGGACGGGATCTCGCCGCCGAGTCGCTGGCCGCTCTTCTTCGCGTGTGGGTCCGGCTTGGGGATGGACGCGAGCAGTCCCTCCGTGTACGGGTGCGTGGGGTTCTCGAAGAGGCTCCGCGTGCGGCCGTGTTCGACGATCTCCCCGAGGTACATCACCGCAGTGCGGTCGCAGATGTGTTTCACGACGCCGAGGTCGTGGCTGATGAGCAGGTACGAGAGCCCGTGTTCCTCCTGGAGGCGCATCAGGAGGTTGAGGATGCGCGCCTGTACGCTGACGTCGAGGGCGGACACCGGCTCGTCGAGGATGACGAACTCGGGGTCGACGGTGAGCGCGCCGGCGATGGAGACGCGCTGGAGCTGGCCACCCGACAGCTCGTGCGGGTAGCGGTTGCGGAAGTTCGGGTCGAGGTTCACCGTCTCCAGCAGTTCCTCGACGCGCTCGCGGCGCTCTGTCTTGTTCAGGTCCGTGTGTATCTTCAGTGGCTCCGCGAGCGTCCGCCCGATGGAGTACCGCGGGTCGAGACTGGAGTGGGGGTCCTGGAACACCATCTGGACGGACTGCCGGAACTCCGCGAGGTCGTCGCCGTGCAGCGAGTGGACGTCCTCGCCCCGGAACCTGACTTCGCCCTCGGTGGGCGTCAGCTGGCGCGTGATGACGTTCCCGACCGTCGACTTGCCGGCGCCGCTCTCCCCGACCAGCCCGACCGTCTCGCCCGCCTCGATGTCGAAGGAGACGTCGCGGATGGCCCGCAGCCGCCGCGTCGTGCCGAGCATCCGGGAGACGATGCCGCCGTTGACTACGAACTCCTTCTCCAGCCCGTCGACCTCCAGCAGCGGTGCGTCGCTCATTGCTCCACCTCTGGCTCCGCGACGACCCGTGTCTGGCCGTCGTACTCCGGATTCTCGGCCTCGTCGTAGAGGTAACACCGGACGTCGGTGCCGTCGCGGTACAGCGGTGGGATGTCGCCCGTCTCGCAGGCGTCACAGCAGAGCTCGTCACAGCGAGCGGCGTACCGGCAGCCCTCGGGCGGGTTCCGGAGGTCCGGCGGCGCCCCCTCGATGACCGTCAGCTCGTCCTGCATGCTGTGTGCCTCCGGCAGCGACCGCAGCAGCGCCCGCGTGTACGGGTGCTTCGGGTCGTCGAAGATGGCCTCGACGCCGCCGATCTCGACCATGTTCCCCGCGTACATCACGCCGACGCGGTCGCAGACGTCGGCGACCACGCCGAGGTCGTGCGTGATGAGCATGATGGCGGTGTCCTTCTCCTCGTTGATGCGCTCGAGGAGCTCCAGGATTTGGGCCTGGATGGAGACGTCGAGCCCGGTCGTCGGCTCGTCGGCGATGAGCAGGTCCGGGTCGCAGGAGAGCGCGATGGCGATGACGGCGCGCTGTTTCATCCCGCCGGAGAACTGGTGTGGGTAGTCGTCGAGGCGGTCCTCCGGGGAGGGGATGCCGACGTCGTCCAGCGTCTGGATGGCGCGCTCCCTGGCCTCGCGTTTCGTCACGCCGAGGTGGCGGCGGATGGTCTCGACGAGCTGCTGGCCGATGGTGTAGACGGGGTCGAGGCTGGTGTTCGGGTCCTGGAACACCATGCTGATCTCGCTCCCGCGGACCTCGTCGGCGAGCTCCCGCTCGGTGAGCGTGGTGAGGTCTCGGCCCTTGTACTCGATGGAGCCGCCGGTGATCTCGCCGTTGTCGTCGAGCAGTCGCAGGAAGGTGTTCGCGAGCGTGCTCTTCCCGCAGCCGCTCTCGCCGACGATGCCGAAGATCTCGTCGCTGTTGATGTCGAAGGAGACGCGGTCGACCGCGCCGACGTCCCCTTGCTTCGTGCGATACGTGACGCTGAGTCCGTTCGTGGAGAGTCGAGTCATTGTGTTAGCGACCCCCTTGCTTGGGGTCGAAGCTGTCGCGGAGGCCGTCCCCGATGAGGTTGAACCCGATGACGGGGAGCATGATGGCGATACCCGGGAAGATGCTCATCCACCACGCGACGTCGAGGTAGTCCTTCCCGCGGGCCAGCATCAGGCCCAGCGACGGGTCCGGTGGCTGCACCCCGACGCCGAGGTACGACAGCGTCGACGTGGTGAGGATGCCGAACGCGAACTGGATGGTGACGGTGACGATGAGCGGTCCGAGGCTGTTCGGGAGCACGTGGCCGAAGATGATGCGGGCCTTGCTCGCGCCGCGCACGTCGAGACTCTTGATGAACTGCTCCTGGCTCACGGAGACCGCCTCGCTGCGCGCGACACGGGCGAATATGGGCGTGTACGCGATGCCGAGCACCAGCGCCACGCCCCACTTCGACGGCCCGATGGCCGCGATGAGCGCGAGCGCCAGGATCAGCGACGGGAACGACATCAGCACGTCGACGCCACGCATCACGATGCTGTCCGTCCACTTGCCCGAGTAGCCCGCCAGCAGGCCGAACGACGTCCCGATGAAGAACGACATCAGCACGCCGGTGACGGTGATGGTGAGCACGGTCTGGTAGCCGAACAGCACCCGCGAGAAGACGTCGCGTCCCAGGTCGTCGGTCCCGAACGGGTGGGACAGCGACGGCGACTCCTGGAGCGCGCTGTAGTCCTGGGCCGTCGGCGAGTACGGAGCGATCTCCGGTGCGAACACGGCGACGACGCCGACGAGGGCGACGAGCAGGAAGCCGAACAGCGCCAGCCGGTTCTCGCCGAATCGTCCGGCGAAACTCCGGAGTGGGTGGGAGCGCTCCTCGGCCGACTCGTCGGCCGTCTCGGTGCTCATTCGCCACCCTCCATGATGCGCGGGTCGAGGCGCGTGATGATGAGGTCAGTCGCGAGGTTCACCGACGAGAACCACAGCGCGAGCATCAGCACCGAGCCCTGGACGAGCGGGTAGTCCCGCTGGATGACGGCCTGGAGGACGGTGCGTCCGAGTCCGGGGATCGCGAAGATCTGTTCGACGACGACCGCCCCGGAGATCATGTAGCCGAACTGGAGGCCGATAACCGTGATGACCGGGATGAAGCTGTTCTTCAGTGCGTGCTTGAACAGGATGGACTTCCGGTCGAGGCCCTTGGCCTTGTGGAACCGGATGAAGTCCTCGCCGATGGTCTCCAGCATCGACGACCGCATCATCCGCATGATGACCGCGACGGCCACCAGGGTCATCGTCATCACCGGCAGTGCCATGTGCCTGAGGTTGGCGACGATGTCGTCGCTGGGTTTGACGTAGCCGCTCGTCGGGAAGAAGTCGAAGGTCACCGCGAAGATCCAGATGAGGACGACCGCGGAGAAGAACGTCGGGATGCTCACCCCCGTGACGCCGATCCCGATCGAGAAGTAGTCGGTCAGGGAGTTCTTGTTTAGCGCCGCGACGATGCCCAGCGGCACGGCGACGAGCACCGAGGCGAGCAGCGTGAGGAGGATGATCTCGAGTGTGACGAAGAACCGACTCAGGAGCAACGAACTGACGGCCGTGTCGTAGGAGTAGGACTTGCCCAGGTCGCCGGTGAGCACGCCAGCCAGCCAGTCCCCGTACTGTACGAGCAACGGCCTGTGTAGTCCGAGTTCCGCTTCGATCTGCGCGACGCGCTCGGCAGTGGCCTGCACCCCGAGCATCGCTACTGCTGGACTTCCCGGCACGAGATGCACGATGAGAAAGACGAGCACCGAGACGCCGAAGAGGATCGGCACGAACAGCAGCAAGCGTTTTATTGTGTATTCGTACCACGCCATGCGTTGAGGAATAGCGTAGCCGCGTAAAGCCATTGCGATACCTGAGAATATATCGGTGTTCTGCAGGCGTTTGAGCGCCGCTCTCGGCAGAATAACGGAATTCGTCTGTCAGTACGACGAGTGGAAGAAGTCGCCGGTCGTCCGCCAGCCACGCCGGCTGGCTGAGGCGGGGACTGCGCGTCCGTCCGTAGCCTACCAGGCGTCGTCGAGCGCGCGGAGGATGTTGCCGCCGAGGACCTTCTCGATCTCCTCGTCGGTGTACCCCTCCTTGACGAGCCAACGGGGGATGTTCTGCCAGGCCTCCGTCGGGTTCTCCAAGCCCTTCACGTGGAGACGCCCGTCGATCTCCCCCGGTGGGTCGATGTCGTGTTGCTCGGCGAGCAGCCCCAGGAGCGCGCGGTGGTCGCCGTAGAGGACGTCGGGGCCGAAGGCGACGTGGTCGACGCCGACGAGGTCGACCATGTACTCGAAGTGCTCCATGTACGTCTCGATGTCCGGGAGGACACTCGACGCGACGACCCCGACGACGCCGCCGGTGTCCGCGATGGCCTCGAAGCAGTCGTCGGACGTCCCCCGGTCGCCGACACCCGCGGCGAGCGCGTGGGTGTCGAAGACGGGCTTCTCGCTGACCTCGCAGACGTCGAGGGTCGTCTGCTCGCTCGCGTGACTCGTACTGACCGCTATCCCGACGTCGTTCATGCGGTGGACGGCGTCGACGCCGAAGGAGGTCAGCCCGCCGTCGCGCTCGTAGATATCCCGTTTCCCCGTCCCGATGCTGTTGGAGGCGTTGTAGGTGACACCCATCAGGCGGATGCCCATGCCGTAGAGGAGGTCGATGCGGTCGAGTTCGTTCTCCACCATGGCGGAGGATTCGAGCGCGGGGACGAAGGCCAACTTGCCCTCGTCGCGTGCGCGGTCGATGTCAGCCACACTCCCGGCGCGGACGGCGTAGTCGGAGTGGGCCTGGTCGGCGGCGCGCATCGCCACGTCGTGGACGATGTCGTCCCACTTCCAGCCGTGTTTGGAGTGGATGCCCGAGAGGCCGTCGAGGTGGAAGTCGAACACCGCGTCCAGCGGGGACTCGGCGAGGAAGTCGTACGGCGTGTGGACGCGGCCCTCGCGGATGTAGTCCCAGGTATCGCCCTCGATGTCCGCGGGGAACTGGAACGGGTGTTCGTGCAGCGAGACGACGGTGTCCTCGGCGAGAACGGCCTCGAGGCGTTCCGCCTGCTCCGCGGTGAGTGGTACCTCGTACGGTTCGAAGCCGGCGTGCATCTCGGCCAACTCGAACGAGCGGTAGTCCTCACCCGCGTCGAGGTAGTCGTAGGAGTGGTAGTCGTCGGGAGTAGTCACGACTCCCGGTGGCCTGCCACAGTACTTAGCAGTTCCGCGAAATCACCCCCGTTTCTGGCCCGTGAACCTCCACAACTGGAGGAATAAAAACACGTCTTCTGGGCCTTCAGCTCCCCGATATCTGCACAAACACTGCTTCTACCAACAGGCCTATATCCACAACATCGTATGGGGAGGCATGGCAAAGCGTACTGAGAAAGTACTCGTAGATGGAGTTTCGTCTACGAGTCGCCGGGACCTACTGAAGACACTCGGCCCGGCAGCGGGGCTGCTGGGTATTGCGGGCTGTCTCGGGGGCGGCGACTCCGACTCGGACGGGACGACGACCGACGACTCCAGCGACGACCCGACGATGACCGAAGAAGCCGAGATCCAGACCGGTGGCACGATCAACGCGGGCATGAACGTGGGCGTGCTCACGCTCGACGGCCGCTCGGTCACCAGCCTGCAGTCGATGCAGGTGATGTACAACATCTACTCGAAGCTCCTCCGGTACGAACTCGAGGACGACCAGCTCAAGCTGGTCGGCGACCTCGCGACCGCGTGGGAGTGGGAGGACGAGACGACGCTCGTCTTCGACCTCGCGGAGGACGCCGTCTTCCACAACGGCGAACCCGTGACCGCCTCCGACGTCCAGCACACCTTCGAGACGATGCAGGCGAACCCGCAGCACACCGCCAACCTGCTGTTCTCCCAGCAGGTCAGCGTCGAGGCCCGCGACGAGCACACCGCCGTCTTCGACACCGGTGACAAGCCGTTCGCGTCCCTCGAGTCCAACGTGGGCTTCGTCGTCGGCATCGTCAACAAGAAGGCTGACGAGGAGGGCGACATGTCCCAGAACCCCGTCGGGTCCGGGCCGTTCCAGCTCGCCGAGTGGGTGCAGGGCGACCACGTCTACCTGGAGGCCTTCGACGACTACTGGAAGACCGACAGCGAGGACAACCAGCTCCCGTACGTCGACGAACTCCGTCTGAACATCTACCCGGACGACGGCACGAAGCTCCAGAGCCTCCGTCAGGGTGAACTCCACTGGATCGACGTCGTCCCCGCGAAGGACGACGAGAGCATCCGCAACGACGACTCGCTGCAGACGAGTCGGACCGGCCCCGGTGGGTTCATGGGCATCTTCCAGTTCAACACCCAGGAACCCCCCTTCGACGACCCGAGAGTGCGGAAGGCCGTCCTGCACGCCATCGACTGGGACGTCTACCGCAACGTCGTCTTCCGTGGCACCGCGGAGAACACGAACAACCAGCCGCTGGCGCCCAGCACGGGCTGGAACATCGAGGAGCTCGACGACCCCTTCGAGGGACAGAACGTCGAGCGCGCGAACGAACTGCTCGACGAGGCGGGCGTCGACGCCTCGCAGATCTCGTTCACGAACTACGCCAACCAGGGCCTCGAACGCGACATCAAGGCCTACGAGGTGCTGCAGGCACAGCTCGCCGACACCATCGGCCTCGAGCACGACCTCCAGCTGGTCGACAAGAGCACGCAGTTCCAGCGCACCACCAACTTCGAGTTCGGCTTCTCGGCGGGCGCCTTCGACGGGATGTACGACCCCGACCAGGTGCTCACCGTCAACCTCACCGACGGCGCGTTCTTCAACTACGGGAACTACGTCAACGACGAGATCCAGACGCTCCTCGAGGAGGCCCGCCAGACGACCGACGAGGACGAGCGCTACCAGAAGTACAAGCGCATCTACGAGATCAACAACGAGGAGGCGGGCAAGTACTACCCGTACTGGCAGAACATCACCTCCGCGTTCCAGCCGTCCGTGAAGAACTTCAACTACCCGTACGACACGCTCTGGTTCTTCGAGCGCGTCTGGCTCGACGAGTAATCGAGTCGCCACCGGCGGTCCCGCACCGCCACACGTACCGCTTTCGACCGTTCTGCTGTGACTTCTCCAACAGTCGCGACGCTCGTTCGCCGGCAGCTCCAGCTACCTGTTCGCACAGCTAGGCGTCACACCAGTCGGTAGCCGTCTAGGCGTCGGGAAAGACAGTCGCCGAGTAGAATTACCGCTCCGTCGTCGAACCGAGCGTCTACGCCGCTACCAGACTTCGTCGAGCGCGCGGAGGATGTTGCCGCCGAGGACCTTCCGGATGTCGTCGTCCGAATAGTCCTCCTTGACGAGCCATCGGGGGATGTTCTGCCAGGCCTCCGTCGGGTTCTCCAGGCCCTTCACGTAGGGGTTCTCCATCGTGCTGTCCGGGAGCTCCACGCCGTGGAACGTCGCGAGGACCTCCAGCAGCGCGGTGTGGTCGCCGTAGAGGACGTCGGGGCCGAAGACGACGTGGTCGATACCCACGAGGTCGACCATGTACTCGAAGTGCTCCATGTACGTCTCGATGTCCGGGAGGTGCGTCGAGGAGAGCACGCCGATGACGCCGCCCGTGTCGGCCAGCGCCTGGAGCGCCTCGTCGGAGGAGCCGCGCTGGTTCATCCCGCCGGTCTGGGCGAGCGCGTGGGTGTCGAAGACGGGCTTCTCGCTGACCTCGCAGACGTCGAGGGTGGTCTGCGGGCTGGAGTGGCTGGTGCTGACGGCCATGCCGACGTCGTTCATGCGGTGGACGGCGTCGACACCGAAGGAAGTGAGGCCGCCGTCGCGCTCGTAGATGTCGCCCTGGCCGGTGCCGATGCTGTTGGAGGCGTTGTAGGTGACACCCATCAGGCGGATGCCCATGCCGTAGAGGAGGTCGATGCGGTCGAGTTCGTTCTCCACCATCGCCGCGGACTCCAGGGCCGGCACGAACGCGAGTTTCCCCTCCTCGTTCGCGCGGTGGATGTCGTCGACGTCACCACAGCGGATCGCGTAGTCGGAGTGAGCCTGGTCGGCGGCGCGCATGGCGACGTCGGAGACGATGTCGTCCCACTTCCAGCCGTGCTTGGAGTGGATGCCCGAGAGGCCGTCGAGGTGGAAGTCGAACACCGCGTCGAGGGGCGCCTTCGAGAGGTCCTCGTAGGCGGCGTGGATTCGGCCCTCGCGGATGTAGTCCCAGAGGTCCTCGTGGACGTCCTTCGGGAAGTAGAAGGGGTGTTCGTGCAGCGAGATGATGGTCTCCTCGTTGACCTCTTCGACGCGCTGTTCCTGCTCGGCGGTGAGCTCCACTTCGTGCGGTTCGAACCCCGCGTGCATCTCCGGGAGCTCGACCGTCCGGTAGTCCTCGTCGGCGACGAGGTAGTCGTAGGCCTCGTAGCCGTCGAACTGTTTCTCGGTCATTGGAACGTAGAGCCGTCCTGCGATATTCAACGTTGGGGTATCGGTCAATAACGCGGCTGAGACGCCCGGAAACCGTCGAATCGCGGAACTGTCACGTCCCGCCCAGCCCCGCGGCTGCTGCCGTCGCGCGACCCGCCTGCGGCTCAGTCGTCGCCCGCGTTCTCCCGCGAACGGAGGTCGCCGCCGCAGCCGCCACAGCGGTACGCGTCCGGGTTCTTAACGAGCTTCGACTCCCGGTACCGGGCCATCTCGCTGCCACAGGACTGGCACTCCACCCACCAGTTCGGCTCCGCGAACAGTTCGCAGGTGACCGGCGTCTGCAACCGGTCCGCCCACCGCTCGAACGCACTGCCGTGGCTGGGGTCGCCGTCCTCGTTCAGCAGGTGGACGTGGACGAGTTCGTGGCGGATGGTCTCCGCGGCGGCACCCCACCCCCGTTCCTGGAACAGTTCCCACGTGAGCGACACCGTCTCGGGCTCCCCGTTCCGGTACTTGACCGCGCCCGCCCGTCGTTTCGCGCGCTTGCTCACCTCCCACTCCAGGTCGTCGACGTCCACCGAGAGACCGTAGTTCCGGCTCACCTCGCGGGCGTACACCCTCGCCACGGCCAGGAACTCCGCCGTCGAGACGTCGCCCTCGATCTCGTAGAACTCCGTGTCGAGCCCGGGCGCGTGGGCAGTCGCCTCGTGCGTCGCCGTGGAATCACGGTCGTGGTCGTGGTCGTCGTCTCGCGGCTGCGGCATCTACTACCGCCGACTCCCCACCCCGGGGGCAAAACTCTTGTTCAACTGTCCGGGGCACCGACAGGCGTCTCGCCTACGGGGAGTCCGCGTCGTCCTCGTCCGACGGCGGCCGCCGCGAGAGGCGGTCGAAGCGCGACTGGGCCGCCTCCGTCCGTGCCTCGGTCTCGTCCGGGCGGTAGACTATCTCCGCCAGTTCGTCGTCGTCCACGGTGACCGCGAACACGGCGTTCTCGTGGCGCCCCTCGGCGGGTAGCCGTTCGCGGTCCACCACGACCTCGTCGACGACGTCGCCCTCGGCCTCCACGAGCAGGACGGCGAGCTCCTCGCCGTCTTCGGTCGCCTCGAACCGGTCGAGGACTGCGGTGTAGGTGTCGGTCATCAGTAGGCCTCCTCGACGACGAGTTCACCGTCGTCGGTTCTGACGAACACGGTGTCGCCGTCGTTGTTCCAGACGGGGGCGTCGGCCCCCCAGTACAGTTCGGTCGCCGAGTCGGTGCCGCTCCCGGTGTACAGCGTCACTGTCGTTCCCGGATCGAGTGTGACGCCCTCCGGGACCGTGTAGCTGTGGTCCGCCTCGTCGCCGACCGTCCACCCCGACAGGTCCAGAGAGTCGTCACCGGCGTTCTCGAAGACCACGTACTCGTCGTTCAGGTTGTCCCGGTCGTCTCCCTGGGCGTCGGCGTGGACCGTCTCCACGACGAGGCCGAGATCTGTCGACAGTTCGGCGGTTGTCCCGGTGGTCGTTCCGCCGTCGGTGACGGGCGTGGATGCCGTCGTCGCGTGGACGCCGCTCCCGTCGAGTCTCGCTCGCTCCGTCACCGCCGTCGTGTCTCCCGGTTCGACGGGGTCGCCGTCACGGAGTCTCGCCGCGTCCGTCGGCGCCGCCTGCTGGGTGTAGACGGTGACGTTCTCCCCGTCGCTCACCGTCACGACGTCGCCGTGGGTGGCCGTCCAGTACGTCGAGTGGTTCCGTTCGGCGAGTCGCTCCAGGACGGCCTCGTCTGGGTGGCCGTACTGCGAGTCGTACGCGCTCGATACCACGACCGCCGAAGGGTCGACGGCGTCCAGGAAGGGAGCACTCGACGACGAGTCGCTGCCGTGGTGACTGGCCTGGAGCACCGTCGCGTTCAACTCGTCGCTGTCCGTCTCGACGAGTCGTCGTTCGGCCACTTCGCCCGCGTCGCCCGTCAGCAGGAAGCTCGTGTTCCCGAAGGTCACGTCGAGGACGACGCTGTTCTCGTTCTGCTCGTCGTCCGCGAGGTACGGCCGTGGCGGCGAGAGCACCTCGACTGTCGCGGCGTCCAGCGGGATGGCGTCGCCGGCGCGCGTCTCGTACAGCGCGACGTCGTGGCGCTCGACGGCGTCGAGGTAGTTCTCGTAGGTGGCGGACGCCGACGCGAGGCCGGGGTCGTAGACGGCGCCGACGCCGTCGGCCTCCGTCTCGTAGTAGTCGATGACGGCGGCGTTCCCACCGATGTGGTCGGCGTCCGCGTGCGTGGTTATGAGGTAGTCGATCCGGTCCACATTCTGCGCCCGGAGGTAGTCGAGTACTTCGTCGCCGTCGTCGCGCCAGTCGCCCGTGTCGACGAGCATCGTCTCGTTCGACGGACCGACGACCAGCGTCGCGCTCGCCTGCCCGACGTTGACGAAGTGCACTTCGAGGGTCCCGTTCGTCCCGCTGGCAGGCGTCGTGGCCGAGGACGGCGAGCCAGCCGGGTCGGTGCCGACGCACCCGGCGGCAGCGACGAGGAGGAGGGCGAGTGCGAGGGCGACCAGGCGGCGTCGCATGGGGTGTACTATCGGACGGACGGGGTTGGCTTTACTTTCGAGGTAGCGGCCAGTTACGTACCAGGTAGTGTCACGGTCGTGTGCGGCCAGGGGCGAACCCGTTCACCAGTAACAGCCCGTCTACCGCCAGGAGACGCACATCTGAGTGCGTCGAGCGCCAGTGCCCTTTTGCGACTCAGCGTGGAACGAGGGAGTGGAGGCCAGTATCTCATGACCCACTCGCGGCGGCAGTTCCTCACACAGTCGGGGGCCGTCGGTGTGTCGGCCCTCGGACTACGGGGTCGGGCGAACCAGCAGTCCAGCATCACGAGGATATTCGTCGTCCCCCGAGTCGACGAGTTCGAGAACAACTACGTCGGACAGTGGCTCCAGGTGACCGGGACGGCGGAGCCACACGATCAGGTCGCCGACGAGTGCGAGTGGGCGGACTGGGAGGCAGGCGAGTCGACCGCCTACGACGCACTGCTTCTCGACCGCCGGTCGGAGGCCCCGCTCTCCATCGAGATGACGGCGTACGGGGACAGCACACAGGACGAGATTCGGGAGAGCACTGTGTTCATCATCAACCGTGCGGAGATGTGCGGAAGCGAGTGGGTCAGTCTGTCCGCCGAGTCGGTTCCCCGCCGGGCCATCGTCGGGGAACCGGCGGGGCCGACGGTCGAGGAGAGCGACGGCGAGACCAGCCTCGGGGGACTCGTCGCGATCGCGGCCGTCGGCGTCGCCACCGCACTACAGCTACTACGAGGCGACGACGAGGAGTAGTTCGGGGGCTGCGCTCACTGGTCGCGGGTCACGGGTCGCCGTAGCCGTGTCCGAGCACCAGCGAGACGACGTTGAGCGTCGCCAGTTCGGCGACGGCGGACGGGTCGCTGACGGTGGGTGAGCCGGCGACCAGGAGGGCGAGATACACCAGTGGCAACACCACCGCCGTCCAGAACGCCAGCCCCTGCACGAACGCCACGAGCTCTCGGCCGAGGACCGCGAGGACAGCGGCGAAAACTGTTATCGTGCTCTTACTGCGCATAGATCGTGGGCCACTCTGGTAAGCGGTAGCTACCGGATTAATCGTTCTTGCAGGCTACAGGCGGTTCTGGACCCGTTCACGGCAGATAGTCACCCAGAACCGCCGTGTAGTTACCAGTTGGTCCAGGTGGAGGTACTCGAACTCCCGCCCGCTGACTGCCGGAGAGCGAACCCCACAGGACGTGACAGGAAAATTACGGTAGGGGCGTTCAGCGAGGCTATTAGTGGTCCTCACTCCGACTGTGTGGCGATGACGGGACTCGATTCGCTGCGGGTCGGGGTCGTCACGGGCGAGCGGAAACCCGAACTGACGGCGGGCGCCCGGGAACTCGTCGCGGCGCTCCGCGAGCGCGGTGCGACCGCCGTCCCGGTGGTGTGGACGGACGACGAGAACTGGGCGGACCTTGACGTCGCGGTCCTGCGGTCGTGCTGGGACTACCACGAGCAGGTGGACGCGTTCCGCGCGTGGCTCGAGACGCTGGAGTGCGCGGACGTGACGCTGCTGAACCCGCCGTCCGTCGTCCGCTGGAACGTCCACAAGTTCTACCTCCGCGAACTCGCCGATGCGGGCGTCCCCGTCCTCGACACGGCGTACGTCGCGACTGCCAGCGACACGTCCCTCCGGGGGGTCCTCGACGCCCGCGGGTGGACGGACGCCGTCGTGAAGCCGGCCGTCGGGACTAGTTCGGCGAACACGTGGCGGACGTCGCGAGCGACCGCGCCGGCCGACCAGCCGCGGTTCGAGACGATGGTCGACGCGGGCGACGTGCTCGTTCAGCGGTTCGCGCTCGAGATCGAGGCCGGCGAGCCGTCGTTCGTCTTCCTCGGCGGCGAGTTCAGCCACGCGTGGCTCGGCCTGCCCGCCGAGGACGACTTCCGGGCGCACCCGAGCTTCGGCGGGACGACGACGGCCTTCGACCCCGACGAGCACCTCGTCGAACAGGCCGCCGCCGTGCTCCAGACCGCCCACGAGGTGCTGGACGTCGACGCCGCCGCGCTCCCCTACGCTCGCGTCGACGGCGTCGTCCGGGACGACGAGCTCCGCCTGCTGGAACTCGAACTCGTGGAGCCACACCTCGGCCTCGGCTACGGGGAGGACGCAGTACCGCGGTTCGCGGACGCCATCGAGGCGGCGTCGGGCGTCACCTGAGTCTGCGGATTTCGTCTCGGGATCGCACGCTGTCGCACTGCTGGGCGTCGGCGACAGTCTTACTGGCTACATCTGGCGGAGGTATAGAACGACGGCCCCGGCGATCAGCAGGCCGACGCCCCACCACAGGGAGTCCCCCGGGAGCCACTTCAGAATCAGCGTGACGACACCAGACGTGAGCAGCGACCAGCCGACAGTGGTCCGATACGCCATACAGATGTCACTCGTTCCGGAGAGTTAGGCTCGGTGGCCAGGTTGGTGTCAGGTGGCCTCCCACCGCCGACAGCGGCCCTCGCGGCTGTCACTCCTGGTACGGTTCGTGGGTCGCCCGCCACCCCTCGGGGGTCTCCGTCACGGACGCGACCTCGTAGAAGCGGATGCGGCGCTCCTGGTTCGTCCGGACGCTGGTGTCGTACCGCTCGGCCTCGTAGCCGAGTTCGCCGTCGGTCTCGCGGACGAATTCGCGGTGGTCCGCGAGTCGCTGGGCGACGAACCCCCGGGAGAGTGCGGGCGCCTCCCGGATGCGCTCGGCGAACGCGTCGGCGAACCCGGGGTCGCGCTCGACGCCGACGGAACTCCGCCCGGCCACGGCCGCCGCGAGACTCGTCGTCCCGGTCCCCCAGAACGGGTCGAGGACGGTGTCGCCGTAGACGGAGTACATGTTCACGAGTCGGTAGGGGAGTTCTAGCGGGAACGCCGCCGAGCGCTCCCGGAGGTCGGGGTCGGCCAGCGCCTGCCGCTCGCCGCCGAGGTCCGTCCAGACGTCGGAGAACCAGCGGTTGCGCTCCTCCCAGAAGTAGGCCGCCTCGTAGCGGCGGTCCGCGCCCGGCTCGAAACTCCTGCGGGGGCCGTTCCGGAACACGAGGACGTGCTCGCGTTCGAGGGTGACGTAGGCGTTCGGTGGCACCATCCCGCTGCCCATGAACTTCGCGGCGCTGTTCGCGGGCTTGCGCCACAGGACGCCCGGCAGCGGGTCGAAGCCGAGTTCCTCGAAAGCTTCCGTGACGCGGGCGTGGTTGTCGTAGACGCGGAATCGACCGACGGTGCGGGTCGCGTCGCCGACGTTCACCACCGCGATGCCGCCCGGGCGGAGGACGCGGGCGACCTCCGCCCACGCGTCGTCGAGGACGTCGAGCATCAGGTCGTGGGCGCGAGCGCCGTCCCCGGCGTCGAGCGCGTCGCCGACCGCCGGGTCGAGGGCGGCGAACGTGTCGTCCCACATCTCGATCATCGGGTACGGGGGCGACGTGACCACGAGGTCCACGCTGTCGTCGGCGAGCGGGAGGTCGCGGGCGTCGCCGACGTGGACGCAGTGGGTCGTCTCCATCACGTCAGGCGTCCGCGGCGGGGCACATACGCGTTTCGCTCGGGAGAGCGGGCGAGCGGTCCTGTGGACGGGCCGGTAGGCTCCGATTACTCAGAACGAGCACAGTTCGCCGCGGGTAGAAACCGCATTGTTATACCGCTCGGCGGCGGTAGCCAGAACTGATGAGCGAGCACGTGGTGGAAACCGTCACGCACGAGTTTCCCGACCCGCGGACAGCGGAGAACGTGACCTACGATCCCTCGTTGGACGACCTCCGGGCGTTCTCGGAGCACCTGGAGACGACGACGGAGTACGGAAGCCCGTCCTACGTCAGCGAGTTCCGGTCGCGGAGCGCCGACCGGACGAAGAACTCCGTCGACCACGAGTTCACCGAGGCCGACCGCGAGCGGCTGTCCGAGGCCCAGGAACGGGCCCACGAGACGGAACTCGTCTGTCTCGACCGCATGGTCGGTCGCCACCCCGAGACCGCGTTCTGCTGCCGGCTCTACGTCCCGAAGGAGTACGGCCGCATCGCGCTCGCGTGGGCGAAACTGCTCGAGCCAGCACCGGAGGGCCGCGAGCCCGACTTCCAGACGCTCCAGCTCCCCGACCACGACGACACCCGCATCCGTGTGGACGTGGACGCCGGGGTCACGTACGTGCTCGGCAGCGACTACACGGGCGAGGCGAAGAAGTCCTTCCTGCGGCTGTTCATGTACCGCACGAAGCAGCAGGGCGGCCTGGGCATCCACGCCGGCAGCAAGCGCGTCCGGGTCGCGGACGAGTCCGGCGACCTCCAGACGGTCGGCCAGGCGTTCCTGGGTCTCTCGGCCACCGGCAAGTCGACGCTGACCTGCCACGGCTGCTGGCTCGACGGCCCCGAGGGCGCAGAGATGCTCCAGGACGACGTCTGCGCGTTCCTGCCCGACGGCACCGTCGCCGGCTCGGAGGGCGGCGGCCTTTACATCAAGACCATCGGCCTGGACGCCGACGAGCAGCCGGGCCTCCACCACGCCGCCACCCGCGAACGCGCAGTTCTGGAGAACGTCGCCGTCGACGAGGACGGAACCGTCGACTTCGACGACGACACGCTCACGAGTAACGGCCGCGCGGTCGTCCGCCGCGACGACCTCCCGAGCGCGGACGAGGAGATCGACCTCCCGGATGTCGACCAGGTGTTCTTCATCACCCGGAACCCCGTGATGCCGCCGGTCGCGCGTCTCACGCCCGAGCAGGCCGCCGTCGCGTTCATGCTCGGCGAGTCCATCCAGACCAGCGCGGGCGACCCCGACGAGGCCGGCGAGGCCATCCGGGTCGTCGGCACCAACCCCTTCATCGTGGGCTCGGAGGGCGAGGAGGGCAACCGCTTCCACGACCTCGTCGCCGCGAACGACGTCGACTGCTTCGTCATCAACACGGGCCACCTCGGTTCCGAGGCGAAGGACGTCGGCGTCGAGGAGTCCGTCACCATCCTCTGCGAGGTCGCGCGGAACAGCATCGACTGGCGCCACGACGACGCGCTCGGCCTGGAGATCCCCGAGCACGTCCCCGGCATGGACATCGAGGCGTTCTACCCGCCGGACTACGTCGAGGACTACCGCGGCGAGCTGGCTGCGGTCCGCGCCGAACGACAGGAGTACCTGCGGCAGTTCGAGGACCTGCGCGAGGAGATCCGGGACGCCGCGTACTGAGCACTCGACCACTGATTCTCGTCGGCTGAACGTACCGGCTCTACGGGACGCGACTGTTCTGCGTCAGAAGGGGAGGGATTCGGTGTTCGAGGTGAGAACGACTCCTCACCGTCGGGTTCAGGCGTCGTTCATCCGGAGGGCCGTCGTGCCGTCGCAGATCAGACAGGTGCTCACGCGGTAGGGTTCCCGTGAGAACTCGACGTTCTCCGAGCGTTCGCTCTCGGTGCGGAGTTCGATGCCGACGGTGTGGGGCGTGTCGCGGTCGCAGCGCTCGCAGAACTCGTGGTGGTCCGTCTCGGGAGCGGTAGTTGGCATGGTCGTCTCCCCCTTCCGTCGGGGGGAAGAAAAACCGGACAGACAGTCCCTCCTGGATTAGCGACGCTTAACCCGAATTAATCCGGGATAAATCGGGGTTCACGGCGGGCCTACGTCGATTGCCGACCCGCGAAGTACCGGGGAACTCCGACGCAGTCGAGCGGAATTCTCACTTCGGGAAGCGGGGGCAGTCTGGTCGGCGGAGAAGCGCAGGGACGCGGAGGTGGAGGCGGAGAGAACTGGAGGCGAAGAGAATGGGAGACAGAGAACCGGGAGAACGCGAGTGCCTACAGCAGGCTCTCGATGTCGTCGGCGACTTCTTCGGGAGTGTCGCCGACGGGGACGCCAGCGTCGTTCAGCGCGTTGATCTTGGACTCCGCGGTGCCCGTCCCGCTACCGGAGACGATGGCGCCCGCGTGACCCATGCGCTTGCCCGGCGGCGCGGTGCGGCCCGCAATGAAGCCCGCGACCGGGGTGTCCATGTTCTGGGCGATGTAGTCGGCGGCCTCCTCCTCGTCCTCGCCGCCGATCTCGCCGCACATCACGACGGCGTGGGTGTCCGGGTCGGCCTCGAACAGTTCGAGGGCGTCGATGAAGTCCGTCCCGATGATGGGGTCGCCGCCGATGCCGATGGCGGTGGTCTGTCCGATACCCCGCGAGGTCAGCGAGTCGACGACCTGGTAGGTGAGGGTGCCCGAACGGGAGACCAGGCCGACGTTCCCGGACTCGAAGATGTTGCCGGGGAGGATGCCGAGTTTGGACTCGCCGGGCGTGATGATGCCCGGGCAGTTCGGCCCGAGGAGGCGGGTGTCGACCTCGCTCAGGCGCTTGTTCACCTTCGCCATGTCCTGCGTGGGGATGCCCTCCGTGATGGCGACCACGAGGTCGAGGTCAGTGTCGAGGCCCTCGAAGACAGCGTCCGCGGCGAACGCCGGCGGGACGAAGACGACCGACGCGTCGGCGTCCTCCGCCTCGACGGCGGCGTCGACGGTGTCGTAGACGGGGACACCCGCGACCTCCTGGCCGCCCTTGCCGGGGACGGCGCCCGCGACGACGTTCGTCCCGTACTCGATCATCTGTTCGGCGTGGAACTTGCCTTCCCCGCCCGTGATGCCCTGCACCACGACGCGGGTGTCGTCGTCGACTAGAATGCTCATTGTTCTGCCTCCGTGTCCGCGTACTCGACAGCGCGCTGCACAGCCCCTTCGAGGGTCTCCTCGACGGTGACGAGGTCCGCGTTCAGGATCTCGCGGCCCTCCGCGGCGTTCGTCCCAGCGAGTCGGACGACCACCGGCTTCGGAATCTCCTCGAACTGTTCGAGCGCGGCGTTGATGCCCTTCGCGACCTCGTCGCCGCGGGTGATCCCGCCGAAGATGTTGAAGACGACGGAGTCGACGTTCTCGTCGGAGAACACCATGTCCAGGGCGTTCGTCACGCGCTCGGCCTTCGCACCGCCGCCGATGTCGAGGAAGTTCGCGGGCTCCCCGCCGTAGTAGTCGACGAGGTCGAGCGTCGTCATCACGAGTCCGGCGCCGTTGCCGATGATGCCGACGTTGCCGTCGAGGCGCACGTAGTCGAAGCCGTACTCGTTGGCCTTGGCCTCGAGGTCGTCGCCGGCGGCCTCGTCCTCCATCTCCGCGAGGTCCGGGTGGCGGAACAGCGCGTCGTCGTCGACGTTCATCACGGCGTCCGCCGCGACGACGTCGCCGTCGCTGGTGACCATCAGCGGGTTGATCTCGATGTCGGAGCCGTCCTTCGCCTCGTAGAGGTCGTACAGCGTCGTGAGGATGCTCGCGACGTCGCCCGCGACGTCACGGGGGATGTCGGCCTCGTAGACGGCCTTGCGGGCCTGGTACGGGTGCATCCCGAACGCCGGGTCGATGTGCTCGCGTGCGATGGCGTCGGGGTCCTCCTCGGCGACCTCCTCGATGTTGACGCCGCCCTGCTCGGAGACCATGGCGACGGGTTCGCCCTCGCCGCGGTCCATCGTGACGCCGACGTACAGTTCGTTCGTGAAGTCGACGGCCTCCTCGACGAGGACCTTCCCGACCGTGTACCCCTTGAGGTCCATCCCGAGGATCGAGTCGGCGGCCTCCCGGGCCTCCTCGGCGTCGTCGACCAGCTTGATACCGCCGGCCTTCCCGCGGCCGCCGACGTGTACCTGCGCTTTCACCGCGACCGGGTAGCCGAGGTCGTCGGCGACCTCTACTACCTCGTCGGCAGACGTAGCGAGCGCCGACCCTGGGGTCGGGATGCCCGCGTCGGCGAAGACCTGCTTCGCCTGGTACTCGTGCAGTTTCATATTGGGCTCGCTACGTAGTTTCGGCGAGTCCCTGTTAGAAGTACCGAAACCGCGGGGGAACGCCACCATCTCGGCGTCGTCCGCTACCCGGTCGTGCGGGCGTCGACGGCGGCGTCGCTGGCGGCCCACGACCGGACTCGGGCCTACGCAGTCCCCTGGTATCGGTAGTACGAGTAGCCGGCGGAGACGACGACGGCGACGACAGGAGGCCCGACGATCAACGCGACGGCGTACTGTGGAACGAGCGCGCCGGCCGCGGCCACGACGCCGCCGACCTTGAACAGCTGTGCGACCAGCTGGTTCGTCTCCGTCCACACCTGCTCGTCCTCGAGCGTCCACGGCGTCCGCACTCCGACGAACCAGTTCTGTTCGGCGCGCTCCGTGACGTAGCCCGCGAGGACGTAGATGGCGCCGACGGCGGGCGCGAGACCCTGGAGGATACCGAACTCGTAGCCGAGGTTGACGAGCACGACGAGGCCGTGGACCCAGACGACGAGCGCGACGGTTGCGAGCGCCAGCGCGTCGTACGCGAACCGGAAGCTCTCGAAATCCTCGCGCGGGTCGATTCGTGGGATGGCGTAGAACAGGCCCAGCGTGCCGAGCGCGAGCACGGGCAGCAACGCGAGGCCGAGTTCGCGGGACATCGTGCCGTCGACGTCGCCGCTCGCGTTCCAGTGCGTCGCCATCTCTGCGGGCATCTCGGGATGGGCGAGGACGCTGACGACGGCGGCGATCGCGACCAGCACACCGCCGCCCAGGAGGAGGCGTCTGTCGGGGTCCATGCGCTGTAGCCTGCACTCCGGTGACATAAGCGCCACCGTCTCCGTGGCCCCGGGTACGTTTACGGTGCTGGCCGTGGCAGTACGCACCATGCACGCGGAGTTCGACTTCGACGGCGACGTGGTGCTGGTGACCGGTGCGTCGGGCACCCTCGGCAGCGCGGTATGTCGCGCCTTCGACGAGGCGGGCGCGACCGTCTGTGGGACCGACGTGGTTGAACCGGGCGAGGAGACCCAACTCGACCGCGGGGAGGTGCCGTTCTACCGCGGCGACCTCACCGACGACACGGCGGCCGAGCAAGTCGTCTCCGGCGTCGTGGACGCTCACGGCGGCCTCGACTGCCTCTGCAACGTCGCCGGGATGTGGAAGGGTGGGTCGCCCATCGAGGAGACCGACGCCGATGAGTTCGACCAGGTGTTCGACGTGAACCTGAAGACGATGTTCCTCGCGAGCAAGTACGCGCTCCCGCACCTCCAGGAGTCCTCGGGCGCTATCGTCTCCGTCTCCGCCAGGGCGTCCCTGGAGGGCGGCGAGGGCGACGGTCCGTACCGCGCGTCGAAGGCCGGCGTCCGCCTGCTGACGGAGACCATCGCCGAGGAGAACGCCGGCGAGGTGCGCGCGAACGCCGTCATGCCGTCGGTCATCGATACGCCCGCCAACCGCGAGATGATGCCCGACGCCGACCACGACTCGTGGGTCGACCCCGCGGACATCGCGCGCGTCGTGGTGACGCTGTGTTCGGACGCCGCGCCGCCGACCAGCGGCGCTGCCGTCCCGGTCTACGGCGAAGCGTGACACTCCGAACAGGCGTCGTCGACTCGACCGACGCGACAGGCCACTGATGAAACATCCCTGGAATCGTCGTCGAACGGACAGCAGGCGACCTGTAACCGCACTGGAGTCTATCGATTCGAACGGCTTTTGAACGGACTGGCCGGTACGAACTGGACACAATGGCAGAACGAGAGACCTGGGCGACTCGCCTCGGATTCATCCTCGCGGCCGTCGGCAGCGCCGTGGGCCTCGGGAACATCTGGCAGTTCCCGTTCAAGACGGCCACCACCGGCGGGTCCGCGTTCGTGTTCGTCTACCTCGTCGCCGCACTCGTCATCGGCCTCCCGGCCATCCTCGGCGAGTTCGTCGTCGGTCGGCGCGCGAACATCAACGCGATCGAGGCGTTCGACCGACTGAAACACCCCGCGTGGACCGTCGTCGGTGCGCTGGGCCTGCTCACCGGGCTGTGGATCCTCTCCTACTACAGCGTCGTCGGCGGGTGGGTGATCCGGTACATCGCCGGCAGCGCGACGGGCGCGTACTTCGCGGCGCCCGCCGACTACTTCGCCCGCGTGTCGATGGGGTGGGAGGCCATCGCCTTCCACGCCGCGTTCATGGCGCTCACCGCCTCCATCGTCGCGTTCGGCATCGAGGATGGCATCGAGAAGGCGACCAAACTGATGGTGCCGTCCATCGTCGTCATCCTCGTCGGCCTCGCCGCCTACGCGTTCACGCTCGACGGCGCGGCTGCCGCGTACAGCTACTACCTCTCGCCGGACTTCGACTACATCGCGGCCAACCTCGAGAGCATCGTCCCGTTCGCCGTCGGGCAGGCGTTCTTCTCGCTGTCGCTCGGGATGGGCGCGATGATCACGTACGCCTCCTACCTCGGCGAGGTCGACAGCCTCCCCGCCGACGGGAGCCTCATCGTCGTGCTGAACACGTTCGTCGGCCTGCTCGCGGGTCTCGTCGTCATCCCGCTGCTGTTCGTGCAGTTCGACGGCATCCCGGACACTGCGGCGGGCGGCGGCCCGGGCGCGCTGTTCGTCTCGGTCGCCTCGGCGCTGGCCGACCTCGGCGCCGCGGGGCAGGCCCTCGGCGTCGTCTTCTTCGGCGTCGTCCTCATCGCCGCGCTCTCCTCGGCCATCAGCTTGCTCGAGGTCGTCACCTCCTACCTCGTGGACAACTACGGCGCGAGTCGTCCCACCGTCGCCTTCGGTTTCGCCGGCGGCCTGTTCGCCGTCGGGAGCCTCTCCGCGTGGAACACCGCGTGGCTCGGCTGGTTCGACGACCTCGCGTACAGCGTGCTCCTCCCGCTGTCCGTGCTGCTGGGCGTCGTCTTCGTCGGCTGGGTGTACGGCCCCGAAGCCGTCGACGAACTGAAGAAGGGGACCGGCGGCGGCGAGACGTTCGCCACCGCGTGGCTCTGGTCCATCCGGACGTTCGTCCTCCTGGGCGTGTTCGTGACGCTGTACCTCGGCGTGAGTTCCATCTTCCCCGCGCCCGACATTCCGCTGCCGGCGATCTAGGAATCGTCACCGTCGTCCCGGATTGGCCGTGAACTCGACGGACCAGCGTCCCCGCTCGGGAGCGAAAGGACGTACTCTCGACAGATTGTGGAATCGTCGGTCAAAACCCTCAAATGGGGGTGGTCGCAACGCTACCCAATGACTCGCGAATCCTGGAAGACGCGGCTCGGGTTCATCCTCGCGGCCGTCGGGAGCGCCGTCGGCCTCGGGAACCTCTGGCGGTTCCCGTGGATGACCGGAGAGAACGGCGGTGCGGCGTTCCTCCTCGTCTACCTCGCCATCGTCCTGCTCGTCGGCGTGCCCGGCCTCCTCGGCGAACTCGTCGTCGGTCGCCGGGGGGAACGCAACCCGGTCGGTGCGCTCGGCGCACTCTCCGGGTCGAGACGCTGGAGCGGGTTCGGCTACCTCTTCGTCGTCACTGCAATCGCTCTCCTCTCGTTCTACAGCGTCGTCGGTGGGTGGATCCTCCGCTACGTCGTCGCTAGCTTCGGCGGCGCCTACTTCGGGAACCCCGCCACATACTTCGAGAGCGTCAACTTCGGGGTCGAGGCGGTGGGCTTCCACCTCCTCTTCCTCGGTCTCACCGCGTTCGTCGTCCTCCGCGGCGTCCAGCGCGGCATCGAGGTGGCGGCGAAGGTGATGGTCCCCGCGCTCGTCGTGTTGCTCGTCGGCCTCGCCGCGTGGGGCGTCAGCCTCGACGGGGCGGGCGAGGGGCTGGCGTTCTTCCTCTCGCCGGACCTCGGCTACCTGCAGGCGAACTTCCTCTCCATCCTCCCCGCCGCCGCCGGCCAGGCGCTGTTCACGCTGTCGCTGGGCGCGGGCACGATGCTCACCTACGCTTCCTACCTCGGCGAGGACCGCTCGCTCGCGACCGACGGTACCGCCATCGCGGGCTTCAACACGCTCGTCGGCCTGCTCGCGGGCTTCGTCGTCTTCCCCATCCTGTTCGCGCTCGGCGTCGGCGTGGGTGGGGGCGGTCCGGGCTCGCTGTTCGTCAGTCTCGCGGGCGCGTTCGCCGCGCTCCCGTACGGCCAGGTGGTCGGCGCCGTCTTCTTCGGCGCCGTCGTGCTCGCTGCGCTCTCCTCCTCGATTTCGATGCTCGAGATCCCCGTGTCGTTCCTCGTCGACGAGTACGGCGTGACGCGGCGGACCGCGACGGCAGGGCTCACCGCCCTCTTCGCGGTCACGGGCACCGTCTGCGCGCTCGACCCGGAGCTCTTCGACTTCGTCGCCAGCACGCTCGTCGACCTCCTGCTGACCGCCGGCCTCCTCGGCCTGCTGCTGTTCGTGGGGTGGGTGATGGGCGCCGACGCGCTCGACGAGTACCGCCGCGGCGCGGGCGCGTTCGCGAGCAGTCTCGGGACGCCGTGGCTGTACGCCGTCGGCGTCGTCATCCCGCTGTTCCTCACGTTCACGCTCGTCTCCGGCGTCGTCGCCGCACTCGGCGTCACCGTCGACCCGGTGTCGGTGCTGGGCGTGACCTTCGACCAGACACGCCTCCTCGGCGTCGCCAGCGCCGCTCTCGTGCTCGCGGCGTTCGCGGGACTCCGGTCCCCGCGGTCCGTGCTGTAGCCGGAGTTACGGGGCGCGCTGTACCCGTCTCGGAATCCTTTTGCCCTCGGTGCTGGAAGCATGGCACAATCAGATGACGATGGAAGAGCGCATCGAGGAACTGCGCGAGAAGACCGAGCGCGCACTCCTCGGCGGCGGCGAGGACCGCATCGAGTCCCAGCACGAGAAGGGGAAGATGACCGCCAGGGAGCGCATCGACTACTTCCTCGACGACGACACGTTCGAAGAGTTCGACCGCCTCCGCACCCACCGCAGCCACAACTTCGGGATGGAGGAGAGACAGCTCCCCGGCGACGGCGTCGTCACGGGATACGGCGAGGTCAACGGCCGCACCGTCTTCGTCTTCGCCCACGACTTCACCGTCTTCGGCGGCAGCCTCGGCGAGGTGTTCGCCGAGAAGGTGACGAAGGTGATGGACAAGGCGATGGAGGTCGGTGCGCCCGTCGTCGGCCTCAACGACTCCGCGGGCGCCCGCATCCAGGAGGGCGTCGACTCGCTGGGCGGCTACGCCGAGATCTTCACGCGCAACGAGAAGGCCTCCGGCGTCGTCCCCCAGATCTCGGCCATCATGGGGCCGTGCGCGGGCGGCGCGGTGTACTCCCCCGCCATCACGGACTTCGTTTTCATGGTGAAGGACACCAGCCACATGTTCATCACCGGGCCGGACGTCATCAAGACGGTCACCGGCGAGGAGGTCGGCTTCGAGGAGTTGGGCGGCGCGACCACCCACTCCTCGGAGTCCGGCGTCGCGCACTTCGCCTGCGACGACGAGGAGCAGGCCCTCGACGACATCCGCCGTCTGCTCTCGTACCTCCCACAGAACAACGTCGAGGACCCACCCAGAGTGGAGCCGTGGGACGACCCCGAGCGCCGCGACGAGGACCTGGAGTCCATCGTCCCGGACGAACCCCGCAAGCCCTACGACATGACCGACGTCATCGGGAGCGTCGCGGACGAGGGGTCGTTCTTCGAGGTCCACGAGAACTTCGCGAAGAACATCGTCGTCGGCTTCGCGCGCCTCGACGGCCGTTCGGTGGGCGTGGTCGCCAACCAGCCCCGCGTGAACGCGGGGACCCTCGACATCGAGGCCTCCGAGAAGGCCAGCCGGTTCGTCCGCCTCTGTGACTCGTTCAACGTGCCGATCCTGACGTTCGTCGACGTCCCCGGCTTCCTCCCCGGCACCGACCAGGAGCACGACGGCATCATCCGCCACGGCGCGAAACTCCTCTACGCGTTCTCCGAGGCGAGCGTCCCCCTGCTCACGGTCATCACGCGGAAGGCCTACGGCGGCGCCTACGACGTGATGTCGAGCAAGCACATCGGCGCGGACGTCAACTACGCGTGGCCGACCGCCGAGATCGCCGTGATGGGGCCGAAGGGGGCGGTGAACGTCCTCTACCGCGACGAACTCGAGGACGCCGAGGACCCGGAGGAACTCCGCGAGGAGCTCATCGACGAGTACCGCGAGGAGTTCGCCAACCCGTACACGGCCGCCGACCGCGGCTACGTCGACGCCGTCATCGAACCGACGGAGACTCGCCCGCGGCTCATCTCGGACCTGGAGATGCTGGCGAGCAAGCGCGAGGACACCCCCGAGAAGAAACACGGCAACATCCCGCTGTGATGGTCACCGACGACTCCGAGGTCGCAATTCCCGACGACGCCAGCGACGAGGAGGCGGCGGCCATCGCGGCCGCGGTCAGCGCCCACCTCGCGGCACTCGAAGCCGCGGCCGCCGAGGGCGACGAGGCGGCGACGTGGACCGGCCGGAAGTGGTCGTTCGCGGGCCGCATCGAGGCGCTCGACGGCGGTCCGGTGCGCGTGCCGGACGGCGCGCCCACCGACGCATGGAGCGCGGCGGGCCGCCGGGACCGGTTCTGAGTGCCCGAAGAGTTACGGGGCGTCCCGCCGTCGGATAGACGATGCGTTCAGAGGCAGCCACGCTCTCCGCGCACGGCGACGCGTACGAGGCCGAACTGACCGTCCCCGACGACCCGGACGGCCGCGGCATCGCTGTGATGCCGGGCGCCGGACACGGTCCCTGGGGCGGCATCTTCGACCGGCTCGCCGAAGCGGCCGCCGCCGACGGCAGCCACGTCTTCCGCTTCGAGAGCTGGACGCCCAGCGGCGTCTGGGAGAAGAGCCTCGACGACCTCCACGCGGAACTCGACGCCGCGGTTCGGGTGCTCCAGGACCGGGGCTGTACGGACCTCGCCGTGGTCGGGAAGAGCTTCGGCGCGGGCGTCATGCTGACCCACGTGCCCGACGCCGTCGACAGACTGGTGCTGTGGGCGCCCGCGGCCTTCGACTTTGGCGAGGAGTCACACATCGGGGGCGTGAGCGCCGCTCCCATCGAGGAACTCGACTCGCGACAGATCGGTCCCGGGACGCTCGCCGACGTCGACGCCGCCGCCCTCCTCATCCACGGCTCCGAGGACGCGGTGGTCCCCGTCGAGAACTCCCGGCGCGTCGTCGACGCGCTAGCTGACGCGGAACTGCTCGTCCGCGAGGGCGAGGACCACTCGTTCCGCGGGGTGGACCTGGAACGCGAGGTCGTCGACCAGACGCTCGCGTTCCTCCGCGACTGACCCTCCGCGGGCCGATCCTCAGCGTTCGGTCACGTCCGCGCGGACGTCCTCGGCGGGCGCGAACGGCGTCCCGAGGTCCGGGTCGACGTCGGGATTGCGGACGGAGACGTCGACGTTGCGGACGATGGTCGCGAGCGCGAGCCGGAGTTCGAGAGCCGCGAAGCGCATCCCGATGCAGTGTCGGGGGCCACCGCCGAACGGGAAGTACGCGTAGTCCGGTAGGTCGTCCTCCAGGTCGCCCGCCCAGCGTTCCGGACGGAACTCCTCGGGGGCCTCGAAGAACCGGGGGTCGGTCTGCACGGCGAACTGCGGGAGGACGACCATCGTCCCCTCCGGGACGTGGTAGCCGGCGAGTTCGACGTCCTCGCGGGGTTCGCGGAACAGCGCACCCGCCGGCGGTCGGAGTCGCAACACCTCTCTGGCGACCCAGTCCGTGTACGTCAGGTCGGGGAGGTCGGCGACGGCCGCGCGGTCGTCGTCGAGGACGTCGTCCACCTCCTGCCGTAGCCGGTCGTACGTCTCGGGGCGTCGCTCGAGGAGGACGAACGCCCACGTCAGTGCGAGCGCGGTCGTCTCGTGACCGGCGAACAGGAACGTCATCAACTGGTCGCGGATCTCCGTCTCCGAGGGTGTCGAGCCGTCCGGGTAGTCGGCGTCCAGGAGCAACGTCAGCAGGTCGTCGGGCGTGTCGTCACCCGACCCACCGCTGGCTCGCCGCTCGTCGACGAGGTTCCGCAGGGCGTCGTCGAAGTTCTCGAACGCCCGACGGTGGCGGCGACGGGAGGGGAGCGGGACCCAACCGGGGAGCTGAGATTCCAGCGAGCCGGCGCGCCCGATCTCACTCACGGCGTCCGCGAACTCCCGGACGACGGCGGCACGCTCGTCGAGGTCGACGTCGAAGAGCGTGCGAGCGAGGATGCGGAGCGTCAGGTCGGACGTCGCGGACTGGACGTCGACCTCGCCATCGCTGGCCCACTCTGCGGCCGCCTCTACGGCGTAGTCGGCCATCAGGTCGCCGTACCCCTCGACGCGCTCCCGATAGAACATCGGCTGGAGCATGGTGCGCTGGGCGCGCCACTGTTCGCCCTCCGTCAGGAGCACGCCTTCGGCCATGTAGTCGTCCAGGGACTCGCCGAGCAGGGCTGGTTTCTGGAAGGCGTCGGCTTCGTTCAGCAGGACGTCCTCGATGGCGTCGGGGTCGAGGACCGAACACATGTCGTAGCCCATCATCCGGTAGCCGACGACGCCGCCGTACTCGCGCAGGTCGTCGTAGAACGCGAACGGGTCGCGCCGGAACTCGAGGAAACTGCCGACGAACGGTAGTCCATCCGGTCCGGGCAGCGGTCGGGCGTCGGCGCTCTCGCTCATGTGGGAGGCTCCGTCGCCACGGATGATTGCGCTTGCCACGTCCATCCTAGCCCATTTATGTAGCCTGGCGTGGGTGTTGCCGGTATGAAGCACATGCGCGTCAGACTCGGGTTCCCCCGGCGGACGCGCCACCCGATGCACAACTTCCTCGTCGACCACCCCGAGATGCGTCGCCAGGAACTCTGGTCGTGGAGTTTCGTCGGCGAACTGCCGACGGTGCTGTTCCGCGCCGTGGGCGACGTCGACGCCTACCGCGAGCGCATCGCGGACGTCGACTCGGTGCAGGAGTTCGACCTCACGCCGGTCACGGACTCGACGTTCTACAGTTTCGTGTACGCGGAACCCTCCGAGAGCGAGTGGGAGTGGATGCTGGCGTTCTACCGGGCGAGCATCGTCGTGATGCCGCCCATCGTCTACACGGACGACGGCGAGGCCATCTTCGAGGTGCTCGGCGACCCCGCGGACCTCCGCGGGATGCTCGCTGAGTTCCCCGACCGCATCGACACCACCGTCGAACGGGTCGGCGAGTACGACCGCTTCCGGACGCCCGCGGCGCCGCTGACCGACCGCCAGCGGGAGGTCGTCGAGACGGCCACTGAACTCGGCTACTACGAGGTGCCGCGGGAGGCGACGCTAGACGACGTGGCAGCCGAACTCGACGTCGCCGCCTCGACCGTCTCGGACCACCTCCGGAAGGCCGAGGCCGAGGTGATGGGCGCACTGATGTAGGTTCGTCAACCGCCTCCGGGTGCAACGTGGACGATTCCGCGAAGCAGCAGTGGGTCGGAGGCGGATTCGAACCGACAGTATCAGTAGGCCGTCCCCAGAATCAAACTTCAAGAATGTTCGAGAAGGTACTCGTCGCCAACCGCGGCGAAATCGCGGTCCGAGTGATGCGGGCCTGCGAGGAACTCGGCATCGACACCGTCGCCGTCTACAGCGACGCCGACAAACACGCGGGACACGTCCGGTACGCCGACGAGGCGTACAACGTCGGACCCGCCCGCGCCGCCGACTCCTACCTCGACCACGAGGCCATCATCGACGCGGCCGAGCAGTCCGGCGCCGACGCCATCCACCCGGGCTACGGCTTCCTCGCGGAGAACGCGACGTTCGCGGGCAAGGTCGAGGATACGGAGGGCGTGACGTGGGTCGGCCCCGCCGCCGAGTCGATGGCCCAGCTGGGCGAGAAGACGTCAGCGCGGAAGACGATGCGAGAGGCCGACGTCCCCATCGTCCCCGGCACAACCGACCCCGCGGAGTCCGTCGAGGAGGTCCACGAGTTCGGCGAGGAGTACGGCTACCCCATCGCCATCAAGGCCGAGGGCGGCGGTGGCGGCCGCGGGATGAAGATCGTCGAGAGCGCCGAGGAAGCCGAGGAACAGCTCGAATCCGCGAAGCGCGAGGGCGAGGCGTACTTCGACAACGCGAACGTCTACCTCGAGCGCTACCTCGAGAACCCGCGCCACGTCGAGGTCCAGATCGTCGCAGACCACCACGGCAACGTCCGCCACCTCGGGGAGCGCGACTGTTCGCTGCAGCGCCGCCACCAGAAGGTCATCGAGGAGGGGCCGTCCCCGGCGCTCACGGACGACCTCCGCGAGGAGATCGGCGAGGCCGCGCGCCGCGGCGCGGACGTCGCGGGCTACTACAACGCGGGCACCTTCGAGTTCCTCGTCGAGGAGGACCTCGACCGGGAGGCCGGCGAACTGCTCGGCCCGGAGACGGACTTCTACTTCCTCGAGGTGAACACCCGCATCCAGGTCGAGCACACCGTCACGGAGGAACTGACGGGCATCGACATCGTGAAGTGGCAGCTGAAGATCGCCGCTGGCGAGGAACTCACGTTCGCCCAGGACGACGTCGACCTGCGGGGCCACGCGATGGAGTTCCGCATCAACGCGGAGAACGCGGCCGAGGACTTCGCGCCAGCGACCGGCGGCAGCCTCGATACGTACGACCCGCCGGGCGGCATCGGCGTCCGGGTCGACGACGCGCTGCGCCAGGACGACGACCTCGTCACGGACTACGACTCGATGGTCGCGAAACTCGTCGTCAGCGCGGGCGACCGCGAGGAGTGCATCGTGCGCTCCCAGCGCGCGCTCGCGGAGTACGACATCGAGGGCATCCCGACCATCGTCCCGTTCCACCGGCTGATGCTCACCGACGACGCGTTCGTCGCTGGCACGCACACGACGAAGTACCTCGACGAACAGCTCGACCCCGAGCGCATCGACGAGGCCCAGGAGCAGTGGGGCGGCGACACCACCAGCGCCGACGGCGACGAGGATGTCGTCGAACGCGACTTCACCGTCGAGGTCAACGGGAAGCGCTTCGAGGTCAACCTCGAGGAGCGCGGCGCTGCCAAACTGGCCACGAGCGGCGGGAGCGCGGGCGGCCAGCGCCCCGAGCGCGCGAGCGGTGACGACGACTCCGAGACGGTCGTCGAGGGCGACGGCGAGACCGTCGAGTCGGAGATGCAGGGCACCATCCTCTCCGTGGACGTCGCGGAGGGCGACGAGGTCGAACCCGGCGACGTGCTGGTGGTGCTGGAGGCGATGAAGATGGAGAACGACGTCGTCGCCTCCCACGGCGGCACCGTCACGCAGGTAGCGGTCGAGGAGGGGGACAGCGTCGACATGGGCGACGTGCTCGTCGTCATCGACTGACGCCGTCCGAATTTTTATGACAGCAGGCTCCCCTGTGTGGTACGATGCCACAAGAGGGGGTCGCCGTTCACGCGCCGACTGAGCCGCTGGAGGGTCCCGTCGACCCCCACACGCCCCCGTCGGACACCGCGGTGGTTATCCGCGTCCGGTGCCTCTCGACGCAGACAGCTACCGACGTCACCATGGACCCCGCCGACACAGCTACCCCGTGCAGAACCCCCCTCCACCCCGACTGTTCGACCGACTGCGCTCGTGAGTCCGCCGGTCCGGTCACAGGCTCTCCCCGGGCAGACGGACGGTGGTCGGCGTGAGACCGGAGTTCACGACCCTGGAGACGCCGCCCGGCCTCCACATCCTCGACCCCATCGAGAACGCGCAGTTCGAACTGTACACGGACCACGTCGTCGACCCGACGCCGGTGGACACCGACCGGTTCGTCTTCCCGGCCGACGAGGCGGTCAGCGTAACGACGGGCACGCTCGAGATCCCGCGACTCGTGGACGTCATCCTCCGGTCGGCCGACGGGACCCTCATCGGGGAGTCCGCGAACCAGCAACGAGCCGAGTACCCCTTGGACTGGTACTCGCTCAACTTCGACGTCGGCCCGATGAAACTCCAGGTTGTCGTCGAGTCCAGCGTGACGATCCGGCGCCTGGAGAACTCGACACACGTGGAGTTCGGCGAAGTGACGCCACTCGCGGTCGGCGTTCGCTCCCTCCACGAGTCGCCAGCAGGCACCATCACCGTCGGCGACAGCGTCGAGGACGCGATGCGCGCCATCTCCCTGAGCGGGTCGGCGCTGAAGACGACGTCCTGCGAGCGGTCGTTCCCGACGCTTCGGGGGCACCCGCCGCTCGTCGAGCGGGGCGACGGCTTCGACGCCCCGGACGCCCTCGTCGCACCCGACACCGACGTGACCATCGAGATTCCGCGCGACTACGCGGACCTCTACGTGGTGAGTTCGCTGGCGTACTACCTCGGCGCCGAGATCGTCCCGGGGGAGACGCGGACGCTCGTGGTCGACGGGTGGCGCTACGACCTCGACACGGAACGTGGCTTCGAGTCGGAGGTGAACACGCTGCTCAAGCACGTCTTCTTCCTCGACTGTGTGACCCGGACCGAGGGGTTCTACCCGGTCGACCTCCACGAGCGGAACGAAGTCGAGGACGACCTCCCGTTCGACCTCGCCGAACTGTACGAGGCCTCCCTCGCCGAACAGCTCCGGGCGTACCTCGAGGTGCCCTACGAGGTAACGGAACCGTACCGCCCGCGGTGGAAGCTGACGGCGGACATGGCTCCCGACCCCGCGAACGTCGAGTCGATCCCGTTCGTCACGAACGACCTCGCGGAGATACGGATCCCCGAGACGGGACCGGACCCCACCGTTCGCTCGGAGCCCGAGGAACTGACGTCGTTCTACCGGGCGAAGGACGCGAACGTCAGGAGCCAGTCGGGTGCGGTCACCGACGACTCCGGTATCGTGAAGCCGACGGAAACGACCGCCATCGAACACGCCTGGATCGCCGACGGCTACCCGCTCGGTGCGAGCAAGACGACCACGCCCTCGTACCGCCGCCGGCTCGAGCGGCCGGAACGCGACAGGGAGTCGATCAGCATCGAGATCGTCTGCAACGACTCCGAGATGAGCGAGGAGGACATCGTCGAGCAGTTCTACGGGGCGCGGGACCTCTTCGAGTTCGAGATCGCCGTCCACTACGAGCTCTCGAAGGCCGAACTCGCCGAACTGCTGCGGGCGGACGCGGACTTCCTCCACTACATCGGGCACGTCGACGACGGCGGGTTCCAGTGCAGTGACGGCCTGCTGGACGCCCACACACTGACGGAGGTCAACGTCGACGCGTTCCTCCTGAACGCCTGCCGCTCCTACGAACAGGGGAAGGCGCTCGTCGACCGGGGGAGTTTCGGCGGCATCGTCACGCTGACGAACATCAGCAACGACCCCGCGGTCAGGATCGGTCGCGCGCTCGCCCGCCTGCTGAACAACGGGTTCACGCTCCAGGCGGGGCTGTCGGTGGCCAGGAACGTCACGCTGTTCGGGAACCAGTACATCACCATCGGTGACGGGACCCTACAGCTGGTCCAGCACACGACCGGGACGCCGGTATCGACGGAGCTAGAGACGTTGTCGGATGGCTACGAACTCACCATCCACGGCTACCCGACGTCGCGGACCTCTATCGGGTCGTTGTTGACGCCGAACGTCCAGGAGAACACGCTACGCTACCTGAACTCCGGGCACATCGACACGTTCGAGGTCTCGGCGGCGGAGCTACGCGAGTTCTTCAACCGCGGCGTCGTGCCGGTGCTCCTCGACGACGAACTGGTCTGGAGCGACGAACTACTGGAGAACGAGCTGAACTAAGGACCGGAGATCGACGAGGTGTTGCTGGCAGCTGCGGCGCCCGTGGTCGAGAGGAAGACCATGAGGCTGAACAGGACGCCGATCATCCGCGGGTTGTCGGTCAGGAACTGCGTGAGCTTGCTGTCCGACATCGTTACGGCCCCGAGATGGAGGAGGTGTTGCTCGCGGCGGCAGCGCCGGTGGTCGAGAGGAAGACCATGAGGCTGAACAGGACGCCGATCATTCGCGGGTTGTCGGTCAGGAACTGCGTGAGCTTGCTGTCTGACATCGTCAACTGGATAGAGACCGGTCAATATATTGAATCTATTTGAAGATAACAGATAGAAAATATCCGTAAAATTCCCGAATCAAACGCCGAAATCAACTTCGGAGGTGCTCTACCCCCCGACGAGGGCATTGTGAACGGATTTCACCCTCGACAGGGAGGTTTTTGCCGACGCACGAGCAACCTCCGGGCGATGAACGAGACGCGTCGCGCCGTCCTCGCTGCCCTCGACGACGGTCCGGTCACCGGCCCGGCGCTCGCCGAGCGCCTCGAGGTCTCCCGCACGGCCGTCTGGAAGCACGTCGAAGCGCTCCGCGACGCCGGCTTCGTCGTCGACAGCGTCGCGGACGGCTACGTGCTCGCGGGCGTCCCTGAGTACGGCGCGGCGGCCGTCGAGTTCGGGCTCGACGCGCCCTTCGACGTCGAGTACCACGACGCCCTCCCGAGCACGAACGACCGGGCGCGCGAACTCGCCGCGGACGGCGCCAGCGACGTGGTCGTCCTGGCCGACCGCCAGACCGGCGGCAAGGGCCGGAGGGGTCGCGAGTGGTCCTCGCCCGCGGGCGGGGTCTGGACGAGCCTCCTCCTCCGCCCCGACGTACCGCCGGCCCGTGCACCGCTACTGACGCTCGCGGCGGCCGTCGCCGTCACCGACGCCGCACGGGAGGCCGGCGTCGACGCCGAGATAAAGTGGCCGAACGACGTCGTCGTCTCCGACGAGCGCGACAGTTCGGGTCGCGGCGGCGCGAAGCTCGCGGGCGTCCTCACGGAGATGGAGGGGGAGGCCAGCCGCGTGTCGTGGCTCGCGGTCGGCGTCGGGGTGAACGTCAACCTCGACCCCGGGGAACTCGACGGCGAAGCGACGAGCGTCCGGGCCGAGGTGGGTGACGTCCCCCGAAGAGTGTTCGTCCAGCGCCTGCTCGAGCGGTTCGCCGCACTCAGGGACGACCCCGACGACATCCTGACCGCGTGGCGCGAGCGCGCGGCGACCATCGGCCAGCGCGTCCGCGTCGAAACCGCGGACGGCGACGTCGTCGGCGACGCCGTCGACGTGACCGAACACGGTGCACTGGTCGTCGACACGGCGGACGGCGCGCAGGTCGTCCACGCCGGCGACTGCCAGCACCTCCGCTCGGCGTAGCGTTACTCCTCGCCGACGCGCACGGTCAACACCGGCACCGAGGAGGAGCGGACGACCTTCTCTGCGACGCTGCCGAGCAGGAGCCTGTCGATCCCGCCGCGGCCGTGGGTCCCCATCACCACGAGGTCACAGCCCTCGTCCTCCGCGTAGCGCACGATCTCGCGGCTCGGGTTGCCGTCGACCAGTGCGCGCTCGACGGTCACGCCGTGCTCGTCGGCGACGGCCTCGACGTCGTCGAGTGCGCTCGTGCCCTCTTCGTTCATCATCGCCGCCACGCTCTCCCAGGAGGAGTCCATCGGGAGGCCCGCGAAGTTCGCCGAGTTCACGACGTACAGCGCGTGTATCGTGGCGCCGTGTTCGGCGGCCAGTCCGACCCCGTGCTCGACGGCTCTCCGCGTCGCCTCGGAGCCGTCGGTCGGCACGAGGATGCGCTCGTAGCGACCCATGTGTGCTACGTGTTCACGCGGTGGGGGGTTAAGTGTTCATGGCAGCACGACGCGTTCCACGTCGCTCGAACCGGCGCGCCGCACCACCGCGCGGACCACGTCGCGGGCGCCGGCGAGGTTGTGCGAGTCGCCGTCGAGCACCAGCAGGCGGGCCTCCCGGCCGGCCTTGACGACGCCGTAGTTCCCGTCGACCACCGACGCGCCCGCCCGCGTCGCCATCTCCAGCACTTCGGGCGCCTCCACGTCGCAGCACTTCGCGACGAACTCCATCTCCCGGAACATCGACGGACTGTTCGTCATCACGTTGTCAGTGCCCAGCGCCACCGTCGTGCGGTCGAGCAGCTCGCGGACCGGCGGCAGGCCGACGTCCGTCACGAGGTTCGAGCGCGGGCAGACTGCCACGGGGATGCCGTTGTCCTCGACGCGGTCGAGGTGCAACTGTTCGGCGTGCACCATGTGGACGAGCATGTCCGGGTCGAGGTCCAGCGCGGGGTTGATGTCGGTGGCGTCCACCTCGCCCGCGTGGATGGCGAACGGTTTGCCAGCGGTCCGCGCGGCGTTGCGCTCGCGCCCGAACTCCCCGTCCGCCGCGCCGCTCGCGCCGTAGCCGTCCGCGGCGTCGACGACCGCCGGGTCGCCGCGACCGAACACGAACGGTTCGACGCCCACGCCCTTCGCCGCCTCGCGGATCGCGTGGACGCCCTCCAGACCACCCTCCCTGAACTCGAGGGTCGCCGCGGTACCCGTCTCCGCCATGAACTGGAGGCTCCGGCGCATCGCTTCGACGAGTTCCGAGCGGTCGGCCTCGCGGAGCAGCCGGTGTTTGAGGCCGTCCGGCGGCGCGACCAGTTCCTCCAGCGTGAGGCCGCGACCCGCCTCCTTCGCGATGGAGTCGCCGATGTGGGTGTGGGCGTTCACGAACGCCGGCAACACGATGTCCGTCGAGTCCGTTCGCTCCTCGTCGAGGCGGACGATCTCGCCGTCGTCGACGACGAGCGTCCCCTGTACTGGTTCGTAGTCCTCCCCCCAGAGGACCGTCCCAGAGAGTTCCATACGTGTCACTGTCGGGCCGCCACCGTGAAGCTTACTCGAACTCCTCCAGCGAGGCGTACCGACCGGGGGTGTTCACCTCGCTGATGAGCGCCCCGTCCGTCTTCAGGCCGAGGACGCGCTCGGCGGCCTGGCCGACGCTCTCGACGCTGTCGGCCGGCGCGTAGACGCCGAGTCGCCACTGCTCGCGCTGGGCGACCTGGAGGGCGCGCACGAGCGTCGACTGCTCGTCGAGACGGCGCACCTCCCCGTTGACGAGCACACCGGTCGTCGACTCCCGCATCGACGGCTGGCCCTGCACGTCGAGGACGACGTTCTCGGGAGCCACGCCGGCGTCGGCCGCGATGTCCGCCTCGAACGCCCGGACGTCGTCGTGGTCCGCACCGATGACGTCGGCGTCGACGTCGCCCATCTCCGCCCACACCGCGCGCTTGAACAGGTCGCGGTCGGCGAGCCTGCGGCCGAACTCGGCGGTCTCCGCGTGGGTCCGCAGCGCCACTGCGAGTTCGTAGTCGTCCATCCGGCGGAGTTCAGCGGCAGAAATCTCGCTGGTGTCCAGGAGCGTCTCGGTGGCCCGCCGGAGCATCGACTTGCTGATGCGCGCGACGTGGTGGCTGTAGACGGTGGGGTTCATCAGCGCGCGCGCCAGCAGCAGGCTCTCGGCGGTCTGGACGTTCCCCTCGTCGAGCACCAGGTCGCCGTCGATGAACGTCAGCTCTCGCACCAGCCGACCCGTGTCGATGGTGCCGTAGGGGACGCCGGTGTGGTGGGCGTCCCGCACGAGGTAGTCCATCCGGTCGACGTCGAGTTCGCCCGCGACGAGTTGCGCGAGTTCGCCCTCGCCACGCACGAGCGAGGCGATGTTCGCGGGGTCGAGCCCGTGGGACTCCAGCACCTCGGCGACCCGACCGTCGGTGAGCAGGTCGTCGACGTCGTCGTGGCGCTTGCCGGTGCGGCGTTCGAGGACGCCCTCGACGTTGTGGCTGTACGGGCTGTGACCGACGTCGTGCAGGATGGCCGCGGCGCGCACGCGTTCGGCCTGGACGCCGCCGATCTCGACGTGGTCGAGCGCGCGGTCGGCGAGGTGGTAGACGCCCAGGGAGTGCTCGAAGCGCGTGTGGTTCGCCGACGGGTAGACGAGGTGGACGGTGCCCAGCTGTTTGATGCGGCGGAGGCGCTGGACGGGCGGGGTGTCCACCAGGTCGGCGGCGACGCCCGTGACCTCGATGTGGTCGTGGACGCTGTCCTTGATGGTCGTCATTGGGGCGTGATTCGGCGTTCTCGGGTAAAAAACCGCGGCTCACTCCCGTGGCTATTTGGTGGCCGCCGCCGAAGCCGCCGTCGTATGCGACGCCCTGCCGCCACGCTCGCCGTGGCAGCCCTCCTCGTCGCCGCCGGCTGTAGCGGTGGTGGCGATACGACGACCACCCCGGAGTACGACACCGACGCCGAACCGATCTACGAGACGCCCCTGGACGCCGAGACGGTGACTGACGCCCACCTCGACGCCCTCCGAGACCACGGCACGTTCACAATCGACCAGAACACGACCTGGGAGGACAGCGGCGGCCGAGAGCTGCGAACGGGGCTCGTTCGCGCGAACCTCGACAGCGGCGCGGTCTACGGACACTGGAAGTTCAGGGACGACACCCGACAGACGTACCAGTTCGCGGACGGGACCGGCTACAACCGACTGGTGAACGACGGCGAACTGCACTACAGTCGAGGCGGCGCGCGGACGAACGCCACCGGGTACGCGAAGGGCGGCCTCCTCGTCGTCGAGGTGTTCACGTTCGACTACGCCGGCACGACTGTCGTCGACGGTGACCGCGTCCACGTCTACCAGGCGAGCGGCCCCGACGAGGTCGATACGAGCGCGTTCCCCTCCGTCCGTCAGCTGGACAGCGCCACCGTGGACCACGCCGAAGCGACGGTGCACGTCCGCGAGGACGGTGCCTTCCGCCGCGTGGCGTACACGGTAGCGTTCGAGAACAGTGACCAACTGGACGCCGTCTCGACGACCTGGCGCTTCGAGAAACTCGGTGACACCGACGTCTCGCCACCGGGATGGGTATCGGTCGCGCGCAATCGAACTGACCAATCTCCGGCCTCCCAGAGGGCGTCGAATTCGGGCCAGTGAGACGAGAGATCGTGACACTCGCCGTGGTCGCCCTCCTCGTCGTCGCCGGCTGTAGCAGCGGCGGCGGCGACACGACGACCACTCCGGCGTACGACACCGAAGCCGAACCGGTGTACGAGACGCCTCTCGACACCGAGACGGTGACCGACGCTCACGTCGACGCCCTCCGGGACCACGGGACGTTCACCGTCGACGTGAACGCGACCTGGAGGCACGGGAGTAGCGAGCGAGTGCGCAGGGAGATCCTGGTGCGCGGGAACCTCGACACCGGTGCGGTGTACGAACACCAGGCGGCCCGGGGGGACGTCCAGCAGACGTACCGATTCGGCAACGGGACTGCCTACGCCCGGTTCGTCTCCTCGGGCGAGGTGTCCTACGACAGCGTCACACGCGGCGTCGGGAACGCAACCACGTACGCGAGTGGGAACCTCTGGGGCGCTCTCGAGCTGTTCACGTTCGACTACGCGGGGACGAGAGCTGTCGACGGGGAGCGCGTCCACGTCTACCGCGCGGACAGCCTGGACCGCTCGGGGGAGTTCGACCCGTCGAATCTCGGCGGGGGAGAGAACGTCACCGTGAACCGTGCCGAGGCAACCCTGCAGTTCCGCGAGGACGGGACGCTCCGCCACGCCGACTACACGCTCCAGTTCGAGTCCGACGGCGAATCCCAACTCACCAGCGTCGACCTGCACGTCCAGAGACTCGGCGACACCGACGTTTCGCCGCCACGCTGGATTCCGGACGCGCGCAACGCCACTGAGTGACCCGCGACCTTCGGAGGGGTTTTCCGCGCGCTCGGCGAACGTGGTGGCGTGCGACGAACGATTGCCACGGTCGCCGTCGTAGCGCTCGTCGTCCTCGCCGGCTGTAGCGCCGGCGGTGGCGGCGGCGACGGCACCACGACACAGGCGGCGCCGAACGGGACGACAGCCAGCGACGCGGGCGACGCCATCTACGAGACGCCACTCGACGGCGCGACGGTGGCCGAGAACCACGAGTCGGTCGTCGCGGACGCGACCACGTTCACGCTCGTCTCCACCTCGAACCAGAGCCAGGGGAACCAGTCGGTCTCCTCGGAGAGCACGCTCCGGGCCGACTTCGACTCCGGCGCGTACAGCTCCGTCCAGCAGTCGCGGGGCCGCACCGTCGAGCAGTTCGTCTTCGGCAACGGCTCCGGCTACCAGCGCTTCGAGTTCTCGACGGGCGACGTCCGCTACACCGTCCCGCAGCAGACCGCCAACGCGTCGGTGATCGCGGGCGGACAGATCGCCTCCTTCGTCGACGCCTTCGAGTACGAGTACGTCGGCACGGAGACCGTCGACGGCACGGACACACATGTGTACGAGGCCAGCGGCGTCTCGGACCTGAACGAGTCCGCACCCGGCTTCAGCGGTCTCGACACGGAGAACGTCTCGAACCTCGGCGCCACCCTCTACATCACCGAGGACGGCCTCGTCAAGCAGTTCGGCTACGAACTGGGCCTGGAGACCGAGGGCCAGTCGGCGTCGATCGCCGTTACCCAGCAGTACACGGACCTCGGCGAGACGACGGTCGAACCGCCCGCGTGGATCGGTGAGGCGCGCGCGAACACGAGCGACGGCTCCGCGACCACCACCTCGGCCTCAGCCTGAGCCACGCCGCTTTCTCGGCTGTTGCAACCTCGCCCGGTGACGGAAGGGTTTACCGGAGTGCTCGTCGACGTAGGGGTATGACGACGTTCCTCGCCGGGGGGACGGGCACCCCGAAACTGCTCGCCGGCAGCCACGACGTCTTCGACCCGGCCGACGTCACGGTCGTCGGGAACACCGGCGACGACGTGGAACTCGGTGGCCTGCTCGTCTGCCCCGACGTCGACACCGTCCTCTTCGAGGGTGGCGACGTGCTGGACCGCGAGAGGTGGTGGGGCATCGAGGGCGACGAGTCGACGACCCACGACTACCTGACCGACCTCGCGAGCGCTGCGGGCATCGACCAGCGACCACGCTACCTCGCCGACGACGGGCAGACCGCGGGCCGGGATATCGCGCGCTGGCGGCGGTTCTCCGGCGCCTCGGAGTTCATGTTCATCGGCGACCGCGACCGCGCCGTCCACGTCCTCCGCACCAGCCTCCTCGACGAGGGCCACTCGCTCACCGAGGTGACCCGACGACTCGCGGACGCGTTTGACCTCGACGTGGACCTCGTACCGATGAGCGACGACCCCGTGGCGAGCATCGTCCACACGCCGGACGGCCCGCTACACTTCCAGGAGTTCTGGGTCGCCGAGGGTGGCGAACCAGCAGTCGAAGACGTGGAGTTCCGTGGCGCCGGCGACGCCGACGCCGCCGACCCCGCCCTCGAAGCTATCCGCGACGGTCCCGTGATAATCGGCCCGTCGAACCCGGTGACGAGTGTCGGGCCGATGCTCGCGCTCGACGGCGTCCGCGAGGCACTCGAAGCGACCACGGTGGTCGCCGTCTCGCCGTTCGTCGAGGACCGGGTGTTCTCCGGCCCCGCCGGGAAACTGATGGACGCGGTCGGCTACGACCCCTCGACGGCGGGCGTCGCAGACGCCTACCCGTTCGTGGATGCCTTCGTCCTCGACGACGCCGACGGCACCGACCTCGACCGTACGGTGGTCCGCACGGACACCGAGATGAACGACGAGGCGGACGCCAAGCGCGTGGCCCGCGCCTGCCGGGAAGCGCTAGAACGAGTGGGCGGCGCGGAGGTGCCGTGATGTTCGCGCCGCGCCTCGCGCTCGCCAGCCTCAGCGGCGAGTCCGACGCCGAGTGGGCGGCGGCCTGCGCGCACCCCGCGGGCGGCGCGTTCCTCGGCGGTATCGCCATCGACGAACCGACCCGGGAGGCGGCCCGCTCGATGGTCGACCGCGACCGCGAGGAGTTCCTGCCCGACGACCCGGTGGCGTTCGTCGACGACCAGCTCACCGAACTCGACGACACGTTCCTGCGGGCCGGGATGAACGTCCGTACGACCAGCGTCGAACCGCTCCGGGAGGTCGCGGCGGTCTGCGCGGCCCACGACGCGATGCTGGAGGTGAACGCCCACTGCCGGCAGGACGAGATGTGCGCCGCGGGCGCGGGCGAGACGCTGCTCCGCGAGACCGACCGCCTCTGTGAACAGGTCGGCGCGGCCAGCGACACGGGCGCCGACGTCTCCGTGAAGGTGCGCGCGGAGGTCGACGGCGTCCACCTGCCGACGCTCGCGAAGGCCGTCGAGCGCGCCGGCGCCGACGCCATCCACGTCGACGCGATGGACTCCAGGCGCGTCGTCCGCGACGTGGTCGACGCGACGGACCTGTTCGTCGTGGCGAACAACGGCGTCCGCACCCGCGAGGACGTCTTCGAGTACTTCTCGTACGGCGCCGACGCGGTGAGCGTCGGGCGGCCGAGCCGCGACCCCGAACAGGTGCGCTCCACGTACGCCGCCGTGAAGGAGTGGTTCCTGTGACGCCCGCCGAGCGCGCCGAACTCGCGTTGCTGCTGGAGGTCACGGGCGCGCCGAAGCCCGGGAACGTCGACCGCGAGCGCGACCTCCCGGACCTCCGCTTCGAGCAGTTCCTCGCGGGCGCGGTGGGCGCTCGTGCGGGCCTCGAAACCGCCGAGGACGGCCCCGTCGGCGAGGCGTTCGAGACGGCCGTCGCGGGGATGGCCGACGCCGCCGGCACGAACACCCAGTTCGGCTGTCTCCTCCTGCTCGTCCCGCTCGTGCGCACCGCCAGCACCGGCGAGTTGACCCGCGAGCGCGCCAGCGAGGTGGTCGACGCGACCACCGTCGACGACGCCGCGGCGTTCTACCGCGCGTTCGAACAGACGGACGTCGCCGTTCAGGACCCCCCGGAGGGCGCCGACGCGCTGGACGTGCGGCGGGGTGCGGACGCGATTCCCGACCTCCGCGAGCGCGGACTCACTCTCCTCGACGTCCTCGGACTGGGCGCCGACCACGACGCCAACGCCCGCGAGTGGGTCGAGGGGTTCCCGCGGGTGTTCCGCGCGGCGGCCCGCGTCGAGGCCGACGACGGCCCGCTCGCCGACCGCGGGGCGCGCGCGTTCCTCCAGTTGCTCGCGGAGGCTCCGGACACGCTCGTCGTCACGGAACACGGCGAGAGCGTCGCCGACGAACTACAGGAGCGCGCGCTCGAACTCCAGGGCGGCGACCCGGAGGCGGTGCGGGAGTTCGCGGACGAACTCGTCGAGCGCGGCGTCAATCCCGGGACGACGGCCGACCTCACCGCCGCTGCACTCTTCGTCGCCCTCGAACGCGGGGTGTCCGTGGATGGTTGAGTGGCCCGTCGACCTGTCGGGGGTCACCGAGACGGTGGTGACGACCCGCGGGCCGAACGGACTGTGGAACGTCGCCGCGCTGGGCCTCCACTCCCCTGCCGAGGGGGACCCCGCCACGGCCACGACGTGGGGGAACACCCGGACGCGCCGGAACTTCCACCGCGAGGGCGGCGGCTACGTCCAGTTCGTCGCCGACCCCGTGGACTTCGCGGAGGCCGCGCTGTCCATCCGGGAGGCGGCCGACCCCGTGCTCGACTCGGCGGACGCCTGGGCCCGCGTGGAGGTCACACACGTCGCGACGAACGACGACGCGGGGACGCGAACCGAGCAGTGGGAACTCCGCCCGGTCGAGAGCGAGGTCCGGCGCACCGCCCCCAGAACAATCGACCGCGGGTTCGCTGCCGTCGTCGAGATGACGGTGGCGGTGTCGCGCCTGGACGTCGACGCCTACGACGCGGAGACGCTGCGCGAGCGTCTGCGGTACTTCGAGGGCGTCGCGGAGACCTGCGGCGGCGAGCGCGAGCGGGTGGCCGTCGAGCGCGTGCGGGAACTCGCGGACGGCGACTGGTAGGCGCCGGGGAGTCACCGTCAAGGACCTGAGAGACGTAGCCGACGTATGGCGGGCAACACGCTCGACGAGCGCGACCGGGCGATCCTGGAGCGACTCCACCGCGGGGAGACGGACGTCGAGTCGCTCGCCGGGACGGTGAACACGAGCCCCGAGGACGTCCGCGAGCACCTCCCGAGACTCCTGGACAACGGGCTCGTTGAGCGCGTCGGCGACGACACGTACGCGCTCACCGAGGACGGCGAGCGCGTCGTGGCCGCGTCCCCCGCCGGCCTCCAGGACAACCGAATCGACACGCCCGAGGACGTCGAGGCGGCCATCGAGTCCTACGACCTCCGCCCGGACCGCGAGGAGGCCGTCCGGAACGCGTTCGCGTTCCTCCACTACTGGGGGGAAGCGACCGCGCCCGAGATCGTCGACGCCATCTTCCCCGAGGACCCCGCGGAGTACGACGACAGCGACGCCTGGTGGACAGAACTCGTCCGGGACCGCCTCGCCGCCCTGCCGTCGGTCGACCCTCCAGACTCCCCGAACGGCGCGTGGCGCTACGACGGGACGCCCACCGTCGACCAGCGCACTGACGACAGCCGCCTGCTGCTGGGTCCGAAGGGGAACCGCCGGAACAGCGTGAAGTTCGCGCTCGAACGCCTCCCGGTCGAAGACGACGAGCGGCAGGCGGTCCGCGCGGCGTTCGAACTACTCGCCGAGTCCGACGACGCGACGGCGACTGCGTTCCGGGAGCAGGTCTACCCGGACCGCGACGCCGGCTACGAGTCGGCCGACGACTGGTGGGCGTTCGTCAGGGAGCACCTCGCCGAACTGCCCGGAGTCGAGCGCGAGGGCGACGGCAACGAGGCGGTCTGGCGGTACTGGCGGACGACCCCCGACGAGTAGCCGGCCACTGCCGCGGGCCCGCGCCGCCGGATGTCGGGACGTTCAAATCCGCGCGCTCACAACGACTGGGCATGACCGACGACGACACCCGTGAGAACGTCCTGCCGGGGAGCGACGAGGACCTCGACACGCCGGACGTGCGCGGCTACGACTTCCGCGGCGACTTCGATTTCTTCGAGATGCTCGACGCCTACGCGACGACCGGCTTCCAGGCGACCCACCTCGCGGAGGGCGTCGACATCACCCGCCAGATGCACGAGGACGACGCCACCGTCTACCTCACGTTCACGTCGAACATCGTCTCCTCGGGGCTCCGGGAGGTCGTCGCGCACCTCGTCCGCGAGGGGTACGTAGACGTCATCATCACCACCTCCGGGTCGCTCACGGAGGACGTCATCAAGACCGCCAAGCCGTTCAAGATGGGCGAGTGGGACGTCGACGAGGCCGCGCTCCGCGAGGAGGGCATCAACCGACTCGGCAACATCTTCGTCCCCTCGGACCGCTACGTCTGGCTCGAGGAGTACCTCTACGACTTCTTCGAGGACTTCTTCGCCGAGGAGAAGGTCCGAACGCCGACGGACTTCGCGAAGGAACTCGGCGAGACCCTCGACGACGAGGACTCCTTCCTCAAGAACGCCGCCGACAACGACGTCCCCGTCTTCTGCCCCGCGCTCACGGACGCCGAGATCGGGAACTTCCTCTACTACTACCGCCAGGGCTACGACTCCGAGGTCGGCATCGAGATCGTCGACGACTACGATTCGCTCATCGAGGAGGGCCTGCTCGCGAACAAGACCGGCCTCATCGCCGTCGGCGCCGGCGTCCCGAAACACCACGCCATCATGACGAACCTCTTCCGCGGCGGCGCCGACTACGCCGTCTACATCTCCACGGGCATGGAGGGCGACGGCTCCCTGTCGGGTGCCCCGCCCGAGGAGGCGGTCTCGTGGGGGAAGATCAAGGACGACGACGCCGAACCCAACTACACCCAGATCGAGGCGGAGGCGACGCTAGTGCTGCCACTGCTGGTTGCTGGCGCGTTCGAACGGTAATTCGGAAGTAACTCTTCTGAGGACTACTTCCCGGATGTCGCTCCTTTCGAGCTGACAGAAATCACTTCCTCCGCTACAGACACCCACTAGCGCTCCCCACGAAACGAATCCTTTTAACGAACGGCGGGAGAAACGAGTCGTATGGCCATCAAGCCCGACTACGTCAAGAAGACCGGGAACATCCTCATGGAGCGCTACGAGGACGCGTTCTCGCGAGAGGACTTCGAGCACAACAAGAAAGCCGTCAGCGAGCTGACGAACATCGAGTCCAAGGAGGTCCGCAACCGTATCGCGGGCTACATCACGCACAAGCGTAACTGAATTTTTCCCGCACCCGAAGGGGTTTCACCTACCCGTCCCCCAGAGACGGGTATGACTACTGTAGGCGTACTCGGCGCGACCGGTGCCGTCGGGCAGCGGTTCGTCCAGTTGCTCGACGACCACCCGGACTTCGAACTCTCTGTACTCACTGCGAGCTCCGACAGCGCGGGGAAGCCGTACCGCGAGGCCGCCGGCTGGCGACTCGATACGCCCATCCCCGACTCGACGGCAGACATCACCGTCCGCGAGACGGACCCCGCGGCGATTCCCGACGACACCGACCTCCTCTTCTCGGCGCTCCCGTCGGGCGTCGGCGAGCGCGTCGAACCGGAACTCTGCGAGGCGGGCTTCGTCGTCTCCTCGAACTCCTCGAACGCGCGTACGGCCGACGACGTGCCCCTCGTCATCCCCGAGGTGAACGCCGACCACCTCGACCTCATCGAGGTGCAGCGCGACGAGCGCGGGTGGGACGGCGCGCTCGTGAAGAACCCGAACTGCTCGACCATCACGATGGTCCCTACCCTGAACGCACTCGACGAGTTCGGCCTCGACCGCGTCCACGTCTCGACGCTCCAGGCCGTCTCGGGCGCGGGCTACTCGGGCGTCACGTCGATGGAGATCCTGGACAACGTCGTCCCGCACATCGGCGGCGAGGAGGAGAAGATGGAGACCGAATCCAGGAAACTCCTCGGGGAGTTCACCGGCGCGGAAGTCGAGTGGCACGACGCCGTCGTCTCCGCGTCCTGCAACCGCGTCCCGACCCTCGACGGCCACCTCGAGAACGTGTTCGCGGAGACCGACGACGACCCGACGGTCGCGGACGTCGCCGCGGCGTTCGAGGACGCGCCCACCCTCGACCTGCCGAGCGCGCCCGACCCGCTGATCGAGGTGTTCGAGGACCCCAGCCGCCCCCAGCCGCGTCTCGACCGGATGCTCGGCGACGGGATGGCCGTCGCCGCGGGCGGCATCCAGGAGACGGAGACGGGCGTCCAGTACAACTGCCTCGCGCACAACACCGTCCGCGGCGCCGCGGGCGCCAGCCTCCTCAACGGCGAACTGCTCGCCCGCGAGGGCTGGCTGTAGGAACCGTTCGTCGGCGTAGCGGGCCGCTCGACCCGGCCTAATCGACTCTGTTCTCCAGGTCCTCGTCGGTCCCGAGTCGCGGGACGTTCGTCGCCACGATGTCCGCCAGTCGAGGCCAGTGCTCGGGCGTGTGGCCGGCGTTGTGCGGCGTCAGCAGGACGTTCTCGAAGTTCCACAGCGGGTGGGACTCGGGGAGCGGTTCCGGGTCGGTGACGTCGAGGGCGGCCCCGCGGATCGACTGCTTCTGGAGCGCGTGGACGAGCGCGTCCGTCTCCACCACGCCGCCGCGCGCAACGTTCACGAGCACGCTCTCCGGGGGTAGCGTGTGGAACGCCGCCTCGTCGACGAGGCCGCGGGTCGTGTCGGTCAGGGGGGTCGCCAGCACGAGGTAGTCAGTCCGGGCGAGCGCGTCGTGGAACGCCTCCTCGTCGAATCCGATCACCTCGTCGGTCGGGCCGCCCTTCTCCGGCGTGTACCGCACACCGATAGTGTCGACGTCGAACCCCCGCAGGCGCTCGACGACGGCGTGCCCGATGGCGCCCATCCCGACGACGGTCACCGTCGACCCCCCGAGTTCGCGGGCCTGGTAGTGGCGGTACTCGCGGTTCTGTTGGCGTCGCCACCCCTCGTGGAGGTCACGGGCGAACGTCAGGAGGTAGCCCAGCACCTGCTCGGCGATGCTCGGCGCGTGGATGCCCGCGGCGTTGGTGACGGCGACGCCGCGTTCGCGGAGCGCGTCCATCGGCAGGTGGCCGTAGCCCGCGTAGGCACACGCGAACAGTTCCAGTTCGTCGGCAACCGAGAGGAGTTCCTCGTCGATGCTACTGCCGGTGACGACGGGCGCGTCGGCGACGAGGTCTCGCTCTTCGCCGGGCGTCCGCGCGAGCGCTATCTCGCGGTCCGGCAGGCGCTCGCGGAGCGCCGCGGCGTACTCGTCCATCGGCAGGCCGTGCGTTCCCCGGCGGAGGACGGCGATGTCGACCATCGTCCCGGTGGTGGACGCGGCGAGCCGTAAGCGTTCCGCGACGCGACCCCCTACTCGCCGGTTTACGAAGGGTTTTTGACGCGAGTCAAGTACGGTGGAACGATGAGCGAGTCCGGCACGCTGTCGTGTGCGGCGAAGCTCGCGCACGTCGTCCTGGACAACTGTGGGCCGCTCTCCCCCGCGGAGGTGGCCGAGGAGGCCCGCCTCTCGGAGGACACCGCCAGCGAGGCGCTCGCCGAACTCTCCGAGGAGGGGCTGGCGGAGTGCGTCTGTGGGCTCTGCGAGAGCAGACAGCAGGTGTACGCCCTCGCCGACGACGGGGCGTAACCCTCTTTCTACGCGGGCGCCTACGGTCGAGTGCGCGCCGTTTGTCCCCGACCGAGTTCGTCCACGCGGACGCGATGACGCTCGGAGAACCCCGGCGTGCGACACGGAACTTCGGTTCCCGGTTGGCGCCCGCAGCGTCCGTCCGATTCACGTCACGAATCACCCGCCTCGACGGCTTTCGCCGTCTCGGCACTCGGTGGCGCGTAGCGCCACCCGGCTCGGCGGCTGACGCCGCCTCGCCACTGGTGCTCCCGACGGAGCACCCGCCCGCCACGAGGGTTTCCCGGCCAACGGGGCACGCCGCCCACGGATGAGGTCGGTCGTTAGTGTTGCGGGCGCACATTTCCGATTGCAACAGCCGTGGCGATAGCGCCTCGGCTGGTTTCGCGGGCGTCGGTCGAGCGTACCGCGGACGCCGACGAGTCAGAACGTGTCTCTCCCGCGCGTCCGTTCGCCGTGGAGCGCCACGACGGTACTCTGAATCAGTCTCTGCCAGTCTCCCGGGGTGGCGACACACTAGCGACTACCGCGATCGAGTTCTCTTCGGGCGACCTCTCGCCCACCGCCGGCTGTACACCCGTGGGATGGGTTCGGCCTTCGAATACAGCACCCTCGACGGAACCGTCGAGAGTCGGGTCGAGACGCTGTCCGGCAGCGGTCCCGACGAGAGCAACGAAACCGCAGTCGGATTTCCAGGAGCCCGCTGCTCATTGTCACTACTGAAGCGCTGTTTATTCGCCTCGTAACGCTCTTCGAGCTCCTCGTGTCCCTCTACAACCTTCTCCTGGACGGCCCTCGCTTTCGCCGTGGTCTCCTGCTCCAGCAGCGTTTCTGGCGCTTCGGAACGGAGCGACGAGACGAACGCAGCGATGTCGGCACTGGCTTTCGAGTTGCTACCGACTCCGGCCAGGCCGCCTTCGCCGGCGACGTCCTCGAGTTCGACGTCTAGTTGCCGTTTGGCTTTCGCGAATTCGAGGAGGTCGATCGAGTTCAACAGCTCTCGCCTGTCGATGACCGTCTCCAGGTCACTGAGGTCGAACGCCAGATCGGGGTTGCGTTCCTCGATCGCGTCTGCGAGGTGGTCCACGTCGACCCTCTCGAGGAGCTTTCCGGTGTCGACGCTCTCCGATACTCCGTCGAGGCCGACCGTCTCGAGGAGCGCGTCACTCACCACGAGCACCTCGAACAGCTCTTTCTCCATTCCAGTCAACCGAGTACCGGACTCACCGTCGCTGAACGCCAGAATCACGCGGTCGATTCCCGAGTCGATTCTCTCCGGGAGGTCGAGTCGCTCGAGGGTGGTCGGTGAGTCGCTCATGAGGGGGCCTCCAGTGAAGAGGTCAGTACCCTAGTGGGAGGTCAGTGACGCGTAAAACGATGTTGGCGATCGGCTCGGACCCCGTATTCACGAACGATACCCGGGAGTTCGTCCTCGTGTAGTGCCGCGGGCGACAGTCTCACCACGGAGCCGCTGCCGTCCTCACCGCCGCCCTCGAAGCATTCGGTAGGCGCCGTAGAGCCCCGCCAGGACGATGCCGCCACGGAGAAGCGGCCCGGAGGAGCGTCCCTGGGAGAGTCGGGTGTAGATGCTCGACTGCGCGACGTGGCCCTCGTGGTCGCCGCGTTCCTCGAGTTCACCCACGGGTTCGTCGATGCCGCTCCGGTCGGGCTGGGCGGGTTGCTGGCCCGTCCGCTGCTGGTCGAAGAACGTCGCCTCCATGATGCGGTCCGTGAGCCCCGCGGCGTAGTTGCCCAGCGCCGCCATCCCCTTCGCGCCGCCGCCGACGAAGACGTCCCGCTGGGGCTGCTCGGCGGCCTCCAGGATGGCGCGCGCGGCCGTCTCCGGGGCGTAGACAGGCGGCGGGAGCGTCGCCTCCTCGTCCATGTAGTTCTTCGCGTGTTCGGGGTACGGCGTGTCGATGGCCGCCGGTTTGACGAGCGTCACCGACACGGGCGCACCCTCCTCCTCCAGTTCCATCCGCAGCGCGTCCGTGAACCCCTTGACGGCGTGCTTCGACGCGGAGTAACTCCCCTGCAGCGGGATGGCGCGGTCGGAGACGACGCTGCCGATGTTGACGATGGCGCCGCCGCGCTCCGCGAGGTGGTCGGCGGCCTCGAGGCTGCCGTACAGCAGCCCCCAGACGTTCGTCTCGAACTGTGCGCGCATGTCCTCGATGGGTGTCTCGTCGAGTCTGCCGTAGAGGAACGCGCCGGCGACGTTGACCCACGTGTCGAAGCCGCCGTACGTCTCCTCGGCCGTGCGAGCGATTCGGGCCACGTCGTCTCGGTCCCGCACGTCCGCCACGACGTACGTCGCGTCGCCGCCCGCGGCCGTTATCTCCTCGGCCAGCTCCGCGAGCGCGTCCTCGCTCCGGGCGGCCAACACCACCTTCGCTCCGCGCTCGGCGGCCATTCGCGCGGTCGCCAGCCCGATACCGGAGGTCGCGCCCGTGACGACGACCACCTGCTGGTCGACGGGTTTCAGGTCCACGTTCATCGCCGGCATCCCCCACTTCGTGCGCGTCCGGCGTTCGGTCTCTGCCGCTGTGCGACTGGACTGGTGGCGGGTAGCTGTGTCATCTGGTATCACTCGGTTCGAGCCGGCCTAGTCGAACGGTTGGCACAGCCTTGGGAATACTGCCTGCAGTTGCAGCCCCGGAATCTAAGCGTCGGTTCGCCGTCAGTACTCGTGGTGACTGTTCTCAATGTCAGTAGCTGCCGTCGACAGCCAGCGCGCGCCTGCACCGGTCGCTGGAGCGCGCGGGTGGCCCACTACACCCGCCGGTGACGACGCATCGACCCGCCCGAACCCGCGTTTCTCCAGCAGGAACCGCCGCCGATGAGCACTGCCGAACCGGACGAGCGGTCGGGCGAGGAACCGGCCGAGAGGGAGTGGACGGGTCTGCAGTCGAGAGAGATCAACGTCGGTCGCTGGGAACGAGTCGTCTCCGCCGGTGTCGGTGCCGTGCTGCTCGTTCGCGGTCTCAGGCGGCAGTCGATTCGTGGGGTTCTCATGACGGTCGTCGGCGGAGCACTACTCTCCCGTGGCGTCTCGGGACAGAGCATCCTCTACCGGGTGGTCGGCGTGATCAGGAGCGAGAGCGACAACCGCGAGCCCGGTGCGACCGCCGACGCGACCGAGTTCGAGCAGTCCATCACCGTCGCTGGGGAGGCCGAGGACCTCGCCGACTACTGGCGCGACCCCGACAGGCTGGACCAGGTCGTCGGCCACTTCGCGACGGTCAGACCGGTCGACGAGGAGCGCCGGCACTGGCAGGTGGAGGGGCCGCTGGGTCGAACGGTCTCCTGGCAGTCCCGCATCGTCGAGGAGCGCCCCGGCGAACTGCTCCGCTGGGAGTCCACGGCGGGCGCGTCGCTGCCCAACGAGTGGTCGGTGCGCTTCGAACCCGCGCCCGCCGACCGGGGAACGGAGGTGACCCTCCGCGTGCGCTTCGACCCGCCGGGCGGCAGGCTCGGGGGGATGGCTCTGGAGCGGTTCGGGCTCGTCCCCCGGACGATGGTCGGCAAGGCACTTCACCGGTTCAAGAGCCTCGCGGAGACGGGGGAGGTGCCGACGCTCGAAGGGAACCCGTCGGGTCGCGGCCGGGGTGACCTGCTGTGAGGGCGCTCTGCTGGGAGGGGACCAACGACCTCCGCGTGGAGGACGTCCCCGACCCCGAGATCGTCAACCCCCGGGACGTCGTCCTGGCGGTGTCGAAGACCACGGCCTGCGGTTCGGACCTCCACTTCATCGACGGCTACCTCCCGACGATGCGAGAGGGCGACGTCATCGGTCACGAGTTCATGGGCGAGGTGGCCGAGGTCGGTCGCAAGGTCGACGACGTCGAGGTGGGCGACCGCGTCGTCGTCCCATCGTTCGTCGGCTGCGGGAGCTGTACGTTCTGCCAGACCGACCAGTGGTCGCTCTGTGACAACACGAACCCGAACCCGGAACTCCAAGAGCCGGTGCTCGGCTACTCGACGGCGGGTATCTACGGGTACACGCACGCGTTCGGCGGCTACGCGGGCTCTCACGCGGAGTACGTCCGGGTACCGCACGCCGACGAGAACTGCTTCCACGTCCCCGACGAACTCGAGGACGAGCAGGCGCTGTTCGCCTCCGACGCGTGGGCGACGGGCTACATGGGCGCGGACTTCTGCGACGTCGAACCCGGGGACACCGTGGCCGTCTGGGGCTGTGGCGGCGTCGGGCTGATGGCCCAGCAGAGCGCCGCGCTAATGGGTGCCGACCAGGTTATCGGCATCGACCGGTTCCCCGAACGCCTCCGAATGGCGCGCAACGAGGCGGGCTCGGAGACCATCGACTACACCGCCGTCGACAGCGTCGTCGACACTCTCAAGTCGATGACCGGCGGGCGCGGCCCCGACGCCTGCATCGACGCCGTCGGGATGGAGGCCCACGGGACGGGAACGATGCACGCCGTCGACAGCGCGAAGCAGAAACTCCGGCTGCACACCGACCGCGGGGAGGCGCTGCGGCAGGCCATCGTCGCCTGTCGGAAGGGCGGCACGCTCTCCATCCTGGGCGTCTACGGCGTGATGGACACGTTCCCCCTCGGCGTCGTGATGAACAAGGGCCTCACCGTCCGCACCGCACAGCAGCACGGCCAGCGCTACGTCCCGGAGCTACTCGACCACGTCTCCGAGGGCCGGATGGACCCGTCGTACCTGGCCACCCACGAGTTCTCCCTGGAGGACTCCCCGGAGGGGTACGAACTGTTCAAGGAGAAGGCCGACGGCTGCGTCCGCCCCGTGTTCACGCCCTGACGCGGACGGCCAACCCGCGGAACGTGGGTCCGCGACCTCCGGTCGGAGCGGTCCCGGTAGCCACGAAGGCCTTACGCGCCGACCCGTTACTCCCCGACGGATGGACCCGTACTCCGATCCGCACGCGGCGTACCGAGGGGGCCTCGACCGCCGGGAACGCCCTGCAGACCCCGGTCGGCATTTTCATTTACATTGCCAACTATCGAGGAGACAGTGACAGAGCAGACCCGAGGCGAGGAGCCGGCGAACGTCCTGCTCGTCGAGGACAACCCGGGGGACGTCCGGCTCGCGCGGGAAGCCTTCGAGACGGGGAGCGACGCCGACACCCTCCACGTCGTCAACGACGGCGACGAGGCCCTGGACTTCCTCTTCCGCCGTGGCGACTACGAGGACGCACCGCGGGTCGACGTCGTGTTGCTGGACCTCAACCTCCCGCGGAAGAACGGCGACGAGGTGCTCGCGGAGGTCCGCGCCGACCCCGAACTCGCGCGCATCCCAGTCGTCGTGTTCACGAGTTCCGAGTCGGAGACGGACGTGGTCCGCTCGTACGACCTGCAGGCGAACGCGTACCTGACGAAGCCGGTCGACCCCGGGGCGTTCATCGAGGCGGTGCAGGCCTTCAAACGGTTCTGGCTCTCCGCCGTTCGACTCCCGGACCGCGACTGAGACAGCCCAGTTCCGGCCGCCGCGGCGTCCGCCAATAGGTTCTACGCTTTTCTGGCTGCCGACGCTACTAGGTGGTGATGGGTGTCTACGAAATCGGGCTGCTGGTCGTCGGCATCGCGCTCCTCGGCACGGCCATACTGCCCCGTCTGCTCGAACACAGGCCGCTGTCGTTCCCCATCGTCTACATGACGACCGGCTTCCTGCTGTTCGCGTTCCTCCCCGGAACGCCGACGCTCGAGCCAGTCGAGAACGCCCACCTGACCGAGCGGCTCACCGAACTCGTCGTCATCATCTCGCTGATGGGCGCCGGCCTCAAACTCGACCGCCCGTTCTCGCTGCGGTCGTGGTCCTCGACGTGGCGGCTGCTCGTCGTCGCGTTGCCCCTCACGGCCGCCCTGGTGGCGGTGCTCGCGTGGGGCGTCCTCGGCCTCCTCCCGGCGACGGCCATCCTGCTGGGCGCCGTCGTCTCGCCGACCGACCCGGTGCTCGCCTCCGGCATCGAGGCGGGTGCGCCCCTGACCGAGATCGAGGAGGAGCAGGACCCGAGCCACAGGTGGGGGTCGGTCCGGTTCGCGCTCACCTCCGAGGCCGGCCTCAACGACGGGCTCGCGTTCCCGCTGACGAACCTCGCTATCGCCGTCGCGGGAGCGTCGCTGCTCGCCCCGGAGGAGTGGCTGGCCGACTGGCTGCTCGTCGACGTCGGCTACAAGATCGTCGTCGGCACGCTCATCGGCTACGCCATCGGACACCTCATGGCCCGCCTCCTGTTCCGCATCCCGGCGACGAAGAGCGTCGCGGAACTGATGGGGCGCGGCGAGGAGGTGATGGCGGGCGTCGAGGCGCTGGCGACGACGCTCATCGCGTACGGCGTCACCGAGCAACTCCACGGCTACGGCTTCATCGCCGTCTTCGTCGCCGCGCTGGCGCTCCGGCACGCCGAGTGGGAACACGACTACTACGTGGAGCTCCACGACTTCGCCGTCCTCGCCGAGCGGTTGCTGATGGCGACCGTCCTGGTGTTGTTCGGCGGTGCGATCGCCGGCGGCCTGCTCGCGCCCCTGACCGTGGGGGGAGCGCTGGTCGGGCTGGCGCTCCTGCTCGTCATCCGTCCGGTGGTCGGCATCCTCAGCTTAGTGGGCACCAGCGCCTCGTGGCCGGAGCGCATCGTCGTCGGCGCGTTCGGCATCCGGGGGATCGGGTCGTTCTACTACCTCTCGCACGCGCTCGCCGAGTCGTCGTTCCAGGAGATCGAACTCGTCGTCGCCGCCAACCAGCTGTGGGCGATCGTCGGCTTCGTCGTCCTCTCGTCGATCGTCGTCCACGGCATCAGTTCGAGCGCGGTGATGGACGCACTCGACAGGTGGAAAGAACAGGGTGGCGGGACCCCGACGGACGCCGACGCCGAGACGTCCTGACGGCCAGTGGACACTCCACGCGGGCCCGGGAGTCCTACCCGGGGAAGGGCTTACAGGCGCTGCCGGAGTACGACCGGCTAGATGGATGCCTCCGCCACGGAACTCGACAGGCGGGCTCGCCAGCAGGCGGTCGTCGCCGAACTCGGACAGCAGGCCCTGGAGACCGACGACGTAGCGCAGTTGCTACACGACGCCGCGGCGGTCGTCGCCGAGATTCTGGACATCGACTACTCGGCCGTCCTCGAACTGCTCCCCGAGGGCGAGGAGGCGTTGCTTCGTGCGGGCGCCGGCTGGCGCGACGACCTGGTCGGGAGCGCAGCGGTAGCCGCGGACCCGGACTCGGCGACTGGCTACGCCCTCCACGGCGACGGCACGGCCGTCGTCGCGGACCTGTCCGCCGACGAACGGTTCTCCGGGTCGGGGCTGCTCGACGACCACGACGTCGTGAGCGGTGTCAGCGTCGTCGTCGGCCCGCCCGACGACCCGTGGGGCGTCCTCGGTGCGTACGCGACCGATCACCGGGAGTTCTCGGAGCACGACGTGAACTTCCTCCAGGGCGTCGCCAACGTACTGGGGGCGGCTATCGAGAACGAACGCACCGAGCGCGAGCGTGTCGAGCGGGACGTCGAGGAGATCTACGGCCGCATCTCGGACGCCTTCTACGCGCTCGACGAGGAGTGGCGGTTCACGTACCTGAACGACCGCGCTCACGAGCTGATCAACCCCGAGGGCCGTACGCTGGTCGGGGAACGGATCTGGGAGGCGTTCCCCGAGGCTGCCAGCCGGCAGTTCGCGGAGCAGTACGAACGCGCGATGAGCGACCAGGAAACCGTCTCCTTCGAGGCGTACTACCCCGAGCCACTGGACGCGTGGTTCGAGGTCCGGGCCTACCCCTCGGAGACCGGGCTGTCGGTGTACTTCCGGGACGTCACCGAGCGCCGCGAGTACGAGCGACAGCTCGCGGAGAGCGAGCAGCGCTACCGGACGCTCGCCGAACACTTCCCGAACGGCATCGTCACGCTGTTCGACCGGGAGCTCCGGTACACGCTCGCGGCGGGACAGGTCTTCGACGACCTCCCCGTCGCTCGTGGCGAACTGGAGGGGAGTGGTCCGTGGGACGTCTGGGGTAGTGACGTCGCCGAAGACCTCGTCCCGCTGATGGAGTCCGCTCTCGACGGCGAGGAGGGGGCGGTCGAACTGTCGTACGCCGACCGGGAGTGGCTGGTCCACGTGGTGCCGGTGGCCGACGACCACGGCGAGGTGTTCGCGGGGATGACGATGGCCCAGGACACGACCGAGCAGGCGGAGCGCGAGCGGCGCCTCCAGCGCTACGAGACCATCGTCGAGACGGTGAACGACGGCGTCTACGTCGTCGACGAGAACGGCGACTTCTCGATGGTGAACCAGGCGTACGCGTCGATGCTCGGCTACTCCCCGGCGGAACTCGTCGGTACTGCCGCCTCCTCGGTCGTCGTCGACGACGAGGTGGTCGAACGAGTCGAGGAGCAGCGACAGGGGTTACTGGAGGGGACGATCGAACCGTCCACTATCGAGGCCGAGTTGCGGACCGCCAGTGGCGACACCGTTCTGACCGAGGCGACGTTCGCGCCACTCGAGGCGGACGGGGAGTCCGGCTGGTACCGTGTCGGCGTGGTGCGGGACATCACGGAGCGGAGAGCGCGCGAGCGGAGGCTCGCGGAGAGCGAGCGCCGCTACCGCGCACTCGTCGAGAACTTCCCGAACGGGGCAGTGGGGCTGTTCGACGCGGACCTGCGGTACACTGCCGTGGGTGGAGAACTGATGGACGACCTCGACGTCGACCCCGAGGACCGACTCGGCGCCACCATCCGCGAACTCCACCCGGACGAGTTAGCCGACAGGCTCGAACCGCGGTTCAGGGCCGCCCTCGACGGCGAAACGCGCTCGTTCGAACTCGAACTCCACGGGCGCCACCTCCTCGTCAACACCCACCCGATCGAGTCCGGCGACTCGTTCACCGGGATGGTCGTCGTCCAGGACGTCACGGAGCGCCGGGAGGTCCAGCGCGAACTCCAGGAGAGCGAGGCGAAACTCCGCATGCTCGCGGAGAACGTCGACGAGGTCGTCTGGATGGCGACCGCGGACGTCGAGGAGTTCGTCTACGTCAACCCGGCGTTCGAGGACCTCTGGGGGATGGACCGGGAACGGCTGTACGAGGACCCGATGGCCTTCCTCGAGGCGGTCCACCGGGCGGACCGCGACCGCGTCCGCGAGAGGTTCGAGGCGCTCCCGTCCGAGCCCTTCGACGGCGAGTACCGCATCGTCCGGCCCGACGGCGAACTCCGGTGGGTCCACGCACAGGGTGCCCGGGTGGGCGACGAGGACGGCGAGATGACGCGCATCGTCGGCACCGCCCAGGACGTCACCGAGCGGAAGGAACACGAGCAGGAACTCGAGCGACGCGCCCGCCAGCAGCAGGTCGTCGCGGACCTCGGGCAGTTCGCGCTCGAGACCGACGACCTCGACGAACTCATGGACGAGGCGGCCCGGCAGGTCGCGGACGTCCTCGACACCGACTACTGTAAGGTGCTGGACCTCCAGGCTGGTGCCGACGAACTCCTGCTCCGGCAGGGTGCCGGCTGGCGCGAGGGTGTCGTCGGCTCCACGACGGTGTCGGCCGTCGAGCGGGACTCGCAAGCGTCCTACACGCTGTTGTCCGACGAGCCGGTGGTCGTCGAGGACCTCGAGACGGAACACCGATTCTCCGGCCCGGACCTCCTCACGAGCCACGACGTGCGCAGCGGCATCAGTACCATCGTCGGCTCGGTCGACGACCCGTGGGGCATCCTCGGCACCCACGACACGGAGCCACGGGTGTTCACCGAGGAGGACGTGAACTTCGTCCAGACCGTCGCCAACGTGCTCGCGGAGGCTGTCAAGCGCGAGCGGTACCAGAGCGACCTCGAGAGTCTGGTCGAGAACCTCGAGGAGTCCAACGAGCGCCTCGAGCAGTTCGCGTACGCGGCGTCACACGACCTCCAGGAGCCGCTGCGGATGGTGTCGAGTTACCTGCAACTCGTCGAGACCCGGTACGGCGACGATCTGGACGACGATGGCCGGGAGTTCATCGACTTCGCCGTCGACGGCGCCGACCGGATGCGGACGATGATCGAAGGCCTCCTCGAGTACTCGCGCGTGGACTCCCGCGGGAACCCGCTCGAACCGGTCGCCCTGGACAGTGTGTTCGCGGACGTGCTGGACGACCTGCAGGTGCGCATCGAGGAGGCGGACGCCGAGATCGTCCACGAACCGTTGCCGGTCGTCGACGGCGACGCGGGGCAGTTGCGGCAGTTGTTCCAGAATCTGCTGGACAACGCCATCGAGTACAGTGGTGAGGCGCCGCCGAGCGTGGAGGTGACCGCCGAGCGGGAGACCGACGCGTGGCGGATTTCGGTCCACGACGAGGGGATCGGTATCGCCCCGGCGGACGCCCAGCGAGTGTTCGACGTGTTCCAGCGCCTGCACTCCCAGGCCGAGCACGCGGGCACGGGAATCGGTCTGGCGCTCGCAGAGCGCATCGTCGAGCGTCACGGTGGGGAGATCTGGGTCGAGTCCACTCCCGGCGAGGGGACGACGTTCTCGTTCACGCTCCCGTCCGAGGGGTCCCACAGCAGGTGAGCCAGCAGTTCCCCACCGGGGGAGACGCAGTCCACCCGGAGGAACCAGTCGGACTACCGACGTCTCAGCGCCGCTCTCGCCGGTATTTAAATCCCTTAGCTGTTAGACCGACAGCTCAATAGCGTTCGGCGTAGTCCAATACACAATGACTGCAGACGAACGCGTCAGCGCCGACCACGCTGCACTCGCCGCCCTCGACGTGGACACTGACGCACTCATGGACGTGCTGTCCCACGCTCGCCGCCGGTTCGTCGTCGCCTGTCTCGCGGAGTACGAGACGCCGCTCACCCTCCCGGACGTCGCGGACGAGCTCGCGGTCTGGGAGTACGACGCCCGCATCACCGAAGTCCCCGCAGACGCTGTCGCCGCGATCCACGCCGACCTCTACCACACCCACGTACCGAAGATGGCCGACGCCGGCGTCGTCGACTACAATCCGGAGCGAGAGCTCGTGGCGCTCGCGGAGCCGAGCCGGGAGCTGGCGACCTACGTCGAACTCCCCTCCGTCCGGTAGCGCCGCTGGCCGCGTGTAGAAACCGTTTTTCGGCGGCCCCGCGTAGCCCGCCCCATGGACTACGAAGCCGTCGCGGAGCTCGGACCGGAGCGACGCCGCGCGCTGTTCGAGCGCGACGCGGGCGTCGACGCGGTCCGCTCGGACGTGCGAGACATCGTCGGCCGGGTACGGGAGGAGGGCGACGTGGCGCTCCGGCAGTTCGCCAGCGAGTTCGACGACGTGGAGGTCGGCAACCTCGACGTGACCGACGCCGCCGAGCGCGCCTACGACGAGGTGGACGAGGCGACCCGCGAGGCCATCGAGGACGCCGCGGCGAACGTCCGCGAGTTCCACGAGGCCCAATTGCCCGAGGACTGGCGACGGGAGTTCAGTGAAGGGAGAGAACTCGGGCGGCGCTTCCGGCCGCTCGAACGCGTCGGCGTCTACGTGCCGGGCGGCACCGCGGCGTACCCGTCGTCGGTGCTGATGGGCGTGATCCCGGCCCGCGTCGCGGGCGTCGAGCAGGTCGCCGTGGCGACCCCGCCCGCCGAGGAGCTGAACCCAGTGACGCTGGCCGCCATCCACGCCGCGGGCGCCGACCGCGTCTACGCCGCCGGGGGCGCCCAGGCGGTCGCCGCGCTCGCGTACGGCACGGAGACGGTGAACCGCGTCCAGAAGGTCGTCGGCCCGGGCAACAAGTGGGTGACGGCGGCGAAGGCCGAGGTGCGCGGCGACGTGGAGATCGACTTCCTCGCCGGCCCCTCGGAACTGCTCGTCGTCGCCGACGACACCGCGGACCCCGGGTTCGTGGCGGCGGACCTGCTCGCACAGGCCGAACACGACCCGAACGCGAGCGTCGTCGCGGTGACCGACGACGAGGACACCGCGGCGGCCATCTGCGAGGCGGTCGACGCTCGAATCGACGACCGGGCGCGCGCTGACACCATCCGGGCGGCCCTCGAGAGCGACGCGAGCGGGGTCTTCGTCGCGCGCTCGATGAGCGAGGCGGTGCTGTTCGCCGAGGAGTACGCCGCCGAACACCTCTCCATCCAGACCGCGGACGACGAGGCCATCCTCGACCGCATCGACAGCGCGGGGTCGGTGTTCCTCGGACCGTATGCGCCCGTCGCCGCGGGCGACTACGCGACCGGGACGAACCACGTGCTGCCGACGAACGGGCTGGCGAAGGTCACGGGCGGCCTCAGCGTCGACACGTTCGTCCGCTCGACGACCGTCCAGCGCCTCGACCGGGACGCGCTCGCCGACCTCCGGGAGACGGTGACGACGCTCGCGGACGCCGAGGGACTGGAGGGCCACGCTGCCAGCGTCGACGCGCGGTTCACCGAGGAGTAGGGGCGTCATCCTTTTCCCCGCAGCATGCGAACGTGTTCCCATGAGCACCACCGCCGGACAGGGCGAGGAAGACGTCGTCGTCACGGCCACCGAGCCAGCCGCCGAACAGGCCCGGGAGCTGATGGACGGCGAGGGGATGGACGCGGGCGAGGCGGGCCTGCGACTCTACGTCCAGCAGGGCGGCTGTGCGGGGCTCTCCTACGGGATGCGCTTCGAGAACGAGCCCGAACCAGAGGACGAGATCTTCGAGAGCAACGGTATCCGGCTGTTCGTCGACCAGTCGAGCCTGAACTACGTCGGCGGCAGCCAGCTCGCCTACGAGGGCGGCCTGCAGGGAGCGGGGTTCCACGTCCAGAACCCGAACGTCGAGAGCGAGTGTGGCTGCGGCGAGTCGTTCCGCACCTAGTCCTGGAGTTCGAAAGCGACCTTCATCTCGACCTGATACTGTCTGTCCTCCGCGTTGGCTATCTCGACGCCCTGGTCGATCACCTCCGCCCACTTCACGTTCTGGAGGGTGTCCTCCGCGCGGTCAATGGCGTCGTCCGCGGCGTCGTCGAAGCTCTCCTCACTGGTCCCGATGAGTTCGATCTTCTTGTAGACCATCAGTACGTTATACCGTCGCACGCCGGATAAAGCTAGTCGCCGGCCCGCTCGCGGTCACGGGCGGTCGCGCGCCCCGGCGGCGGCCTCAGGCGAGTCCGCCGACGTACGCCACGGCGTACGCGGTGCCGGCGAGCGTGACCGCCGTCAGCCCCGTCACGAGCGCGTTGAACGGCGTCGGGCGCGGAATCGACCGCCCCCGCGGGACGGGGACGGCGGCGACGAGACCGACCGCGACGACGCTGAAGACGAAGTGGTAGGAGACGTCGAGCGTCGGCGGGGGCACCACGAGCACCGCGAGGGCGTAGGCAGCGCCGACCGCCGCGCGACCGTTCACGTGGTCGGTGAGCCGGTGGTCCGCGAGCGCGAGCGCCGCGACCACGCCGACCCAGATGGCGACGAGTTCGACGCCGAACGCCCCGAGCAGGTGGAGCGTCGGGTCCGCGGACAGCGTGAGCCGCCCGTCGAAGACGACGACGTCGAGGGGGTACAGCAGGCGTGGCGGCTCTCCGGTGAGGAGGTCGCCGAACGGGTGGCTGGCGAGGCCGGCGAGCGCGACGCCGAAGAGCGCGGGTCCACGGACGCCCCAGTGGTGGCCGCCGACGGCGACCAGCCAGCCCGCGACGGCGAACAGCGCGACGACGAAGACGCCGAGCACGCCGGCAGTGGTGCCGACCACCGCGACCAGACCGAGCAGCGCGACCGCAGCGAGACGGCGGTGGGTGGGAGCGAGCGCGAACGCTGCGGCGGCCGGGACGGCGACCACCAGCGAGTGCGTGACCGCGCGGTGGACGACCGTGGAGGCGCCCCAGAACGAACTGGCGGCGGCTGTCGGACTGGTCGGGTCCGCACCGACGAGGCCGACGACGGCGTACGCCATGTCCACGTCGGGGACGGCGGCGAAGAGGCCGGCGAACACGCCGAGCGCCAGCGCACGCTCTCGGGACCTCCCGAACTGGAGGGCGAGGAGGGCGACGGCGCCGAACGCGAACGTTGCGTGTCCGACGAACATAGTCGCGCTACGCCGCGGTCGCTGATAAGCACGCGGGTCGGGTCGCTCCGCCGGGAACGCGGCTCAGTCCGGCTTCTTCGTCCACTTCTTCTCAACCTCCGCGTTGGCACGCACCACGATGTCCTCGCCGACCGCGAAGCGCGTCTTCCGCAACTCGATGGTCTCGACGGTCCCGGTGACGTCACCAGTGACGACGGTGTCGCCGGGGTTGAAGTCGGGGTCGCGGAGGAGGTAGATGCCGGCGACGGCGTCGGCGAGCATCCCCGAGAGCGCGTAGGAGACGCCGAGCGCGAGGAACCCGGAGGCGGTGCCGAGTGCGGCCGCGATCTCCGGGAGGCCGACCGCCGAGAGGAACGCGAGCAGCGCGCCGAACCACAGCAGGATGGACGCGAGCGTGGCGCCGAGCTGGACGTAGATTGGCTGGTTGCGGTAGATGCGAGCCAGGAACCACCGCAATACGGCGACGACGGCTCTGATGAGGACGGCCGCGAGCGCGAGGAAGACGACGCCGGTGAGTAGCTCGGGGAGGGCGTCGACGACGTTGCCGACGAACCCGTCGATGGCCCTGTTCACCAGCTCGGACAGCGACGACGGCGTGTCGGTCTGCATACCGGCCGTTCACACGGGGGTCACGTAACTCCGCCGACGCCCCCGCATCCCGAAGTTTCTTGCTCGCTCCCGACGCGTGTGTTTCACATGACAGACGCGCCAGACATCGGCGAGCTGAATCCGCCGCAGCGAACGCTGATGGGTCCGGGGCCGAGTCCGGTCCACCCGCGCGTGCTGAAGGCGATGAGCACGCCGCTCGTGGGCCACCTCGACCCGTCGTTCGTCGACATCATGGACGAGACCCAGGAACTGCTCCGGTACGCATTCCAGACCGACAACGAGTGGACGATCCCCGTCTCGGGGACGGGGTCGGCCGCGATGGAGGCGGCCATCGGCAACCTCGTCGAACCGGGGGACACGGTCCTCGCGCCGACGAACGGCTACTTCGGCGACCGGATGGCGGCGATGGCGCGTCGCGCGGGCGGCGACGTGGTCCGCGTCGGTGCGCCGTGGGGCGAACCGCTGGACCCGGACGACGTGGCCGACGCCTGCGAGGAGTTCGACCCGGACGTCTTCGGGTTCGTCCACGCGGAGACGTCGACGGGCGTGAAGCAACCGGACGTGCCCGCCATCACCGAGGCCGCCCACGACCACGACGCGCTGGTCATCGCTGACACCGTGACGAGCATCGGCGGCGTCGAATTGCACGTCGACGACTGGAACGTCGACGTGGCGTACGCCGGCCCCCAGAAGTGCCTCTCCTGTCCGCCGGGCGCCAGCCCGCTGACGCTGAACGACGTCGCGATGGACAAGGTCCTTGACCGCGAGGAACCCGCCCGGTCGTGGTACCTCGACCTCTCGCTGCTGGAGGGCTACTGGGGCGACGAGCGAGCCTACCACCACACGGCACCCGTCTCGAACGTGTACGCGCTCCGGGAAGCGCTCCGCCTCGTCGCCGAGGAGGGCATCGAGGCGCGCTGGGAGCGCCACCTGGAGATGGCGGGCGCGCTGAAGGCAGGCGTGGAGGCGATGGGTCTCGGTCTCAACCCCGAGGACGACTACTGGCTGCCGAGTCTGAACGCCGTCCGCGTCCCCGACGGCGTCGACGACGGCGCCGTCATCGACTACGTGCTCGACGCCTACGACCTGGAGATAGCGGCCGGCCTCGGCGACCTCTCGGGCGACGTGTTCCGCATCGGCTGCATGGGCCACGGTGCGCGCCCGGAGAACGTGACCCTCGTCGTCGCGGCGCTCGCCGACGCCTTCGACGCGCTCGGCGCGGACGTCGACGCGGACGCGGGGCTCGCGGCGACGCGCGAGTCGCTCCGCTAGGCAACTCGGTCCCGAAAAATCGACGCGACCGACCGGTCACTCGACCGGCGGTGCGCGCGCAACCTCGTAGTCGCCGTCCTCTTCGACCCCCATCACCGCCCACTCGTAGGGCGGATCTACGCGGCGTAACTGTCGTTCCAGTGCGTCGGCCTCGTCCGCCCACGTGACGAAGCAGCGATAGCCGCTGTCGTCGGGCGTGTCGACGTTCTCTGTGACGGCGGAGACTCGTATCTCCTTCCAGTCGCGAGTCGCGGAGAACTCTGCGCCGTCACCTGCGAGACTGTACCCGAGGTCGGCGAAGATCGACCGGGCCTGCTCGTCGGGAGGGGTGGTAACAGTCCCCATGCGTACTACCCTTCGTGGAAGCGGGTTATAAGCTTTCCCACCATTCACCGAACGTCTGCCTGGCCCTGGCGATACTGGACGAACGTTTTGGAATCCTGTACAACGGTGGCTATTCGTCCGATTCGTGGAGTCGCCACCGCTGGTAGTAACAGTCCAGTCCCTCGTCGGTCTCCTCGAAGGTCAGCGGCTGGCGATTACCGCCCGCGTCCACCGTGTAGAACCGGTGGTCCGTCGGGTCGAGGGACTCCGGGAACGCAGTCACCGACTCCTCGCCGAGCGCCGTCTCGAACGTCGCCTGCAGCGTCCCACCGGTGGCCTCGACGTCCGCCGTCATCGCCGACCGGAAGGACTCGTAGCGACCCGCGACCCGCCGGCACTTCGCGCGGAGTGCGTAGAACGGCACCGCGTCGTCGGGGTCCTCGCCGCGGACGAGCGCCAGCAGCGCGCGGCCCACGAAACTCGGGTGGACCTCCGGTGACGTGTTCGCCAGCACCGCGACGCCGACTCCGGCGTCCTCCAGGAAGCCGACGTACGCCGACGATACGGCGAGGTCCCCCGAGTGCTCGACGAGTTCGTCGCCGAGCAGCGGCTGTCGCATCCACCCGTACCCGTACTGGTTGGCCGCCCCGTCGACGCGTTCCTGGCGCGTCGCGTGGGGCTCCTGGGCGAGGTCCAGCAGGTCGTCCGGGAGCACGCGCTCGTCGCCGTGCATCGCGAACTGGAGGTACGCCGCGAGGTCGCTGGCCGTGCTCAACAGGCCGCCCGCCGCTCCGACCCCCTTCACGGGGAACGCCGTCTCCTCTAGGTCGCCGTCGTCGAGGCGGTACGGCGTCATCCCGTCCGCGACGTCGCCGGGGTCCGCCCGCACCACCGAGCGGTCCATCCCGAGCGGGCCGAGCACCTCGTCGTCGACGTACTCCGGGAACGGCCGACCGTCGATCGCTTCAACGAGTTCGCCGAGGACGGTGTAGCCGGTGTTGTAGTAGAAGAAGCGCTCGCCGTCGGAGCGTTCGGCGAGCGAGTCGCGGACGTTCCGGCGGACGTCTGCGTCGGAGCTCAGCGGCGCCGTCGCCGCGTCGCCGCCGACGAACCGCGAGATGAGCGCGACGCTCGCGCCGTCGCTGGGCATCCCGGAGGTGTGCGAGAGCAGTTCGTGGACCGTCGGCGGGTCGTCGAGGTCCCGGAAGTACGGGACGTAGTCCGTCACCGGGTCGTCCACGGAGAGGTGGCCCTCGTCGACCAACCGGAGGACGCTCGTCGCGACGAACGACTTCGTCACCGACGCCACGCCGAACACCGTGTCCGGCGTCGCCGGCGCGTTCGACTCCAGGTCGCGGGCGCCGAAGCCGTCCGCGTACACGACGTGGTCGCCCGCTCGCGGCTGGTCGCCGCCTTCTCGCGGGCTTTGCCCGCTCGAACGGTGCGAGGAACTTCGTCCCTCGCCACTCGCGTCTTCCGCGGAGCGTGGCTCCGCGCAGTCCACGAGCGCCACACTCGCACCGGGGACGTGTTCGTCGGCCAGCCACTCGCTCACGAACGATTCGACTGCGTCCCTGGTCTCCGGGTCGAGTTCGTCGACGCGGCTCATACGACCGGGTACGACACGGAGCGCATAAAGACCGGGTTGGCGGAAGCTGAGCCGCGCAGGCCGGGGCGGACCGGCCCGCTACTCGTGCGCCGAGTCCCACTCGTCGGGCTTCTTGAAGTTCCCGCAGACGTTGCACTCGATGCGCCCCATCGAGTCCATCGCGTTGTCGACGGACTCGCAGTTCGTGCAGAACCAGCCCCAGCGGCGCTGTCTGTCCGGCGTCCGGTAGACGACGAGGAACGGGCCGTCCTGCCCGCGCTCGGCCTCGTCCTCGGCGACGTACAGCGTCTCCCCGTCGTCGGTCGCCACCGTCAACATGGCTCCACGTACCGGCTTGCGGCATTTATCAGTCGCGGTCGAAGCGCTCATTGGCCGTGCCCGCCTCCAGCCGACAATGGCGGTCCGTATCCTCCACTACTCCGACCTCGAGAACGTCTACGACACGCCCGAGCAGGCGGGGCGTCTCGCCTCACTCCTCCGGGACCGCGGGGACGCTATCGCCGCCGGCTCCGGTGACAACACCTCGCCGGGCGTGCTCTCGCTCGTGACCGAGGGCCGACAGGCGCTGGACCTCTACGACGCGGTCGACCCGGACGTCGCGACGTTCGGCAACCACGACTTCGACTACGGCGCCGACGTCACCGCCGAGATCGTCGCCGCCTCCCCGCAGACGTGGGTGAGCGCGAACGTCACCCGCGACGGCGACCCCATCGGCGGTGTCGAACCGTGGACTATCGACGCGCACGACGGCGTGCGCGTCGGCTTCCTCGGCGTCCTCGACGACGCCACGCCCGCGCTCAACCCGATGGCGAGCGACCTCACCGTCACCGACCCCGTCGCCGCGACCCGCGAGGCCGCCGCCGACGTCCGGGACGCCGGTGCGGACTACGTGGTCGTCCTCTCCCACCTCGGCCGCGACGACGAGGAACTCGCCGCAGCCACCGACGTGGACGCCGTCCTCGGCGGGCACATCGCCTCCGAGCGCGTCGAGCGCATCGACGGGACGCTCCTGACGCGACCGGGATCGGGCGGCGAGGTGGTACTCGACGTCGACCTCGAATCGGGCGACGTGACCCGGCGCGTCGTCGCCGACGAACCCGTCTACGAACCGCTCGCCGAGCGACTCCAGGAGCGCATGGACGAGACCGGACTGAACGACGTCGTCGGGGAAGTCGAGGACCCCCTGGAGCGCACCGAGCAGACGCTGTTCCGGGGGGAGTCCCGCATCGGGAACTTCGTCGCGGACGCCTACCGGTGGGCCGCGGGGACGGACGTCGCACTCCAGAACTCCGGCGGCGTCCGCGACGGCCCGGACATCGAGGGCGACGTGACGGTGTCGGACCTCGTCAGCGTCGTCCCCTTCGAGGAACCGGTGAGCGTCGCGGAACTCACCGGCGAGGAACTGCTGGACGTGTTCCACGGCGCGCGCGGTGGCTCCCTCGGCTTCGCGGAGCCCGAGTGGTGGCACGCCCACGTCTCGGGGGCAGAACTGGTGTGGGACGCGGACCGCGACGAACTCCTGGAAGCCACCGTCGACGGCGAACCAGTCGACCCCACCGCGACGTACACGCTCGCCACCACGGACTACCTGTTCTACTCCGACGACGAGTTCCCAGCGCTCGACGAGGCCCACCGCGTGGACCGCCTCGAGGTCCAGCACCGGGTGCTCGCCGACTACGCTCGCCAGCGCGGCATCGACCCCGAGATCGAGGGGCGCGTCGAACTCCACGCCGACGACTGAGCGGCGATCGGCGGGTGCCGTGGTCCGGCCGGGCCAACGGCTAAGGAGATCGTCGCCGTTCTCACACACATGGCCGACACAGACACCCGCCCAGAGCGCCCCGACTTCCACTTCACGCACGACGCTCCCCCGAACGAGGCGCTCCTCTGTGGGTTCTCCGAGTTCGGACTCGCCGGGCTCACCGCCGCCGACTACCTGGTCGACCACCTCGACCTCGAGCAGACCGGGCACGTCGCCGTCGAGAGCCTCCCGGCGATCACGCCCTTCGAGAACGGCGTGCCGCGCCACCACACGCGGTTCTTCTCGAAACCGGACGTCGACGTCACCGTGCTCGTCGGCGAACTGTTCATCCCGCTGCCGGCGGCCGAACCGTTCGCCAGGTCGCTGCTCGCGTGGATCGACGAGAACGACGTCGGCGAGGTAGCCGTGCTCTCTGGAGTCCCCGTCGCGCACGGGCCCGACGAACACCGCGCGTTCTACATCGCCACCGAGGACTACCGCGACGCGCGCCTCGTGGACGCCGACGTGCCGGCGATGGGGAACGGCTTCCTCGACGGTGTGAACGCCGAACTGCTCGCACGCGGCCTGGATTCGAACCTCCGCGCGTGCACCTACACGACACCCGTCCACGCACAGGTGCCCGACGTGGAGGCCGCAATTCGCCTCGTCGACGCCGCCAGCAGCGTCTACGACCTGGACGTGGACACGGGGCCCCTGAAAGCGTTCGCCGCGGAGGTCGCCCAGCACTACGAGAACCTCAGCGAGCGGATCCGGAGCCACGCCGAGGAGGAACGCTCCGAGGACCGCATGTACATGTGAAACGCGCGTCGTAGTCCCCACGAAGCATTTACCGCCTCCTGCCGACCGCCCCGGTATGAGACGACGCGCCCTCCTCGGCACCATCGCTTCGCTGGCGGTCGCTGGCTGTACGGGTACCGGTGCCCAGCCGTCCGGAAGCGACAGTACGACGACCACACGGGCCACCTCGACGTCGACTACGCAGCCGACCACCACCTCGGACGCCACGCCGGCGGAGTTACTCTCACTCGGCGTTCCGACGACACAGAGCGAATGCCCACTCGGCGACGAGGGACGGGCCGTCTGCTACCCCGAGCAGACCGGCGAGATTCTCTCGCTGACGCCCGACGACGACGAACTCGACCTGCCGACGGACTCGACGACGTTCACGCTCGCGAACGACACCGACTACGAGTACCACGCGAACTTCTACGGCTGGAAACTCTCGAAGCGCGTGCATGGCCAGTGGTTCCACGTCGCGCCGCAGTACTGGCCACAGCCACTCCACATGCTCCCCGCCGGCGAGTCCCACGAGTGGTCGTTCACGGTGGACAACTCCGAGACGCCGACCGGCGGGTCCTCGAGCGATAGCGACGTCGCGCTCGCGGGCCTCGGTGGTGGGGAGTACGCGTTCACCCTGCAGGGATGGTTCCCCCTCGGCGACAAGGACTCGTTCCACGTGGCGCTCGGCGCCCGCTTCAGGCTGAACGGCGACCAACTCGAACTGACGCCGACCGACGACGTCTCCGCGTCGCGGGACGGCGACACCGTCGTCGTGACCACCGGCGAGGAACCCGGGGAGGACGAAGAGCTGTCGGCGTTCGTCGTCGAACGCGAGGGGGTTCCAGCAGGCCGCCCCCTCCAGCGGTACGTCACCGAGCAACTCCTCAGACCGGGTCCCGGGACGGGCCGGACGACGCCGTACCGGAACACGATTCCGTTCTTCGAGGAGGGCGTCGAGACCGTTCGCCTAGAAGCACCGGACGCGACCGTCCCGCCGTTCGGCATCGACGAACCGGTCTACGTCGAGTACGAGGACGAACAGTACGAGGTCACGTCGGAGCGTCCGGCGTAGAACCGAGTCCGGCGGCCCTCAGTACTCCTCGACGCCCTCGTCGGTCACCACGACGTCGAGCAGGCGGGTCGGGGTCGCGTCGTACGCCGGATTCTCCACTTCGAAGCCCTCCGGGGGTTCACGGATGACCTCGCTGGGGTCGCGGAAGTCGTTCTCGAAGCGGAAGCCGTCGTCGACGAGTTTCGCGCTCGACCCCGAGACAGTCACGGGCGTGCCGATGTCGGCGGCCGTCGCGACCAGCGGGTACGTCCCGACGCGGTTGTAGTACGTGTCGTCGACGATGCAGTCCATCCCGAGGAGGACGCGGTCGCACTCCGGGAGGTAGTAGCCGGAGGCGCCGTCGACGATGAGCGTCGGGTCGATGCGGTCGATGGCCGCGAGCGTCCGCGCCGTCTTCCGGCCGAGGTGGCGCGGGCGGGCCTCCGTCACGAACACGTCGAGGTGTTTGCCGTCCTGGGCGGCGAGTTCGAGGGCCTCCAGCACGGTCGAGGAGTAGTCGTGGGTGAGCAGCGTCTGTCCGTCCTCGATGCGCTCGGCGGTAGCCTCTGCGGCCGCGTGTTTCGCGTTCTCGACGGTGTCGACCACGTCGTCGATGGCCGCCGCGGTGACCTCCTTGGCCTCCGCGACGGACGCGGGGTCGGCGTCCCGGACGCCCTCGACGATGGCGCGCTGGGTGGTCACCAGCGACGCGTGGGAGGCGTTCGCGCGGCGGAGGGCGTTGCTGTTCCGTTCGAGCGCCCGCACGTACTCCTCAACGGTCGGGTAGTCCTTGTCGAGGAGGTCCCGGAGCGCGCGAGCGGCCTTCACGGCGACGACCGAGGAGGAGTGCGTCCGCATCTCTCGGATCTCCTCGGCAGTCTCGTCTATCATAGTAGCTACCACCCGGGGTGCGACAAAAGGCCTTCCGAAGTAGGCCACTCGCGAGCCCTCCTCCCTCGTGAGCGGCGCGCTGCGCCGCTCGCTCGGTCGTCGCCCTCACAGTCCGCCAGGCTGCCGGCTGCCTACTGCCACGGGATTGTGCGCTGGTCGTGTACCGCTGCGGGGGCGTGTGTCGGTCGGTGACGCACCTCGGCAGTTTTTATACACCACAGCGCCGAACTCGGGCCGTGAACGAGAGTCACTCCCACCTGGAGGACCACCTCGACGAGGCGGGGACGGACGGCTACCTCGTCGACGCCGACGGCGAGGACAGCAACCAGTACTACCTCTCGGGGTACCACGCTCCGGACGACTTCGTCACGCTGTACGCGGACGGGGCGGTCAGGCTCCTCGTGCCCCCGCTGGAGTCCACGCGAGCGAGCGCCGACACCGACGCCGACAGCGTCCGGACGTTCCGGGAGTTCGGCTTCGCGGACGCGGTCGCGGACCACGGGCGGACGAAGGCCAGACCCGTCGCGACCGCCGGGTTCCTCGCCGAGTACGGCGTCGACTCCGTGTCGGTCCCGGTGTCGTTCCCGACCGGGACCGCGGAGGTCCTGCGCGACCACGGCATCGAGGTCGTCACGGACTACGACGACGTCCTGCTCAGCGCTCGGACGGTGAAGACCGACGCGGAGATCGACCACATCGCGGAGACCCAGCGCGCGACCGAGGACGCGATGGCAGTCGCCGAGGAGCTACTCGAACGCGCGACGGTCACCGACGGCGTGCTCCGTCTCGACGGCGAGGTGCTGACGAGCGAGCGGGTCCGCCGCGCGATCGAGGTCGCGCTCCTCGAGGACGGCTGTCGGGTAGACGACTGCATCGTCGCCGCCGGCGCCGACGGCGCGCTCTCACACGAGTCCGGGTCGGGTCCGATCCGCGCTGGCGAGCCGGTGATCGTCGACATCTACCCGCATAACGAGGCGTCGCGGTACTTCGGCGACATGACCCGGACGTTCGTGAAGGGCGACCCCGACCCGCAGGTTCGGGAGTGGTACGACCTCACCCGGGAGGCCTTCGAGGCGGCCCTGGACGCGATCGGGCCCGGCGTGACCGGTGAAACGGTCCACGGAGCGGTGTGTGACGTCTTCGAGCGCGAGGACTACCCGACGCTCCGGACCGACGAGTCGACCCAGGACGGCTTCTTCCATAGCACCGGACACGGGGTTGGCCTCGACGTCCACGAGATGCCCAGCCTCAGCGAGTTCGGCGGCGAACTCCAACCCGGCCACGTCGTGACGGTCGAACCGGGCCTGTACGAGCAGGGGACCGGCGGCGTTCGCCTCGAGGACCTCGTCTTCGTCACCGAGGACGGCTACGAGAACCTGAACGACTACTCCCGGGAACTCCGCGTGGTCTGACACGCCCACCAGTGGGGCGCTCGAGAACGCCCGTCGGCGAACGGCCTTTGCCGCTCGGGCGCGAACCCGTCGTATGGTCGCCGTGACGTACTACTGTCCGCGCTGTGGCGCCGTCGCCGAACTCGACCGCGACCCCTACATGGCGGACAAGTCCGTGACGCCGTTCCCGCTGGCGGGGTGGAAATACGTCAGTCCGTCGGACGACTACGAGGCCGACGACGCGGACGGCGTGCAGTTCGTCTGTGGGGAGGGCGACGTCGAGTGGTCACATCCTCCGCGCGAGGCCTCGGTTGGTAGAGCGGGGAGCGACGCAACCCGCGGCACAGACGCGGAGCAAGACGAGGAACCGGGCTGTGGCGAACCGTTCTACCTGAACTTCGTCCGCTACGAGGACGGCGAGGAGGTTCCGGGCGAACCCGAGTCCGAGTACGTCCAGTTGGCCGAGGGCGGCGGGCCGAGCGGCCCCCGCGGCCCGTCCGGACCCGGGTTCTCGCGCTGACGGCCAATGCGTCAGCAGCGAGACTGAAACCCACACGCTTTACTCGGCGGTGTTCCCACGTGGCTGTATGCCACCCATCACGCGCCGGAACGCACTCCGGGCGGGGGTCGTCTCGCTCGCCGCGCTCGCGGGCTGTTCCTCGGACTCCGGGTCGGGGTCGGGGACCGAGAACCCCCGCCTCGACAGCGTCCGGGTCAGCAACTCACTCTCGCAGTCTGTCTCCCTGGACCTCCAGCTCGAACTCGACGGCGAGGTGGTGTTCTGGTCCGACGTCGGCATCGAGGGGACAGACAGCGACGACGTCGGACAGAGCGTCCACGGCGCCACGTTCGAACCGCCGGCGTTCCCCCGGTCGCGCGGCGAGTGGCGGGTCCGGGCGCGCGTCCGCGACACCGACGAGACGTACACCACGCTGTTCACCAGCGAGACCACCGCGGAGTCCTGTCTCGCCCTCGGCGTGACCGTCCAGGAGGACGCCGTGGAGATCACGTACGTGGCGACCCACGACTGCGACGACGCGACGACGACCGCACAGTCCTGACCCCAGAAATCTTCACGGAACCCTTTTCGTCACACTCGCGGTACGTCCGTCCATGACCGTCCGTATCCTCCACTACGCAGACGTGGAGAACGCCTACGACACGCCCGAGCGCGTCGGTCGTCTCGCCGGCGCCATCGACGCCCTCCGCGACGACCACGTACCGACGCTCGTCACCGGTGGCGGCGACAACACCGGCCCCGGCGTCCTCTCGACGGCCTGCGGCGGCGCGCAGTCACAGGACCTCTTCGACGCCGTCGACCCGGACGCCGAGGTGTTCGGCAACCACGACTTCGACCACGACTACGACGCCGCGCGCCGCGCCGCCCGCGAGTTCCCGGGCGCGTGGCTGAACGCGAACGCGTACCTCGACGGCGACCGTTTCGCGGCCGACCACACGACCCCCTCGACGCTCGTAGACGCTGGGGACGTGACCGTCGGCCTCGTCGGCGTCACGGCAGAGACGACGCCGGACATCAACCCGGTAGCCAACGATCTGGCGGTCGGGGACGCGGTCGAAGCAGTCCAGGACGCCGAGCGCCACCTCCGCGACGCCGGCGCGGACCTGGTGGTCGTCATCTCCCACCGTGGCGACGACGAGGACCTCGCTCGCGAGACGTCGGCCGACGCCGTCCTCGGGGGCCACGAGCACGACGAAGTCGTCGCGCAAGTCGACGGGACGCTCGTCGCGCGCCCCGGCTCCAACGGCCACACGCTCCTCGAGGTCACGCTGGGCGGCGACGAGCCGACGGCTAGCCACCGCGAGACGGCCGACTACCCCGTCGACGAGTCGGTGGCGGACGCGCTCCGCGAGCGCCTCGACGAGACGGGGCTCTCGGAGACGGTCGCACACGTCGACGGGCCAGTGCGCCGGACGGAGCGCCACCTGAAGGGCGGCGAGAGCGCCGTCGGGAACTTCGTCACGGACGCGCTCCGGTCGGCCGGCGACGCCGACGTCGCGTTCGTCGTGGGCGGTATCAGGCAGGACGACCCGCTCGACGGCGAGGTGAGCGCCGCGGACATCCACGGCCTCTGTCCGTTCGACAACGAGGTGGTCGTCGCCGACGTCGACGGCGCCACGCTGCTCGACGCGTTCGCCGACCTCCAGTTGGCGGCCCGCTACCCGGACGACGACGTGCCGCCGTGGTGGTTCGGCCACGTCTCCGGCGCCAGGCTGGTGTACGACGACCGGGACTACTCGGTCGTGGAAGCGACTGTCGGTGGAGAGCCGGTCCACCCCGAGGAGACGTACGAGGTCGCGCTCTCGGACTACCACGTCGTGACCGACCACATCGTGCAGGCCATCGACGAGAGCGACGTGGTGCGGACGGTCGGCAGCCTCCGGGACGCGCTGGTCGAGCGGGCGCGAGAACACGGCGTGAACACGGAGACGGAGGGCCGCATCGAGCGGCCGTACCTCGACCAGCCGGTCGTGCAGTGACTACCCCTTGACGTTGCAGACGGGGAACGTCCGCACGACGAGGTCACCGATACCGAGCGCGTCCGAGACCCCGACCACCTCGTCGACGTCCTTGTAGACGCCGGGCGCCTCCTCCGCGATGGTCTCGCCGGAGGCCGCCTTCACGTAGATCTGGTTCTGCTCGCGGAGGCTGGTCTGGACCGCGCCGCCGCCGTACTCCCGCTTCGCCTGTGTGCGACTCATCAGGCGGCCCGCGCCGTGCGCCGTCGAGCCGAACGACCGCCCGAGAGACTCGTCGCCGCCCCTCAGCACGTAGCTCCCCGCGCCCATGCTCCCGGGGATGATGACCGGCTGACCGACGTCGCGGTACGCGGTCGGCACCTCCGGGTGGCCGGCGGGGAACGCGCGGGTCGCACCCTTCCGGTGGACGTAGAGGTCGCGCTCGACCTGCTCGCCGTCGCCGTAGAGGCTGTAGCCGTCCTCGACCTCGTGCACCGCGTGGCTCTCGCGCTTCGCGATGTTGTGTGCGACGTCGTAGAGGAGGTCCATCTCGAGGGCCTCCCACGACTGATCGAAGACGTCCGCGAACGTCTCGCGGACGGCGTGCGTGATGAGCTGTCGGTTCACCCACGCGAAGTTGATGGCGGCGCACATCGCGCCGTAGTACTCGTCGGCGAGTTCGGAGCCGGCGGGCGCGGCGGCGAGGTCCTTCTCCGGCAACTTTGCGAGGAAGTCGGGGTGTTCGTCTTCGATGCGCCGGAGGTAGTCCGAGCAGATCTGGTGGCCCAGCCCCCGGGAGCCACAGTGGATGAGGACGACGACCTGGTCCTCCGCGAGGCCGAACGCGTCGGCCGTCTCGGCGTCGTAGACGTCGGTGACGCGCTGGACCTCGAGGAAGTGGTTGCCCGATCCCAGCGACCCCATCTGGCTCGCGCCGCGGTCCTTGGCCTTCTTCGAGACGGCGTCCGGGTCGGCGTCCGGGCGCATCCCCTCGTCCTCGCAGTGCAGTCGGTCCTCGCGCGTGGCGTACCCCTCCTCGACGCACCAGTCGACGCCGCGCTCCAGGGCGGCCTCCAGGTCGCCGTGCGTGCCGTCGTGGACGCCGCCGCCACCCAGGCCGCAGGGCACCGCGTCGAACAGCGCGTCCACGAGGTCCTCCTCGCGGCCCTGGACGTCCTCGTACGTGAGGTCCGTCTTCACCATGCGGACGCCGCAGTTGATGTCGAAGCCGACGCCGCCCGGCGAGATGCAGCCGTCCTCGGCGTCGAAGGCGGCGACGCCGCCGACGGGGAAGCCGTACCCCTGGTGGCCGTCGGGCATACACAGCGCGGGCGCGACGACCCCCGGCATGCACGCGACGTTGCGCAACTGGCCGAGCGTGCGGTCGTCGCCGATGTGTTCGAGCAGCGCCTCGTTGGCGAGTACGCGGGCCGGGACGCGCATCGCGTCGTCTGCTTCGAGCTCCCAGACGTTCTCCTCGACCTCGTAGAGCGTCCGGTCGCCGGCGTCGAACGAGTTCATACTGAAGAGTCGGTGCGTCCCGTTGGTAGGCGTTTCGTCTACTGCCTACTCGGTCGCCGGTCGGTGCGGCGAGTGGTCGAGGACGACGCCGAGGCGCTCGTCGATGGACAGCGGGCCGCCGCCCGTGACGAACAGCGCGGACGTGAGCCCGAACAGCGTGACGTGGGCGAGCACCGGGTCGTCGGGCAGGCCGAACAGCGTCGTCGTCAACACGAGGAAGGCCGTCGCCGCGGTCGCCCGTGTGAACAGGCCGACAACGAGGAACACGCCGACCGCGAGTTCCGTCAGGCCCGCGCCGACGACCCACAGCCCCGGGTCGACGGGGACGACCGCCGTCAGGTCGTACTTCTCGACGACCTCCAGGGCGTGGCCCGGGTTCGCGAGTTTCTCCCAGAAGCCCAGCAGCGCGAAGTTGAACCCCAGTCCCACGCGGATCAGGGTGGGCGCGTACTGTTCGTACGGTTTGACGAGGCCGTGGAACCGTTCGACGGCGGGATAGATCGGTTCGAAGCGGCCGTAGACAGTGTGTTCGGTGGCCGCAACCTCCTTGAGCAGGTGGTCGGCGCTCGGACGGCCGCTCCCGAGGACCAGGATGCCGAGGAAGCCGCCGACGTACTCGCTGGCGAGCACGAGTTCCGGGCGCACCGCGAGGCTGGCGAGGTACGCGAGCAGGCCGACGAGCGCCACCACGCGGGTGCCGAGCCCGAACAGCAGGAGGAAGCCGATGGCGACCTGGAAGACGCGTGTCGGCGCCTGCACCGCCGGGGAGAAGAAGTAGCCGGCGAACCCCGCGCCGATCAGCGGCAGGCCGACGGCGAGCCGGAGCATCCACGGGACGAACTCGCGGTAGCCCCAGAGCGAGTTCCGGAGGGCCCGGACGTCCGCGCTGGCGGGCCGGTACCGGAGGAAGGCGACCATCGCGAGGACGACGGCGAGCCCCCCGCCACCGACGAGCGCGGCGTTCACCGGGTCGCTCAGCACGTCCGCGAGGAACGTCACGGCCCGGACGGTCGGTGCGCCGTCCACGACGTACCTGACGTGGCCGACTCCGTCGCCGACGGCTTCGAACATGGGCGGCGGTACGCTCCCACGACCGAAAAGCGTGGTCGTTCGTCGGGCCTACACGTCGAAGACCACGTAGCCGTGCCAGCCGTCCGCGCGCTCCTCGAGGACCATCTCGGAGTACGTCACGGCCTTCAGGTCGCGGCCGTGGACCGCCGCGAGGGGGACGCCGCGCGCACTCGCCTCGACGACCCACTCGCCGTCGACTTCGCGGACCGTGGCGTCGCTGTCCACGGGGAGGACGCCGCGCACGTCCCGCTCGTAGATGAGCCGGTCGAGGTAGTCGTAGAGCGCGCGCTCCCGGCTCCCCGCTCGCTCCTCCAGCGTGAACCGCTCGCCGGAGTCGGGGAAATCCTCGACCATCGCGGCCGCCATCCCGTCCGCGACGGCCGCGAAGAGGCCTCCCAGACTGTTCGCCTCGGCCTCCACGGCGACGTCCGCGGTGTGCTCCCGGAGGCGGAAGGTCACGAGGAACCACCCGCGAGCGTCGGCGCTCCGACGCGCGGCAGCGGCGCTCCTCGACGACGCGTCCGGTGGACTCGACCGGCACCGACTCGTTCCTCACCTGGCATCGTCCCACCAGAGGGCGACGAGTCGTAAACGCATTTTGGCGGACGGCGACGGTGGAATTATGGTCACGCGCCTGCTACCCCCTCTCAGTGAGCGTAACGGTCGACGAACGCGTGGTGCCCCCGGGGAACGCCGAGTGCCTCGAGAGCGCCTGGGAACTGAAAGAGCGGATCCGGGTCGAGGAGGGCCTCCTCAAGCAGCGACGGGGGTTCTTCGCCAACGCCTACCGCCGCTCGTCGGTCCACTGCTTCCTCGACGGCGACACCCTCGTCGGCTTCGCCGCCGCGCGCTCGGACGGCTACATCCTCTTCCTCGCGGTCGCACCAGAGTACCGCGGCCACGGCTACGGCGAACGCCTCGTCGCGTCGGTCGCCGGAGAGGCCGGGAAGGCGTCCTGTCACGCCCGCGTGACGAACGACAACGCCATCGAGTTCTACCGACACCTCGGGTTCACCGTCGAGCGCGAGATCGACGACTACTACGAGGACGGCGTCGGCGCGTACTACCTCCGCCTCGGCGACCGCGAGCGCATCCGCGACCGCATCTCCGAGATCCTCCGCGGCGACTAACCGATTTTCCCCTGGTAACCAGTCGGCTGACGAACGACACGCATTTACCACAGGTCGTCGTAGCCGACTGTCGACATGGAGGAACGGACGCGAGCGTATCTACGGGGTCGGTTCGGCGACTTCTACCGCCGAGCAGACGTCACGCTCCCGCCGCGGGCAGACGACCGCGAGTGGGGCCACATCCCGTGGACGTCGGGGCCGGACACGACGATGGTCCGCCACCAGTCCACGCTCGACCTCGGTGACACCGAGGCGTTCCTCCAGCGCGAACGCCCCCGCCACGTCTACTTCTCGGCGGGGTTCTACGACCACCCGGGCGCGAGCACGATGGAGGAGAAGCAGTGGCGCGGGTCGGACCTCGTCTTCGACCTGGACGCCGACCACCTCCCGAACGTCACGCTCGGCGAGGACTCCTACGCCCAGATGCTCGCGAAGTGCAAGGACGCCCTCTACCGCCTGCTGGACTTCCTCGAACGGGACTTCGGCTTCGAGGACCTCACGGTGACGTTCTCCGGCGGCCGCGGCTACCATGTCCACGTCCGCGACCCCGGCGTCTACGACCTCGAACGCGAGCAGCGTCGCGAGATCGTGGACTACGTCCGGGGGAACGAACTCGACCTCGACACACTCGTCAGCGAGGAGACGGTCGACGGCATCGGCCTGAAGAACCCGACCTCGAAGCGGACGCTCCCCGCGGACGGCGGCTGGGGTCGGCGGGTCACGGACCGCCTCGGGACGTTCGCCGACGACCTGCTCGCCCGCGGCGAGGACGACGCCGTCGAGTACCTCTCGGGGTTCGAGGGCGTCGGCGAGAAGTCGGCCCGCGCCATCTACAACGTCGTCGAGAACAACACCGAGGCGGTGAAGGCCGGCAACGTGGACGTCCACCCCGCGTTCCTGAAGGTCGCCCGGAAGTACGTCGCGGAGACCGTCGAGGCGGAGAACGCGCCCATCGACGAACCGGTGACGACGGACACGAACCGCCTCATCCGCCTGCCGGGGACGCTCCACGGCGGCAGCGGCCTCCACGTTCAGCGGCTCACCCGCGAGCAACTGGACGACTTCGACCCGCTGGTCGACGCCGTCCCGGAGACGTTCGTCGGCCACGACATCACGGTCGAGGTGAACGCCGAACGCACGCTCGAACTGCTCGGGGAAACGCTTACGGTACAACCGGGAGTCGTGTCGGTACCAGAGTACGCGGGCATCTTCCTGATGGCCCGCGGCACCGCCGAGAAGGCCAAAGAATGAAACTCGAAGACCTACGCGCGGCCCAGACCCGCGAGCGCGCGACCGACGGCCTCCAGGAGCTACGAGACTCGTTCTACGGCGACGTCGCGAACTACCTCGAGGAACTGAAGGAGCGACGCGACGCGGCCGCTGCGGCCGCCAGCGACCCGTTCGGCGACCCCGAGGTCCAGGAGCTGACGGACAAGATCGAGACCGCCGAGCAGGTCACGGAGGCCATCTACGAGCGACGGATGGGGAAACTCGTCAAGCAGGCCAGTCTCGCGGCCGCGGGGATGCCCGACGACGGGAACGGACTGACCGCCGAGGAGCGGGACCTCTACGAGGACCTCGTCGAGCGCATCGAGACGAACAAGTCCCACGTGCTGGACGTCATCTCCGGGAACGCAGAGACCAGCCACGGCACCGAGGCGGCGAGAGACGACCACGCCGACACGCGGTCGGCGGACACGTCGCCGCCCGGAGAGTCGCCCGCGAAACCGCCGGAACCGGAGTCTGCCGACTCCTCGGCGGCCGCGGCGATGGGCGGCGGTATGGACGACGACGAGGACTCGGGACCGGACCGCTCGGCGGACGCAGAACCCCCGGAAGCCGTCGGTGACCGCGGGACCGCAGACGACGCGGCGGACACGGACGAGGGTGGCGCGGACGTCGACCGCACGACGGTGCGCGTGACAGACGACGTCGGCGAGATCTTCGGCGTGGACGAGCGACCGTACTCCCTGGAAGCCGAGGACGTCGTGACGCTCCCCGAGGAGAACGCGGCGCCGCTGGTCGAGAAGGGTGCGGCCGAGGAACTGGAGTAGGGCGCTCGACGCACCGCTCGACCGCCTCTCTCTGCGGGAAGTTCATCGGTGCTGACGGTGTAGTTCTCGTATGCCGACAGTACAGACGAACGGCGTCGAGACGTACTACGAGCGCCGCGGGAACGGGCCGCCGCTCGTGTTCGTTCACGGCGCCATCCTCGACCACTCCCAGTGGACCCCGCAGGTGGAGGCGCTCGGCGAGGAGTACACGACTGTCGCGTACGACGTCCGGGGGCACGGCCGCACCGGCGGGTCGGACCGCTCGCCCTACGCTATCGACCTGTTCGCCGACGACCTCCGAGCGCTCGTCGAGGGACTCGACCTGGACCGGCCGGTGATCTGTGGCCTCTCGATGGGTGGCTGTATCGCCCAGGTGTACGCGGCGAGCTACCCGGACCGATTGCGTGGGCTCGTCCTCGCCGACACGTTCAGCCCGGACCTCGGCGGCTGGCGTGAGTGGCTCCAGCGCTCGGCCGTGCTGCGAGCGACCGTCCCGCCGGTCCGCCTCCTCGGCTACGAGCGCGTCGAGAAGGCGATGGTGTGGCTCCAGCAGCGCCTCCACGGCGAGGGCGTCGGCGGCGACTACGAGAAGATCGAACGGTTGCGAGCCGAGGGGCCGAAGCTGACCACCCCGGAGTTCGCGAAGGTGGTGCGGGCCGTCGCCGCGTTCCACGAGACGACCGTCGACCTCGCCGCGATCTCGGTGCCGACGCTGGTGCTGTACGGCGAAGACGAACCGGCGTTCGTCCGCCGGCACGCGCCCATCTTCGAGTCCGAGATTCCGGACGCCTCGATTCTGCAGGTACCGCACGCGGGCCACGCCTCGAACCTCGACAACCCCGCGTTCTTCACGGCAGCGCTGCGGGAGTTCCTGGCCGAGGTCTCCCCTGCGGAGTCGACGGTCGGCGGGACGGAGTGATTACTCCGTGAAACTGCGATTGCGGAAGGAGTAGCGTACTCGCCAGGAGGGCGAGTTTCACCGCGCGAACGAAGTGAGCGCGGGGAGTTTTTGGCGTCCTGTCGAGCGAAGCGAGACAGGGCTCGAGAGAGCTTTGCTCTCTCGGCGTAGCTTTTTGCGAGGTGGGTTCCCGCAGTGAGCGCGAAGCGCGAACGAGGAAACCCCCGCAGTAAAAAGGTCCTACTGGAACGCCCCGGGGGTGGTCTCCTCGGTCTCGGGCGCGTCGGCCTTCTCGAAGCGGCTCTCGATCTCCTTGTACTCCTCGCGGACGTCCTCGGTGACGCTCGGGACCACTTTGTCGAGGGCGTCCTCGAAGTGCGCCATGGTGACGCGGACGTTGCCGACGGACTCGGTGGCCTCCTCGGGGTCGACGGAGTTGATGAACTCGCGGGTCGCGTTCATCGTGGCCTCGCGGGCGAGCGCCTCGATGTCGGCGCCGACGAAGCCGTCCGTGCGCTCGGCGATGTCGTCGAGGTCGACGTCGTCGGCGAGGGGCTTGTTCCGCGTGTGGACTTCGAGGATGGCGCGGCGCGCCTCCTCGTCCGGCACGGGCACGTGGACGTGACGGTCCAGGCGGCCCGGGCGCAGCAGTGCGTTGTCGATGAGGTCGGGGCGGTTCGTCGTGGCGACGACCACGACGTCCTCCAGTTCCTCGATGCCGTCGAGCTCCGTCAGGAGCTGGCTGACGACGCGTTCGCCGACGCCGGAGTCGCTCATACCGCGGCCGCGTTCCCCGGCGATGGAGTCGATCTCGTCGAAGAACACCACGGTCGGTGCGTTCGAGCGAGCCTTCTCGAACACCTCGCGGACGCCCTTCTCGGACTCCCCGACGTACTTGTTGAGGAGTTCGGGGCCCTTCACGGAGATGAAGTTCGAGTTGGCCTCGTTGGCGACGGCCTTCGCGAGCAGGGTCTTCCCCGTGCCTGGCGGGCCGTACAGGAGCACGCCCTTCGCGGACTCGAGGTCCATCGAGTCGAACACCTCGGGGTAGTCGAGGGGCCACTGGATGGTCTCGCGGAGGCGTTCTTTGGTGTCGCCGAGGCCGCCGACCTGGTCCCAGGTGACGTCCGGCACTTCGACGAACACCTCGCGGAGCGCGGACGGTTCGATGCCCTTCAGCGCGTCCTTGAAGTCGCGTTCGGTGACGCGGATGGACTCGAGGAGTTCGGCGTCGATCTCGTTGGCTTCGAGGTCGATGTCCGGGCGGATGCGCCGGAGCGCGTTCATCGCGGCCTCCTTGGCGAGGCTCTCGAGGTCCGCGCCGACGAAGCCGTGGGTGTTCTCCGCGAACGCGTCGAGGTCGATGCCGTCAGAGAGCGGCATGCCGCGCGTGTGGACCTGGAGGATCTCCTTGCGGCCGTCCTGGTCGGGGACGCCGATCTCGATCTCGCGGTCGAAGCGGCCACCGCGACGGAGCGCGGGGTCGATGGCGTCGACGCGGTTGGTCGCCGCGATGACGGTGACGTCGCCGCGGTCCTCCAGCCCGTCCATCAGGCTGAGTAGCTGTGCGACGACGCGGCGCTCGACGTCACCCTGCGTCTCGCCGCGCTTGGGCGCGATGGAGTCGAGTTCGTCGATGAAGACGATGGCGGGCGCGTTCTCCTCGGCCTCGTCGAAGACCTCGCGGAGCTTCTCCTCGGACTCCCCGTAGTACTTCGACATGATCTCGGGGCCCGAGATGGTCTGGAAGTTGGCGTCGATCTCGTTGGCGACGGCCTTCGCGATGAGCGTCTTCCCGGTGCCAGGCGGGCCGTGCAGGAGCACGCCCTTCGGCGGTTCGATGCCGAGCTGCTGGAACAGCTCCGGGTGGCGCATCGGGAGCTCGATCATCTCGCGGACCTGTTCGAGTTCGCGGTCGAGGCCACCGATGTCCTCGTAGGCGACGTTCGGCGTGCCGTCGCCGCTGCCGCCGCCCGCGCCGGCGCCGGGCGCGATCTCCTCGGCGGGGCGTTCGGAGACCTGGATATCGGTGTCGTTGCTGACGACGACCGTGCCCTCGGGGTCAGTGTCGGCGATCTTGACGGGGATCTGCTGGCCGGAGACGGTGCTCATCCCGCCGAACCCGAAGGAGATGGGGATGGTCTGGCCGGCGGTGACGGGGCGCCCGCTCAGGCGGTCCCGGACCATCGGCGTGATGTCACCGCGTACGCGCAGGTTCTGCGGGAGCGCGACGGTGACCGCGGTCGCGGGCTTGATGTCCGCGGGTTCGACGGTGACGTGGTCGTCGATGCCGACGTCGGCTTCCTGGCGGAGGCGCCCGTCGATGCGGACGATGCTCTCGCCCTCGTCCTCGGGGTAGCCCGGCCAGACGCGCGCGACGGCGCGCCCCTGGTCGCTCTTCCCCTCGATGAGAACGTAGTCGCCGTTCTCGAGGCCGAGTTCCTCCATCGACTGTCGGTCGACGGCGGCCAACCCGCGGCCGGCGTCCTTCTGCTTGAGGGGTTTGACCGTGAGCTTCATAGTTCCACCTCGACAGTGACGACGCCGTTGTTGATAAACGCTTTCTCGACGGTTCCCTCGGGCGTTTCGAACTCGTGCTGGACGGGTTCACCCTCGTCCTCGACGACGAGGATGACGGTGTCCTCGACGACGTCGACGGTCGCCTCGTCGTCCGTCACGCCCAGGTCGGCCACGAGCACCTGCTCGTCGCCGTAGTCGTACCGGCGAGCCACCGCGTCGCTCCGTTCGGTGAGTGTGTCGAAATTCATTTGACTAACCTATGGTAATCCTTCTACACTTATAAAGTTGCCGCTGCCTGTGGGGGTACGGTGCGCCGTTTCTCCCTACGAGTAGAATTGCGGTTCACACCTTCGTAGGTGTTTTGGCACTGGTCGCCCTCGCCGGAATCATGGAGACGGTCACTCACGACGGCCGCGAGACCGCCTACCGCATCGTGGACCGCGGCGGCGACGGCGACCCACTGCTCTGCGTCCACGGCAGCGGCGGCACACACGCCGTCTGGAAGTCCCAGCTCGGTCGCCTCTCGCGAGACCGGCCCGTCGCCGCCCTCGACCTGAGCGGCCACGGCGACAGCGACGACGTATCCCTCGACCAGGGGTCGGACGCACTGGACGCCTACGCGCGCGACGTGGTCGCCGTCGCGGACGAGGTCGGGGCTCGCGCGTTCCTGGGGAACAGCCTCGGCGGCGCTCTCGTCCTCACCGCACTGCTGGACCACGACGCCGCCGTCGACGCCGCTATCCTCGCGGGCTCCGGCGCGAAGCTCTCGGTCCACGAGGACCTCCGGCGCTGGCTCGCGGGCGAAGACGGCGGCTTCGACGAGGCGATCGAGTTCCTCCACGGCGACGACCGACTGTTCCACGACCCGACCGACAGCGAACTCGCGTTCTCGAAGCGAGCGATGCGCGAGGCCGGCCGCGAAGTGGTCGAACGCGACTTCCTCTCCTCGCACGCGTTCGACGTCCGCGACCGCCTCGACGAACTCGACGTCCCCCTCCTGGCGCTCACCGGTGAACACGACGGCCTCACACCACCGGCGTTCCACGAGTACCTCGCAGCACACGTCCACCAGGGGGAGTGGACGACGCTCCCGGACGCCGCCCACCTCTCGATGCTGGAGGCGCCCGAGGCGTTCAACGACGCCGTCTCCGGTTTCCTGGGCGACGCCCTGGCACAAGGTTGATTCCGGCGGCCTCCGAGTCGGCAGCCATGGACACCGACAGCCTCGTCCCGGCCCTCCTCGCCGTGCTGGCCGTCGCGTCGATGGTCTACGGTCTGTTCGTGGTCCAGCAACCGATCCTGTACACTCTCGTCGCGGGCCTGCTCGCAGTCGTCTACGTCGTCTGGCGCCTCCTCCGGGCCAGCGCGTGACTCCGCCGAGACTTCAGTACAACGAGTCCACGTCCTCCTCGACGTGGCTGTGTTCGTCGGCGGGGAACTCGCCGCTCTCGACGGCCTCGACGTAGTCGCCGACGGCGTTCTCCATCTCCGATTTCACGTCGCCGAACTGCCGCGAGAACGGCGGACTGCGCTCGGAGAGCCCGAGGACGTCCGTGATCACGAGCACCTGGCCGTCGGTGTCGGGGCCCGCGCCGATACCTATGGTGGGGACGTCGAGGGCGTCGGTGACGTCGGCGGCGACGTTCGCGGGGACGTGTTCGAGGACCAGCGAGAACGCGCCCGCGTCCTCGTGTCGGCGGGCGAGTTCGAGGATGCGCTCGGCGGCGTCCTGGTCGGTTCCCTGCCGGAAGAACCCGCCGAGCTGGTTGACGTGCTGGGGGGTGAGTCCGAGGTGGGCCATCACCGGAATCCCGAGGTCAGTGAGGCGCTCGGTGAGTTCGACGGTGTGGGGGCCACACTCCAGTTTCACGGCGTCGGCGTCCTCCTCCTTGAGCATGCGCCCGCAGTTCCGGACGCTCTCGGACTGGTCGGCGCCGAAGCTGAGGAACGGCATGTCGGCGACGACGAGGGCCTCGTCGGTGGCGCGCGCGACGGCACCGGTGGCACTCGCGATCTCGTCGACGGTGACCGGGAGTGTGGTGTCGTACCCCAGGTTCGCGTTCCCCACGCTGTCCCCGACGAGGATTACGTCCACGCCAGCGTCGTCCACGATGCTGGCGGTCGGTGCGTCGTACGCGGTGAGCATCGTGAGCGGTTCGTCGTCGTCGTGCTGGCGGACGTGCTGAACGGTCGGCACGTCCTCCAGTCGGTGAGACTCCCTGTTAAACGTACTCGAAGCGACGCTCCGAACGGGGAAGTTAAGCCACCTGCCCGTCTGCGTTCGCGCGTGCCGGAGCTACAGGAGGAGACCGACCCGGACGGCGTCGACTACGGGTGGGTGATGCAGACGACGTTCGTCCTCACCATCGTCCTCGGAGCGCCGACTGTCGCCGGTCTCTCGCTGTTCTACACGCTCCCGACCTGGGAGGCGCGAGTGTCGTTCGCGGTCCGCGTCGGCGCCATCGTCTGGATCGTCACCGCGCTCGTGGCCTACTGGCTCGCCAGGAAGCGGGTTTAGACGCGGCGGAACGCGGTCCCGGCGCGGTCCGCGGTCGTCTCGTCCGAGGAGGAGTCGCCGACGAACAGCGCGCGCTCCGGGTCGACGTCGAGTTCGTCGAGCACCCACGTCAGCGCCCGCGGGTCGGGCTTGCGCGCCGGGACGGTGTCTCGGCCCGCGACCACCTCGAAGTTGTCGAGGATGTCGTGGCGCTCCAGGGCGATCCGGCAGGCCGCCTCGCAGTTCAGCGAGCAGACGCCCAGCGGGACGTCGAGATCCGCGAGTTCGTCGGCGCACGGCAGGCGTTCGGAGCGCGTCGCGCCGTCGCGCTCGTGCTCGGCGATGATGTCGTTGACGTCCTCGCCGATACCGGCGTCCTCGGCGGCGTCCAGCAGCCCCCACGTGTCGAAGTTGTCGGGGTCCACGTCGGCCTCGCGGAGTCGCACGGCGACGTCGCGTTCGACCTGCTCCCAGTCGACGTCGAGTCGCGCGAGCGTTCCGTCGAGGTCGTAGACCACCGCGTCGTAGTCGTCGGTCACGACACCACCTTCTCACCTGGGGCGTTAGAAAGTTCCGTGCGGCGACACCGACCGGCAGGACTTTTGGCCCGTGCCGTCGGAGTGTGGGTGTGATGCTATCGCGGATTCGTGAGGACGTCCGCACGATGCGGCGCCGGGACCCCGCCGCACGCGACGACCTCACGGTCTTCCTCGTCTACCCCGGCCTCCACGCGGTGTGGTTCCACGTCTTCCTCGCCGCACCGTTGTACGAGCGCTGGCCGCTGCTTGGCCGACTCGTCGCCCACTTCGTGCGCTTCGGCACGGGCGTCGAGATCCACCCGGGGGCCGACATCGGTCGCCGCGTCACCATCGACCACGGCGCCGGCGTGGTCGTCGGCGAGACGGCCGTCGTCGGCGACGACGTCCACATGTACCACGGCGTCACCCTCGGCGGCGACGACCCGCGGCCGGTGAAGCGCCACCCCACGGTCGGACCGGGCGCGACCATCGGCGCGAACGCGTCGCTCATCGGTCCCATCGAGGTGGGAGCGGACGCGACCATCGGCGCGGGATCGGTCGTCACGCGGGACGTCCCGCCGGAGACGACGGTCGCCGGTATCCCTGCGAAACCGGTCGGCAGTGGCGAAGCGGAGCCGGAACGCGAGTCCGACGACTGAGTCAGTCCAGCAGGTCCCGGGCGATGACCTCCTTCTGGATCTCGCTGGTGCCCTCGTAGATGGTCGTGATCTTCGAGTCGCGGTAGAACCGCTCGACGTCGAAGTCCGTGGTGTAGCCGTAGCCGCCGTGGATCTGGACCGCCTCGTTGGTCACGTCGACGGCCGCCTCGCTGGCGAAGTACTTCGCCTGCGCGGCCGCCCCGCGGTGGTCCTCTCCAGCGTCGGCGAGTCGCGCGGCGTCGCGTGCGAGCAGGCGCGCGGCCCGCGTCTGGGTCTGCATGTCCGCGAGTTTGTGGCGGATCGTCTGGATCTCGGAGAGCGCCTTGTCGAACTGCTCGCGCTCGTGGGCGTACTCCACGGCGGCGTCGAGGCCCGCCTGCGCGAGACCGACCGCCTGCGACGCGATGCCGATACGGCCGCCAGTGAGGATGTGCAGCGCCGCGGACAGCCCACGGCCCTCCTCAGTCAGCCTGTACTCCGCGGGAATCCGGCAGTCGTCGAACAGCAGTGCGGTGGTGTCGCTCGCGCGCAGGCCGAGTTTGTCTTCCTTCTTCCCCACCTCGACGCCGTCGGCGTCCTTCGGCACGAGGAACTGGGTGATCTTGTCGTCGTCGCCGTCCACCTTCGCGAACACGATGGCGACGCCCGAGCGCTTCCCGTTCGTGATCCACTGCTTCTTGCCGTTCAGGACGTACTCGTCGCCGTCCTCGACGGCCGTCGTCGACATCTGGGCGGGGTTCGAACCGGCGTCGGGCTCCGAGAGCGCGAACGCGCCCACGGGTCGGCCGTCGGCCATCTCCGGCAGCCACTCCTCCTTCACTGCCTCGCTGCCGAACTCCGCGATACACGACGTCGCGAGGCAGTGCACGGAGAGCGCGGTGGCCACGGAGAGCGCGCCGTACGCCACCTCCTCGTTGACGACGCTGTAGGTCACGCTGTCCACGTCGAGGCCGCCGTACTCCTCGGGGACGGTCATCGCCGTCACCTCCATCTCCGCGAGGCCGTCCCACGCCGCCTCGGGGAACGTCTGCTCGCGGTCGGTCTCGGCCGCCGTCGGGCGAATCTCCTCGTCCGCGAACTCCCTGACGGCGTCCCGGATGTGCCGCTGTTCGGCGGTCAGGTCCATGGGTGACCTATTCGGAGGGGTTGAAAAAAGGTGTCCGGTTCTGAGTTCGTTCGAGTCGTCTCGTCGTTTCGCCGGAGTCAGGGACTTCGAGGTGGAGAAAGCCCCGGCGCGCTCGACTCGGGGGACTCGCTGTGCGCCTCGCTCCCTCCGGTCGCTTCGGTGCTTGCGTCGTCCGCCTTCGTCGACCCCGCCGCCCCTTTCAGTCCGCCCGCAGTCGGCTGAGTAATCGGCTACAGAACCTCGGCTGGACAGGTCGTTACGTGTCCCGGAGGTGGTCCGCGACCGTCTCGGCGTCGGCGTCGATGCCGCCGCCCTGTGCGAACGGCGGCCCGCCGCCCCCGCCGCCGCCGAACTCCGCGGTGACGTCCTCGACGACGTCGCCCGCGTCGGTGTCGGCGCCGTCCGCAGCGACGACTACGAACGTACCGCCCTCGCCGCCCGCGACGGCGACGACGTCCGCGGCGTCGCCCGCGGCGTCCTTCGCCGCTTCGCCGACCTCGTTCGCGTCGAACCCGTCGAGGGTGCCGACGCGCCACGTCTCGCCGTCGCGCTCGACGGCGTCGAGGCCGGCGACGCGAGAGCCCAGGACCTCGCGTTTCAGGTCCGAGAGGTCGCTCTCCAGGGACTCCGTCTCGGCGTGGAGCCGTGAGACTGCCTCGTCGAGTTCGTCCTCCGGGACGCCGAGCGTCGTCGCGGCGTCGAGGGTCGCCCGGCGCACGTCGGCCTGGCGTTCGACCGCGGACGGCCCGACGGCGAACTCGACGCGCGTCAACCCCTCGCCGGGGTTCGAGCGCGAGAGCACCGAGACGGGACCGATTTCGCGCGTGTTCTCGACGTGGGTGCCGCCGCAGGCCGCGACGTCCCAGTCCGCGACGGTGACGATCCGGACCGCGTCGGCGTCGTCCATCACGCCCTCCTCGGTCTTCGTGTTGAACGCAACGTCCTCCCGGGAGCGCGCCTCCTCGGCCGGGACCTCTTCCCAGGTCACGTCGTGGGAGTCCCACACCGCGCGGTTCGTCAGCCGTTCGAGGTCCGCGAGCACCGCGTCGTCGATCTCGGTGCTCGTCTCGAAGTCGACGCGCACCTTTTCCGCGGAGATGTCGAAGCCGCCGTAGCCGAGGTCGTCGAGGAGGCGTCGCCCCGCGCCGTACAGCACGTGGCTCGCGGTGTGTGCGCGCCGGCAGTACCGCCGGAACTCTGGGTCGACCTCCGCCTGCACCGCCTCGCCTCCGCCGAACGTCGGTTCCTCGGCGAGTCGGTGGACGACGCCCTCGTCGGTCGACTGGACGTCGACAACCGGGACGCCCCCGAGCGTGCCCCGGTCGGCCGGCTGACCGCCGCCCGCCGGGTAGAAGTAGGTTTCGTCGAGCAGTACGTCGGTGCCCGAGACGTCCGTCACCGTCGCCGCGAAGCTGGTGGTGTACGGCGCCGCGGGCGCGAGCGAGTCCGCCATGACTGAGGCGAGTCGCCCGCGGTAGAAAAACGAACCGGCGTTACTCGTCGCTCAGTTCCACGTCGAGGTACTCCTCGAGGGCGGCGACCACGGAGCCGCCGACGTTCGCCTGGGTCGCGCGGGCCTGCTCGACCGCCAGCAGGTCCGACTCGTCGAGTTCGAGTTCCTCGGCGAGTTCCTCGCGCTGGAGCCCCGCGTCCTGGCGGGCGCGGACCACGCGCTCGCCGTAGTCCGAGACGAGGTACGGGAGCCGGTCGCTCTCGTAGTTCGTGCCGTCCTCCTCCCAGTGCGAGGAGTCCCCGCGCGTGGCGGCGTCGAACTGCTTGGCCGTGTTCCGTGCGGCCCGCTTGTTGCGGTCGACCTCGGAGTCGGTGGTCTCCTCGGCGTCGGGACTCTCGTCGTGGCTCGCGCAGTCCGGGCAGACCGTGAGTTCCGCCCCGGCGACGCTCGCGGTGCGCAGCGAGTCGGAGGCGGACCCGCAGAGTTCGCAGGTCTGCCCGCCGCCGCCGCTACCAGCGCCGCCCGTCGAATACTTCGGCATACGCTCCCGTATAGGAGCGCCACCATTTCAATACCCCGCTTGCGCGTCGGGTGGGTCTAAGTAGGAGGGGTGTGAGCGCTCGTGTATGCCCGCCGACATCGCCGACCGCGTCTACCTCGCCGCGCTCGGCAGCGAGGACCTGGCGGACGCGTTCGGTGACGGGTACGAGACGGCCACCGAACCGCCCGCCGTCTCGGAGTTGTTCCGCTCGCTCGCCGACACGCACGTCTGGGCGACCCGGGAGACGAGCGTGCTCGCCGACCTCGACCGCGGGGACTACGTCCTGTTCCACCGTAACTGGGGCGTCCGCTCCGTCGGTCAGGTGTGGTCGACGACCGCCGACAGCGACGACGTCGCGAGACTGACCGACGTGGCGGAACCGGCCGGCGAGTGGGGCGTCGTCACGCTCACGAACGTCCAGCCGGCACTCGACCACGTCTCGTTGCTCTCGCTGGACGCCGGCGACGCGCTCGGTGACTCGTCGCTGTACCGCTTCGACGACGCGGTCGCCGCGTCGCTCCGGGGCCGGTTCACGACCGCCGCGCGGTTCGTCGAGGAGACGGTGGAGAACCCGCTCGCGTTCGACGTCCCGCCGGGTGGCACCCCGCCGGACCGCCGCCCCGACCCACCGGACGACGACGGGGGAGCGGTGGCGTTCGACGACCGCTCGGTGGACGCGCACCTCGACGCGCTCGACGGCGTCCGGACGCTCGCGTGGCGCGTCCTCGCACTCGGTGCGTTCCTGCTCGCGGCGACGCTCGCCGTCGTCCAGCGCTACCGGCCCGCCGACGGCAACCCGTTCACCCTGACGCCGCCGGTCTCCGCGGGCGTCGCGGCCGTCTGTGTCGGTGCCGCGCTCGCCGCCGGCGTCGTCGTCCACGGCGCGCTCAGCCCCCGTCCGGGCCTCGCGAGGTTCACGCGCGAACACGCGGGGGCGGTCCGTCGGGCGGGCCGGCGCGAGTCCAGCGGCGACGCCACCGTCCGCGTCGCCGACACCGTCGAAGCGTACTGCGGGCACCTCCGCCGGCAGACCCGGCGGCTGGGTCTCGCCGCCGCCGGCGCGACGGTCGCGGTCCTCGTCGGCTGCGTCTACGTCGCGTACGGGCTCGGCGTGCAGGTGTCGCCGGCGGTCGAACCGCTGTCGGTCGCCGCGCTCGCCGGCTTCCCGCTGCTCGTCGTCGCGACGGCGCTGCTGGCTGTCCGGCGTCACGTCCGTCGCCTGGTCCCGGACGTCCCCCCGGTCGGCCGGAGCGGGTCGCTACCGCGGCTCTCACTGGGTGGTCGCGTGGCCGCGGTCCGGCGTCGCGTCTCCTCGTTGGCGGGCCGGTTCCGGTGACGTTCTCCGGCCGAACACGTTAGTCGACTCGGCGGGCGTTCCCAGTCGGCTGGAACGAGAGGGGTTGATTTATCCCGAGCCACCGTAAAGTGACGTAGCGATGAGCCCCAGTGAGGACATGGTGTTCGTCTGTCCCGACTGCGGGGAATCCATGGTGGTGAACCCCGCCATGCGGGACGCGCTCGTCGAGAACGGCTGCGTCGTCTGCGGGTCGCCCGTACCCGAGGACGCGTTCTCGGTCAGCGAAGACGCCGCCCCGGAGTGACGAGCGCCTGCACCCGTCGACGCGGCCGGGGACTCCTCACTGACTCGCGCAGTTCTGTATCTCGCAATCGTCCCCGAGATGAGCAACTATAAAGATTCTCGCCGAGAAGGTGGCGGCGTACCACGATGGCCCTGGAGAAACAGACCGAGATGACTGCGGCGGAGACGGATGCTCTCCTCGGCCGCCACGAGACCGGGGTGCTGTCGCTCGCCCGGGACGACGAGCCGTACTCGATCCCCATCTCCTACGGCTACGACGCCAGCGACCGGACGTTCTACCTCCGCCTCGTCTCCACGCCCGAGAGCGAGAAACGCGCGTTCCTCTCCTCGTCGCCGACGGCCCGCATCGTCGTCCAGGAGTCGGACGACCGTACGTACCGCAGCGCCGTGGCGAAGGGCACGCTCGAGGAGATCTCGACCGACGAGATGACCGTCGAGCACGTCGAGCAGTTCGGCGACGCGAAACGCCCGCTGTTCGAGGTGTGGGGCGAGTCTAAGCGCGACCTCCGCATCCAGCTCTACCAGCTCGACGCGGACAGCGTCAGCGGCCGGCACATCGAACTGGAGCCCGACGCCTGAGCGCCCCCGCGGTCTAGTTCTCCCCGCCTCCGCTCAATCCGCAGAGTCAAGTGGCGAGCGAGCGAACCGCCCGAAGAATGCCCGCCGGGATCCGCGTCACCGTCGAGTTCCCCGCGCCGCCGGTCTGTCCCATCGCCGACCTGTCGGCGCGCGCGGACACCGTCGTCAGCGACGTCTCGACGAGCGTCGCGTCCGGCGAGGGCAGCGTCACGGAGTTCCTCGTTGACGCCGGGGCGGTCCCCGAGGACTACGACGGCGACCTCGTGTTCACGTACGCCGACCGCCACCTCTACCGCGTCCGCCACGACGACGCCGACTGCCCGTGTGCGTGTCTCGGCGAGTTCGACACGCCCGTCGACCGCTACTTCGCCCAGAGCGGGACGTTGCGGCTGGTGTTCCACGCTCGCGAGTTCGAGGAGCTCCAGGTTATCGTCGGCGAACTCCGGGAGCGGTTCCCGGAGGTCGACATCCAGCGCCTCGTCCGTGCGCCGACGGAGGGCGCCTCCCGCGACACCGTCTTCGTCGACCGCTCGAAGCTCACCGAGCGCCAGCTCGAGGTGCTCCAGACCGCCCACGAGATGGGGTACTTCGAGCGCCCGCGGGGTGCCAACGCCAGCGAAGTCGCCGACGCACTCGACATCACGCCCTCGACGTTCACCGAACACCTCCTCGCCGCCCAGCGCAAGCTCCTCGGGGACGTCCTCGAGGACGGGTCCTGACGCCGTCTCGGCAGCGCCCGCCCCACCCCTACTTAAACCCACCCCGATACCGTGGTCCTACACTCCTCCCCCGGGCGTCCCTCCCCAGTAGTATGAGCCAGTCTCAGTTCGCCGTCCCAGCCCACCGTCGCACGAACCCTGGAGAACCCACGGAACTCACCGACGAGGACGCCGTTCAGGCCGTCCTCGCGGCGCTCGACGACCCCGACTGCCGCGCGATCCTCGAGGCGGCCAGCGACGAGTCGCTCACCGCCGCCGAGATCGGGGAGGCCTGCGACCTCCCGTCCTCGACCGCCTACCGCAAGATCGACGTGCTGGACGAGGCCGGCCTGCTCGACGAGGAACTGCGCATCCGCCGCTCGGGCAAACACGTCAGCGAGTACACCTGCGGTGTCGAGGACGTCAGCGTCTCCTTCGACGGGGACGGCGTCCAGCTCAGCGTCACCCACTGCGAACGCGAGAACGACGCGGGCCTCTCGGCCGCCTTCGCCGACTGATTCTCCGGAGACTGGTCCCCACACGCCGACCGACGAGCCGGTTGCTCGGCAGTCGCGCAGTCGGCGGACGGCAGTCGAGTCGTCCACGGACGGCAGCACCGCTGTGGGAGTTGAGTACCGCAGGATTGTGCGTGGGTGATGTCCCTTGCGAGGGAGATCACCGTGCATCGCGGTTGGCCGCGGCGGCGTCGCCGCCGCGGGTTTCGGTGGGCTTCGCCCACCATAGCGATGCGTGGGACCGGATTTGAACCGGTGAACCTCTACAGGACAGCGCCCTCAACGCTGCGCCTTTGACCTAGCTCGGCTACCCACGCTCGCTGGTGCGTTTCCGCACTACTCGGTACCCACCGCCCGATTAAAACCCCTACGATTCTGGCGTCCCACGTGGGTGCGGGACACGGAAACCATATCGGGGTCGCCTTCGAACTGTCGACGATGACTGACGGATTCGCCCGGCGGCACGTTCGCTCCCTGACGGCAGTGCTCTCGCTGGTCTCCATCGCGCTCGTCGTCGCCGCCGTCAGAGGGGCCGTCCCGGCGACGGTGCTCCCGGGGGCGCCGGCCTGGTTCGTCGACGCGATTCCGACGCTGAACGCCGCCATCAGCGCCGTCGCCATCGGCACCATCCTCGTCGGGTGGCGGGCGATTCGCCGCGGCGAGGTCGACAGGCACCGCGCGGCGATGGTCACGACCACGGTGCTGTTCGCCGCCTTCCTCGCGCTCTACCTCTACCGCCTCGTCGTCCACGGCACCACCGAGTTCCCCGGCGGCGGCACCGTCTACACGTTCGTCTACCTCCCGGTGCTCGTCGTCCACATGGGGCTGGCGATGGTCGCCATCCCGCTGGTCTACTACGCGCTGTTGCTCGCGACTACCCGCCGGGTCCGGGAGATATACGACACCAACCACGCGACGGTCGGCCGGGTGGCCGCGTCGCTGTGGCTCGTGTCGTTCGCGCTCGGCATCGTCGTCTACCTCATGCTGTACGTGCTGTTCTGACGGTTACTCTGCCCACTCCGGCGCCTCGACGGCCGTTCCGTTCCTCCACGTCACCTCCACCCTTCGCCCGGTCCGCGGGTCGCCCGTGTCGGAGTCCCGGGTCAGCGACAGCGACAGCACGCGCCCGCTCTCGGTCACCGTCAATCGGGCGGAGAAGACCGACGGAGTGTCGGTTCCCTCACCCCCGAACGACTGGTCGTTCGCGACGAGCGTCGTCACCGCCCGCCCGTCGTCACGCCGCTCGACGCCAGCCACGCTGAAGTTCCCGGCCGTCAGCGCCCGCAGGAGCAGGCGCTCACGGGCCGCGTGGCGATCGCGTAGCTCCGCCAGCCGGTCACGCCTCTCGCGCTCGACGGACGCGTTCCCGTCGGCGACGACCCGGTGCAGGACGGTCGTGTCGTTCGCGTACGTCTCGACGCGCTCGCGGGTCACGGTGTCGTCCCCGGACACCCGTACGCGCTCGGACGATCGGTAGAGTGGGCCGCCGTTCGGAGCCACGCAAGCCGTACCGGACAGCTCTGCTGTCCGCGTCTCGTCGTCCAGCGGCACGGGGACGGTCGCGGTGCTGTTCACGACAGCGCCGTGCTCGCGGACGGAAGCGACGTGCGCGTCGACGAGCGCTCGCGGGTCGCCGAGGTCGTCCCCGGTGACGCCCGGCGGACGCGCGGGTGTCTCGGTCGTTTGGGTGGCGCCTGGGCCGGAGAGCGGCCCCGAGACACACCCCGCGAGCACTGTCAGGGCGACGACTGCGACGACTGCGACCGCGTGGAGGGCAGGACGCATAGCTCCGCGTTCACCGCCGCGCGACAAAAACCTCGTGTGGTGGGGCGTCTCAGTCGTCGGCTGGCACGTCGACCTCGGGGCGCTTCGCGTCCCGGTCAGAGGCCTCACCCTCGACGTCGAAGGGGTACTCGCCGGTCACGCAGCCAGTACAGAGGTCGGCCTCACTTTTCCCGATGGCCGACGTGACCGAGTCGAGCGGGAGGTACGAGAGGCTGTCAGCGCCGATGACGTCGGCGATCTCCTCGGTGGTCTTGTCCGCGGCGATGAGTTCGTCGCGGGTCGCCATGTCGATGCCCATGTAGCAGGGCGCGTTGATGGGTGGCGCGCCGATGCGGACGTGGACCTCGCTGGCGCCGGCCTCCCGGACGAGGTCGACGAGTTGTCCGCTGGTCGTCCCGCGGACGATGGAGTCGTCGATGATGGTGACCGCGCGGTCCTCGACGGTCGACTTGATCGGGTTGAGTTTCAGGCGGACCGCGCGCTCGCGGGCCTCCTGGGTGGGCATGATGAACGTCCGCCCGACGTACCGGTTCTTCATCAGGCCCTCCGCGAACTCGATGTCCGACCCGTCGTCCTGGGCCTCTTCGGCGTACCCGGAGGCGAACGCGCGCCCGGAGTCCGGGACCGGCATCACGACGTCGCTCTCGACGCCGGCCTCCCGCCAGAGCTCTCTGCCGAGTTCGCGGCGCACCTCGTAGACGAGTTCCTCGTCGATGACGGAGTCGGGGCGCGCGAAGTAGACGTACTCGAAGAAGCAGTGGGCGCTGTTCGGTTCCTCGACGAGCTGGTAGGAGTCGAAGCCGGTGCCTTCCTCGTGGAGGACGACCAGTTCGCCGGGCTTCACGTCGCGGACGAGTTCGCCGCCGACCGTGTCGATGGCGGCGGACTCGCTGGCGAGGATGTAGCCGTCGTCGAGTTCGCCGAGCACGAGCGGTCGGTTCCCCAGGGGGTCGCGGACGCCGAGCACCGTGTCGTCGTGCATGATGGTCAGCGAGTACGACCCGTGGATGCGGTTCATCGTGGTCTGGACCGCGCGCACGAGGTCGGAGTCGAGGAGGTTGCGCGCAAGGTCGTGCGCGATGACCTCGGTGTCGCCGTCGCTGGTGAACGCGTGGCCGCTGGCCGCGAGGTCCGCGCGGATCTCGTCGGCGTTCACGAGGTTGCCGTTGTGGCTGAGGCCGAGCGCCCCACCCTTGAACGACACCGAGAACGGCTGTGCACAGGACTTGTCGACGCTCCCGGCGGTCGGGTACCGGACGTGACCGATGCCCGCGCTCCCGTGGAGCGAGTCCACGTCGTCCTCGTCGAAGGCGTCGCCGACGAGTCCCATGCCGACGTGCTGGTGTTGCTGGAAGCCGTCGTGGGTGACGATCCCCGCGGACTCCTGGCCGCGGTGCTGGAGGGCGTACAGCGCGTAGTACGTGGGGAGGGCGGCCGCCCGGTCCGACAGCGACACGCCGACGACGCCGCACTTCTCGGTCGGGTGGTCGAACTCGGGGCCGTCCTCGTGCCCGCGTGACATAGCTCCCTCTACCGCGCGCCACCCGGTAAACCTTCCGCAACCGTGTCGACCTCGCTGGTTCCACGGCGCGTTCTGTTCACGTTCGTGCACAAAATCGGCCAGCTACGGTCGCGGCGCCGTGGCTACGGAGTGTGAGAACCGCGGAGAGAACGTTCGTTCAGTTGTCGCCGTTCTTGCTCTGCCACTCGTAGCCACGGCGCTTCGCGGAGTTGCCGAAGCCACAGGACGAGCAGACCTTCTTCTTCGTGTGGTAGGACTTCTCGCCGCAGCGGCGGCACTTCGTGTGCGTCGTGACGTTCTTCTTCCCCTGGCTCGGGGTTCCGGCTCCCGTCATGGTTTGATGGTGACGACGTTGTCGCCACGGATAATGATTGTGTCTTCGCCCTCCAGCACGATGTTCATGTGCTGGTCGTACCCCGTCAGCACACCCGTGAACTCCTCCCCGTCCTTGAGGTGGACCGTCACGGACTCCTCGAGGGATTCCTCCAGCACGTCGAGTGGTCGGCCGCTCATACTCCTAGCGCGTCGGGTCGCGTGTATAAGCGTACCGGACCGTCATCAGAGGTCGACGGCGAACGACCCGCGTGCGGCCTCGCGCTCCGCGAACGCCGCCAGCAGTTCGGCCGCACCCTCCATGTCGTCGGTGTCGACGACCTCCGCGGGCGTGTGCATGTAGCGGTTCGGGATGCCCAGCGTGAGCGTCGGGATGCCGCCGCGGGCCGTGAAGAACGCGTCCGCGTCCGTCCCCGTCCTGATGCCGTCGGTCTCCACCTGCACGTCTATCTCGGCCGTCTCCCCGGCGTCCAGTACGGCGCGAACGACGTTCGGGTGGTTCGACGCCCCACGACTCACGGTCGGCCCCTCGCCGAGTTCGACCTCGCTCGCGCGGTCCGCGGGGTAGGTCGGGTTGTCGGCGGCGTGGGTCACGTCGACGGCGACGAAGACGTCCGGTTCGAGGTCGAAGGCGACCATCTGGGCGCCCTTCGTCCCGAGTTCCTCCTGGACCGTACTGACCGCGTGGACCGTGCAGTCGACGTCCCGCTCGGCGGCCCGCCGGAGGCTCTCCGCTGCGACCCACGACCCCGCGCGGTTGTCGAGTGCGCGCCCCGCGAGTCGGCTGCCGGCGAGTTCGTGGACGCCCGCCGCCGCCGTCGCCGGGTCGCCGACCGACACCAGTTCGCAGGCGTGGTCGCCGTCCTCGGCGCCGATGTCGACGTGCTGTTCGGTGACGTCGGCGGCCTCGTCGTCGCCGCCGAACCCACGCAGGTGGACGGCGGTCTGGCCGATGACGCCGTTCACCACGCCGTCCCCGGTGTGGACCTCGATCTGGGTGCCCTCGCTGACCGTGCCGTCGACGCCCCCGATGGGTTCGACCCGGAGGAAGCCGTCGTCGGCGATGCTCGCCACGATGAAGCCGACCTCGTCGGCGTGGCCGGCGAAGGCGAACTCGGTGGCGTCGGCGTCGTCGCTGCCCTCGTACGTCGCGACCGCGTTGCCGTAGGCGTCCGTCTGCACGTCGTCGGCGAACTCGCCGACGTACTCCACCCAGACGCGCTGGGCCGCCGTCTCGAAGCCGGCGGGGCTCTGGGCGTCGAGGAGCCGATCCAGGAACTCGCGTCGTTGCTCGTCCATGTGGGCTCTCCCCCCGCCGACGACATGAACCCCCGGGAGTCGGAAACGCGCGCGTGGAGCCCTTGGGTCGACGCGGGACCGCCCCAACGGCTAAATATCGTCTCGACGAATACACGAACATGGGAATCATCGAGTTTCACCTGCACGACCCGGACTTCGACTTCTCGCCGTCGATGAGCCGGGGCGGTAGCGAGGACGAGTCGGCCGATGTGGACGAGGAATCCGAGGGCGGCGGTGGACTCGGGATGGGTGGGATGCTCGCGCTCGTCGTCTTCGTCGGTCTCGCCGCGCTGGTCGGCATGCGGCGTCGGCGGAGCAGCGCAGAGGGTGGCGAGGGCGAGAAGGCGATCCAGATCCGGAAGTAACCCCCCGGAAGGAATTTGCCCGTCCAGGGCGGAGTTTGAGTATGAATATTCTCGAGAGCGTCCGCGCCGTCGCAGACGCCAGTGGCGACGGCGCCATCGACTGGGACGCGGTCGCGGACGCCGCGAAAGCCAGCACGGACCCCGGTTTCCTGCCCCAGACCGACGCCGAACCGCAGGCGTACGCCGCCGACGTCCGCGACGCCCGCAGTCGCATCCGCGAGGTGTCCGGCGTCGACTTCGACGTCCCGGAGACGCTCGAACTCCAGAACCGCCACCACTGGATCGACGCGAACGTCGCGACGTTCCGGCGGGCGTTCGAACCGTTGAACGAGCGTGCGGCGTTCCTCCCCGGCGTCTCGCGGGCGATCAACACCGCGACGACGGCGGGCGCGCTCGCGTTCATCTCCCGGAACGTCCTCGGCCAGTACGACCCGCTCCTGCTCGCCGACGGGGACCACGGCCTCTACTTCGTCCACCCGAACATCGTCCGCGTCGCTGACCAGCTGGACGTCGCGCTCCCGCGATTTCGCCGCTGGATCGCGTTCCACGAGGTCACGCACGCCGCCGAGTTCGGCGCCGCGCCGTGGCTCCCGGACTACCTCGAGGCGCGCCTCGAGGACGGCGTGGCCGCGCTCGCCGACGGCGACCTGAACCGCGAGGCGTTCCGCGAACTGAACGTCGCGATGACCGCCGTCGAGGGGTACGCCGAACTGCTGATGGACGAGGCCTTCGACGACGAGTACGACGACCTGCGGCGGAAGATAGACGCCCGTCGGAAGGGCGGCGGCCCGCTGGTCCGCCTCCTGAAGCGCGTGCTCGGGTTCAGACTGAAACGCGAGCAGTACGAGCGCGGCCGGGCGTTCTTCCAGGCCGTCGCCGCCGACCGCGGCCTTGAGGGCGCGTCGGTCGTCTGGGAGGGCCCGGAGTACCTCCCGACCGACGACGAACTCGAGGAGCCGGGTCGCTGGCTGGCGCGCGTCCCGGCGTAACCGACCCGCGGGAGTTTTCCCCGGCCCGTCCCAATCTGATCGCATGGACGTACGCGGCGAGCGCGAGTGCAAGGCGTGTGGGACGCGCTGGTCGTACTTCGAGACGGGCAGCGTCGAGTGCCCCGAGTGTGGCAGTGTGCGCAGCGTCGGCCGCGGCGAGCGCGCCAAACAGACCGACGGCAGGGAGGAACTCGACCTCTCGGCGGCCAGGAACGCGGCGGTCGACGACCTCCGGGGCGCGCTCGAACCCGCGGTCGAGGCCTGCCGGGAGTACGTCCGCTCCCGCGGCTTCGTCGCGGGCGGGGAACTCCTCGACCTGGACGACACCTACCTCGCCGCGCAGGAACTCCGTCGCGCGGCGGCCACCTTCGGGAACGCGATGCGGGTCGGGGAGGAGGAGACGCGCTACCTGCTCGCGCTGCTCAACGGCGCAGACCGGGGGGAACGCCCCGACCCCGCGGACGTGCCGGCGTCGATGCAGTGGGTGCGCGGTCTCGCCTACGCGGCGGCGGTGAGCGCATACCGGGCGGACGTCCGGGCGTACTTCGACGACGAGGTGCCCGAACCCGAGCGCCGCCTGCTCGAGCGACTCCGCGACCACGTCAAACGGGTGAAGGCGCTGGACGGCGACGTCGACCCGGAGGACAGCGAGCGCCTCGTGCTCGCGGCGCGCGCCATCGGGGACTCGGTCCGTGGTGACGACGGCGGCGTCGAGCGGGCGCGCACGTACCTCGACCGACTCGGGTAGGCCGCCAGACTCGGGTAGGCCGCCGGGTCAGTGGAGCGCGTCGCCCAGGTCGTCGGCGAACGCCGCCAGCACCTCGTGACCGCTCGGGACGTCGACGGGGTCGGCGACCATGCTCACGATGCCGTGGATCAACCCCGGGTAGTGGCGGTGCTGGACGGGCGTCTCGGCGTCCTCCAGGGCATCGACGTACGCCACGCCCTCGTCGCGGAGCGGGTCGAACCCGCAGGTGACGACCGTCGCGGCCGGCAGGTCCGCGTGGCTCGCCGCCGCGACCGGACTCAGGTACGGGTTCTCGCGGTGGACCCACGAGTTGACGTAGTGGCGGTCGAAGTAGTCGATGCCCTCGCTGGTGAGGAAGTAGCCCTCCGCGTTCTCCTCGCGAGAGGGGTACTCGCGGTCCCGGTAGTCCAGCACGGGGTAGGCGAGCGCCTGGTGGGCGAGGTCCGGGCCGTCGCGGTCTCTGGCGGCCAGCGAGACGGCGGCCGCGAGGTTGCCACCCGCGGAGTCCCCGACGACCGCCACGCGCTCGGGGTCGCCGCCGACGGCCGCGGCGTGCTCGGCGACCCACTCGGTCGCGGCGTAGGCGTCCTCGACGGCCGCCGGGAACGGGTGTTCGGGTGCGAGGCGGTACGCGACGCTCACGACGACGCAGTCCGCGCGGTCGGCGATGGTCCGACAGATGGGGTCCCGGCTGTCCAGTGTCCCCAGCACGAACCCGCCGCCGTGGAAGTAGACGGCGACGGGGTGTGGGCCGTCGCCGGTGGGCGTGTAGACGCGCATCGGAATCTCGAAGCCGGGGCCGGGAACCGTGCGGTCCTCGACGCTCGCGACGTCCCCGTGCGCCTCGTCGGCGTCGAAGAACCCCCGTCGCATCTCGCGGGCGTCCCCGGGAGCCAGTTCGTGGGCCGCCGGCGCGTCGAGGTCCGCCATCGCGGCGAGCACTGTCTGCACGTCCTCGCCCGGTTCGTCGGCGGCGCCGAACCCGGCGTCTGCGCTGTCGTCGTTCATACAGGACGAGGCACGGGAGACGGCAAGAATCTGGGGGTAGAACGGTCGCGGCCGGCCAGAGTCAGGGGAGGGGGACGTCCACGTCGTGTTGCTCGCCGGCGGCCTTCACGGTGTTGTAGAGGAGCATCGCGCGGGTCATCGGGCCGACGCCGCCGGGGACGGGCGTGATCGCGCTGGCCGTCTCCTTCGCGCTCTCGAAGTCGACGTCGCCGGTGAGCCGGTACCCCTTCTCGTTGTCCGCGTCGACGCGGTTGATGCCGACGTCGATCACCACGCAGCCCTCCGAGAGCATCGAGGCGTCGATGAGGTCCTCGATGCCGACCGCAGAGACGACGATGTCGGCGCGGCGCGTGTGGGCGGCGAGGTCCCGGGTCCTGCTGTGGCACAGCGTCACGGTGGCGTTGGCGCCCGGCGCCTTCTGGAAGAGGAGGTTCGCGAGGGGCTTGCCGACGATCTTCGAGCGCCCCACGATCACGACGTCCTTCCCCTCGGGGTCGATGCCCTCGTGCTCCAGGAGCTTCTGGATGCCGTGGGGCGTACAGGGCTTGAACCGGGGGTTGCCGCCGACGAGTTTGCCGACGTTCTCGGGGTGGAAGGCGTCGACGTCCTTCCGGGGTGCGACGGCTGCGGTCACGCGCTCGTCGTCGACGTGGTCTGGCGTCGGGTCCTGCACGAGGATGCCGTGGACGTCCTCGCGCTCGTTGAGGTCGGCGACGGTGTCGAACAGCTCCTCGGCCGGGGCGTCCGGGTCGATGCGGACGTCCTCGGCGCCCATTCCGAGTTCCTCGCAGTCCCGCTGTTTCATCGAGACGTACGTCGCGCTGGCCTGCTTGTCGTTCATCAGCACCGTGGCGAGACGCGGCGTGACGCCGGCGTCTTTCAGCGCCGCCACGCCGTCCTCGAGGCCCGCGCGGACGTCGGCGGCCACAGCGTTCCCGTCGATGACGTTCGTCATTGGGAGACAGTGGGCGGCGCGCACCCTTCAACATTCGGGTTCGTGCTCAAATTCGCGCCGATTAGGGAAGATATAACCACGTTCGTGCGGGTCGGCGGCGGGTTGATGCACGTCGCGTGCCAACTGTCACCGGAATGCGTCTCGAACCGCCCGCGTCGCTCGTGGACTGGGGCGTCCTCGTCGCCGTCGCCGTCCTGCTCGCCACCGGCGTCGCCAGCCTGTTCGCCGCCACGCCGCGGCTGGCGTGGATCTACGGCGTGCACGCCGTGGCGGGAATCGGGCTCCCGGTCCTGCTGTTCTGGAAGCTCCGCCGCGTCCGGGGCCGACTCCGACGGGGGAACTGGAGCGCCGGGACCGTCGCGAGCGTCTCCGCGCTCGTCCTCACGCTCGCCGCGCTCGCCACGGGGCTCTACTGGGCGCTCGGCAGCGGCTTCTCCGTCGGCCCGACGACCGGACTCACGGTCCACGCCGTGCTCGGCCTGCTCGTCGTCGTGCCACTGCTCGTCCACCTCGCCGTCCGCTTCCGGACGCCCCGGACGGACGTCGACGCGGCCCGCCGCGCGGCCGTCGGCTACTCCGTCGTCGCGGCCGTCGGACTCGCCGGGTTCGACGCCCGGAAACGGCTCTCTGCGGCGTTCGGCACACTCGGCCGGTTCACGGGGAGCAAGCACGTCGGGGGCGAGGGCAACGAGTTCCCCGAGACGTCGTGGGTCGCCGACGACCCCGACCCCATCGACGAGTCCGCGTGGACGCTCACTGTCGAGGGCGCCGTAGAGCGCCACCTCACCTACGGCTACGGCGACGTCGCGCCCGACGACACGGACGAGGCACTGCTGGACTGCACGAGCGGCTGGTACGCGACGAGGGAGTGGCGGGGCGTCCGCACGGGCCGTCTGCTCGACGACGCGGGCGTCGCCGACGACGCCGGCTGGGTGACCTACGAGTCCGTGACGGGGTACCGGTGGACGCTCCCGCTCGCGGAGGCCCGAGGGGCGCTGCTCGCCACGCACGTCGGCGGCGAACGACTCACGCACGGCCACGGCTTCCCGCTGCGACTCGTCGCGCCCGGGCGCCGGGGCTTCCAGTGGGTGAAGTGGGTCCGGCGGATCGAGGTGCGGACGACCCCTGACTACGGTCAGTGGGTCGCTATCTTCACGAGCGGGTTCGACTAGGGGTCGGTGGTGGCCACTCGCGGCTGTTCGCGAGTAGAAGACACTTACGAGGGTGACGTGAAGTCGTCGACGTGCAACGTGGTCGCTCGCGACGGTCGTTCCTCACTGCGTTGGTGCTCGGCCTGGTCGGACTCGCCGGCTGTACCCAGTCCCGCGACGATTCCGACAGCGAGGCGGCCCCGCTGGCCTCGGCGTACGTGTCGAACGAGTACCCCGAGGAACGCACGCTGTCGGTGTCCCTCGAACGTGACGGGGAACTCGTCTACTGGGAGAACGTGACCGCGGACGCGTACGACGCTGAGGGGGACGGCCTCGGTAGCTACCAGATCCCCGTCGACGAGTTCGACACCTCTCCGGCCGTGTGGACTCTCGAAGTCCTGCACACGCACACGGGCGAGTTCTGGGTAGTCGAACTCGGCGCCGACGAGTTGACCGAACTCGGACTCAGAATCAACATCGCCAGGGACGACGACCTCGAGATCATGACGCCGGTGTAGGCGGGCCGACCGCTCGCGTAAGTGGTCTACAGGGCGACGCACCCGTCCCTGCTCCAGTGGTGGGCGCTCGAAGCAGCCGAGAAACGGTAGCGACGGTTAGTCGTACAGCGGGTACTCGCGGGTGAGGTCCTCGACGGTCGCCGCGACCTCCGCGTACACCTCGCCGTCGCCGACGTTGTCGATAACCTTCGCGATGCAGTCGCCGACCGTCTCCATCGCCTCTTCGTCGAAGCCGCGGGTCGTCAGCGCGGGCGTGCCGGCGCGGATGCCCGAGGGGTCGAACGCCGACCGGGACTCGTTCGGGACGGTGTTCGCGTTCAGCACGATACCGACCTCCTCGAGTTCGTCCTCGGCGTCGCCGCCCGAGATGTCCGGGTGGGACTCCCGGAGGTCGACGAGCACGAGGTGGGTGTCGGTGCCGCCAGAGACCAGCGAGAAGCCGTGGTCCTGGAGCGTCTCCCCGAGCACCCTGGCATTCTCGACGACCTGCTCGGCGTACTCCTCGAACTCCGGCTGGAGGGCTTCCTTGAAGCCGACGGCCTTCCCCGCGATGTTGTGCATGAGGGGGCCGCCCTGTGCGCCCGGGAAGATCGCCGAGTCGACGTCGTCGGCGTACTCCTCGTCGCACATGATGATGCCGCCGCGGCCCGCGCGGATGGTCTTGTGCGTCGACCCGGTGACGAAGTCCGCGACGCCGACCGGGGAGGCGTGCTCGCCCGTCGCGACGAGCCCGGTGATGTGCGCGATGTCTGCGGTGTGGAGTGCGCCCACGGCGTCGGCCGCCTCCTGGATGCGCTCCCAGTCGACCTCCCGGGGGTACGCCGAGAACCCGGAGACGATCATGTCCGGTTCGAACTCCTTGGCGATCTCGTGGAGGGAGTCGTAGTCGAGGCGGCCCGTCTCGGGGTCGACCTCGTACTGTTCGACCTCGTACAGCTGGCCCGCGAAGTTCGCCGGGTGGCCGTGACTCAGGTGGCCGCCGTGCGTGAGGTCCAGCGAGAGGATCTTGTCGCCGGGGTCGAGCGTCGCGAAGTAGACGCCCATGTTCGCCGACGACCCGCTGTGGGGCTGGACGTTGACGTGGTCGGCGCCGAACAGTTCCTTCGCGCGGTCGATGGCGAGGGTCTCGACGTCGTCGGCGAACTCGCAGCCGCCGTAGTAGCGCTTGCCGGGGTAGCCCTCGGCGTACTTGTTCGTGAGTTCGCTGCCCTGGGCCTCCAGGACGGCCTCGCTGACGTGGTTCTCGCTGGCGATCATCGCGAGCGTGCCGTTCTGGCGCTCCCGTTCGCCCACGAGCGCGTCCGCGACGGCCGGGTCTACCTCCCGGACATCCTCGTAGCTCATGTCTCAATTGGCCTTCGCGCGAGGCATAAGTCTACCGAGCGCCCACCGCCGCGCACTAATTTAACGAACATCCCTCGACAGAAATATATGCCCCGTCGGAGAACCTGTTGGGTGAGTGAACGGGTGGACGCGAACGGGCACAGGGCTGCGTATCGGCGACAGCGACAGCGACGTCGAAGTCCGGGCGCCCGACTGGCAGCCGACAGACGAAAACTGGCCGGGCCAGGAGCCAGTCGACGGCCACGCCGTCGGCCGCACGACGGGGCTGTCGCTCCCGGCGAGCGTCGCGACGGTTCTCGACGCCAGGACTGGCGAGACGACCCGGCTCGACGGCGCCGGACGGGTGCGACTCGACGCCGGCGAGTACGTCTTCGGCGCGTCGGCCGTCGAGCTGGTCGTGGGCTTCGAGCGTCCGGCAGTGCTCGAACGCGGCGACTCCCTGCACGTCGACTTCGAGGACCGGACGCGCGTCGCCGTGGGCTTCCGGGACGGCCCGCGTGCACCCACCGACACCGTCACCATCCCGAAGACGCTGGAGGGCGTCGCCACGGCCATCACGTACGCAGCGTCGGCCCACCGCGTCACGACGCCCGACCGGACGGCCCGGTCGATGCGGCGCCACCCGCCGGAGTTCGAGTTCGGTGACGCCGTCGACGTTCCCGAGCGCGTCGCTGCCGGGACCCCCGAGACGGGCATCGAGTTCGTCGTCCCGCGGTCGCTGCGCTCGCTGTTCGTGGCGGCGCCCCTGGCCTACTACCTCGGCGCCGAGGTGAGCGTCGAGTCGGGTGCGACGCCGCGACTGCGCGCCCCGGCGGCGGGCGTCAACCACCCCTTCGAGTCGCTCGAGACGGACGTTCCGGAGACGCTGGCACGCGTCTTCTGGCTGGACTGTCTCGCGCGGACCGCGGGGCCGCGAGGGGAGCGAGCGCTAGCCGAACGGTCCGTCCTCGAGGACCTGGAGTTCGACGCGGCGACAGCCTACGCGGCGTCGCCGGCCGAGCGTCTGCGGACGTACCTCGACCTCCCGTTCGACCGCGTGGCCGACCGGTTCCCCGAGTGGCACCTCTCCATGCACGTCGCGCCGAACCTCGACCACGTCCGGGCGCTCCCGTTCCTGCTCGACCGCCTCGCCGTTGTCTACCCGCCGGAGACCGCGGAACTGGAGAAACGGGAGCTGATGGAGCGGTCGCTGGACGACTTCTACCGGGGCGCCCCCGGTCCCGTCGCGACCGTCGAGATGTTGAAACCGAAGGACCGGCCCGGACGCGCGCAGGGGTGGCTCGCCGACGGCACGCCCATCGACGTGTTCAAGACGCTCCCAGAGGCGTACCGGAACCACCTCCGGTACCTCGGCCGGCCGGACGAGGAGATGTCGGTCGCGGTCGTGTTGAACGACCGGAGCATGGCGGGCGAACACGACGCGGTCGCGGATATCTACCGCGACCGTGCGGAGTCGCTGCCGATGGACGTGACGCTGTACGACGGGCTGACACGGTCGGAGCTCGCCGACGTCTTCGTCGACCACCACGAGTTCGTCCACTACGTCGGCCACTGCGAGGTGAGCGGCCTGCGCTGTGCGGACGGCACGCTGTCTATCTCCGAGCTCCCGGAGACGAACGTCGAGACGTTCTTCCTGAACGCGTGTGGCTCCTACTATGAGGGCCTGGAGCTCGTCGAGAAGGGGAGCGTCGCGGGCGCGGTGACGTTCCGGAAGGTCCTCGACGAGCAGGCTGCGAAGGTGGGCACGGCGTTCGCCCGCCTGCTCGTCCACGGCTTCCCCATCGAGACGGCGCTCCGCCTGGCCCGCCGTCGCATCCGCATGGGCAAGGACTACGCGGTCGTCGGCGACGGGATGCAGACGCTCTCCCGGACGGACGCCGAGAACGCCCTCGTCGCCCACGTCACCAGTCGACCCGAGGACTACCACGTCTCCTGGGAACAGCTCTCGGGAGACGGCCACGGCGGAAGTTACGACGTCGCCGCCGACGGGGTCGATTCACCGAGACTCTGTGGCAATCGCACGGAGTTCGCCGGGTCCGCGGCCGACCTCGCGGCGTGCTTCGACGGCGCCGACCACCCGGTCATCGTCGACGGGACGTTCTATTGGGCCGACGAGGCGGCCGCCCTCCTCGGAGATAAAAACCGCACCGGTGAAAGCCGATAGTTCGGGGAGTAAGGCGCCCCTACTGTGGTTTTACGCTCGCCTCTTCCGGTAAAATTAAATACCCTGATTGCCTATACGCAGGCATAGATGCCATCGAATCTTCTCGGCACGAACGTCGAAGACGTCTTCGGCGCCGTCTTCGCGGCCGAACCGGACGCGCTGTTCGTCGTCAACCCCGCGGGGAGCACGGTCGAGCAGCTCGTCGACGCCGCGAACGCCTTCGACGGCGACCTGCCGTCGATCCGCGTGCTCGGCGACGAACGGACGCTCAAGGACGTCATGGACGACTTCATCGTGGCGAGCAACACCGCCAACCTCGTCGAATCCAGCGACCTCGAACTCCGCGTGCTCGGTGACGACGCCCGGAGCTCCATGCTGGTCACGGAGGACCAGACGGTCGCGCTCCTCGAGGCGGGCGGACTGGTCGGCGGTCTCGCCACCGACGACGCCGAGTTCACCGGAACGGCCTACGACTCCATCACCGAGGACTGGGAGGGCGCAGAGCAGTTCAACCTGCGCACGCCCGCCATCGACCGCGTCCGCCAGACGCTGAACGACGAGATCAGCCCCGAGGTCGAGGACGACTTCAGTGGCGTCCTCCAGTCCATGGAGACCGCCCGCGGCGACGGCGACGGCCTCGACGAGGTCACCGTCAGCCTGCTCGTCGCGGCGAAGAACCGCGAACTCCTCTACGACATCAGCAAGTGGGGCGAGGACGTCGGCATCGCCTCGAAGGCGACGTTCTCCCGCACGAAGACCAAACTCGAGGACCTCGGCCTCATCGACACCGAGAAGGTCCCCATCGACGTCGGCCGCCCGCGCCTCCGCCTGAAGCTCGCGGACGACCGCCTCGCCGACGCGCCGCCCGCGGAGCTCGCGAACGTCGCGCAGTCGATGCTGACGTAGTCGTTCGCCGACTCCGACTACCGAATCCCGTACTGTTTTCCCGTCCTCGCGCCTCCCAGTAGCCATGCTCCCGGAGGACTCCCCGTGACCGTCGCCGTCGTCGGCGACGGCCCCGCAGTGGACGCCGTCCGCGCCGCCTTGGGCGACGTGGACGCGACCGTCGAATCGACCGACGTCGCGGGTGTCGCGGACGCGACGCTCGGCGTCGTCGTCGGTGTCGCCGGCGCCGGCGGCTTCCGCGCCGCGAACGACCACGCACTGGCTGGCGGCACACCCCTGATCACCGTCGAAGTCGGCGGTCTCGGTGGTCACCCGCTCGCCGGCGTCGACGCGGGGGTCGCCGTCCTCGCGCCCGACGGCCCGTGTTTCGACTGCCTGGCTTCGCGTGTCGCGGCGACCGACCAGCAGCCAGCCGACGCCCCGAGCGCCGACCGGTCGGCGGTCCGCCTCGCCGGCGCCCACGCCGGCCGCCTCGCCGCAGACGCGCTCCGCGGGGACGCCCACCCGGGCACCGTCCTCGAACTCCCGCACGCCGAGCGGTACGTCGCGCCCGTCCCGCACTGCGACTGCGGCGACACCACCGACGACGCGCTCCGACGCGGCGGCGAGGACCGCTCGCTGGACGAGGCGCTCGCGGCGGCCGAACCGCTCGTCGACGACCGGGTCGGCCTGCTCACCGCCGTCGGCGAACGCGAGTCGTTCCCCGCGCCGTACTACCTCGCTGCCGTCAGCGACACGACTGGCTTCAGCGAAGCAGCGGCCGCAGCCCAGTCCGCCGGCGTCGACGTCGACTGGGACGCGGCCTACATGAAGGCAGTCGGCGAGGGCCTCGAACGCTACAGCGCGGGCGTCTACCGCGAGTCGGCGTTCCAGACGCACCCGCCGGACCACCCGGACGCCGTGGCGCCCGCCGCGTTCGTCCGCCCAGAGGACGCCACGACCCCCGCGGAACTCGACTGGGTGCGCGGCGAACACCTGCAGTCGGGCGACGAGGCGCTGCTCCCCGCGGACCGCGTCGTTTTCCCGCCGCCGGAGGGCTCGACCGGGCCGTCGATCACTACCGGTCTCGGTCTCGGGAACTCCGGGCGGGAGGCGCTCCTCTCGGGGCTCTACGAGACGGTCGAGCGCGACGCCACGATGCTCGCGTGGTACTCCACGTTCGACCCGCTCGGCCTCGCCGTCGAGGACGACGGCTTCGCCGAACTCGCGAAGCACGCCCGCGCCGAGAACCTCTCCGTCACGCCGCTGCTCTGCACGCAGGACGTCGACGTCCCCGTCGTCGCCGTCGCCGTCCACCGCGACGAGTGGCCGCGCTTCGCCGCCGGTTCGGCGGCCGACCTCGACCCGGAGGCCGCCGCGCGCTCCGCGCTCGCCGAGGCGCTCCAGAACTGGATGGAACTGCGCGCCATCGGCCGCGAGGACGCTCCCGACGAGGACGGTGCCATCGGGAAGTACGCCGACTTCCCCCGCGACGTCCGCGGGTTCGTCGACCCTGACACCACAATCCCCGCCGAGGAGGTCGGCCCCGCCGACTCGCCGACCGGCGACGCCGAACTCCGGGCCGCCCTGGACGCGCTCGCGGACGCCGACCTCGACGCCTACGCCGCCCGCCTCACCACCCGCGACGTCGAACGCGCCGGCTTCGAGGCCGTCCGCGTCCTCGTCCCCGGAGCACAGCCGCTGTTCGTCACCGAGCCGTTCTTCGGTGACCGCGCACGAGAGGTCCCCCGCGAGATGGGTTTCCAGGCTCGCCTGGACAGACCGTTCCACCCCTTCCCGTGAGCGACGCCACCGACGTCGGATCGTGCGGTCGTCCGCACCGAGTCGTCACCCCGAGTACGACGCTCTGACACACAGGAACGTCGGGTGTTCCAACCGTTTCTCGTAGGACTCCGGCTGCTTCTCCTCGAACGTCTCCCTGGGCTTCGGTTCGACCAGTTCGTCGAGTTCGAACCCGGTCTCGAGTAGCGGATTGACGACCTCGGAGAGCGGCCGGCGGTAGAACGGGACCGCGACTTCCTCGCCGGATGCCGACCACGTCATCCGCTCCTGTTCGACTTCGAAGTAGTTCTCGGCCTCGAACGCGACGTACTCGTCGACCGGGTGGTGGGCGGAGAACACGAGGAATCCACCCGGGCGGAGTACACGAGCGAACTCCGCGAACGGCTCTCGCCAGTCTTCGACGTAGTGGAGCGAGAGCCCACAGACGACACCGTCGAACTCGTCGTCGTCGGCGAACGCGAGTGGCTCCGTGATGTCCGCTCGACGTACGTCTGCCCGGTCGCCGACTCGTCGCTCCGCCCGTTCGAGCATCTCGGCGCTCTCGTCGACGGCGACGACGTCCGCCCCCTGCTCGACCAGCCACTCGGCGTACCGACCGTGTCCACAGCCCGCATCGAGGACGGTCATATCCGCTACGTCCGGCAGGAGGTCCGTCGTCGCAGGGAACTCCAGGTCCGCGCAGTACGGGTCCTCCTCCTGTGTCTCGTACGTCTCCGCCAACGTATCGTACGCGTCCGCAACGGTGGGGTTCTCGTCAGGCGGCATGAACAGTGTCGTGCGGCTCTCTTCGGAATAGTCGTTGCGGTCAGGTTACCGAGCGTTACCTATCCGTGACAGAGTGTAGAACACTGACCGAGTCTGTCCCGCTGACTCCTTCGACAGCGGATGACGGGCTACAGCAACCCGCCGACCGTCGCGCCGCCGGCGACGGTGTGGGGGACAGTGAGCGGCGTGACGCTGATCTCGTTGTCGACGCAGGCGTGGCGGTCGGTGCCGGCGGGGTCGGGGACGTCGCGTTCGAGGAACTGGTGCCAGAAGCGGTCCTCGACGTTGACACCGTTCTCGGTGAACTCGGCCCGGAGTTCGTACTGCTCGGTGGGTCGAGTGACGCGCCTGACCGGGTCGTCGGCGTGTTCGGTGGCGGGCGCGTTCACGGAGAGGTAGTCGGCGGTGGGGAGAAGGTCGCCGGCGACGAACGACGGGAGGACGTCGGCGACGGCCTCGGCGGGGAGTTCGAACTGGTCGTACTTTGGTTCCCAGTCGCCCTCGGGGTCGAACGCCCAGTCGTACATCGAGGCGGCGATAGCGGGGTAGCCGAGGAAGGAGGCCTCCATCGCGGCGCCGATGGTGCCCGAGCGCGCGAGGATGTGTGCGCCGAGGTTCGGCCCGTCGTTGCAACCCGAGACGACGACGTCGGGAGTCACGTCGAGGCCGGCGACGGCGAACGCGACGCAGTCGGCGGGCGTGCCGTCGACGGCGTAGCCGACGTCGCGTTCGTCGTAGTCGAACACCTGGAAGGTCCGCGTCTGACCGGTGCCGGACTGTTCGTCGGCCGGCGCGACGACGGTGACGTCGTGGTCCGCGCTCAGGCGGTCGTAGAGCGCGCGTATCCCGGGGGCGTCGATGCCGTCGTCGTTGGTCAGGAGGACGGACAGCGAGTCGGTCATAGTCGCCGTAGCGTGTCGGCGAAAGTATGCGTTGCGGAAGCGGACTCGGCCGCGGTCGCCGGTGACGCCGCGGTCCGACAGGCGGCTTTATTGTGGCCTGGCGTCACCGTCCGCCATGCTCGAAGCGTGGTTCCTGGACGTCGCGGGAACCGACCCAGTGATGCAAGCGCTCGTCGGTGGCGTCGTGATTGCCGGGCTGAACCTCGTCGGCGCGCTCAGCGTGGTGGTGTGGCGTGACCCCTCCCAGCGCTCGTTAGACGGCGCGCTCGGGTTCGCGGCCGGAGTGATGCTCGCAGCGAGTTTCACGAGCCTCATCATCCCCGGCATCGAGTTCGGCGGCGAGAACGGGCTCTACGAGGTCATCGCGGGCATCGCGCTCGGCGTCGTGCTGCTGGACCGGGCGGACCACTGGGTGCCACACGTGCACGTCCTCATCACCGGCCGCGAGCGCGCCGACCAGACCGTCTCGCAGGCCGACCTGGCGCCGCTGCTCCTGTTCATCGTCGCCATCACCATCCACAACATGCCGGAGGGGCTGGCGGTCGGCGTCGGGTTCGGCAGCGGGAACGTCGGCGAGGGACTGGCGCTGATGCTCGCTATCGGCATGCAGAACATCCCCGAGGGGCTGGCCGTCTCCGTCGCGGCCGTGAACGCGGGCTTCGACCGGACGACGTACGCCGCCCTCACGGGCATCCGGGCGGGGCTCGTGGAGATCCCGATGGTGCTCCTCGGCGCGTACGCGGTCTCCATCTCCGGCGCCATCCTCCCGTACGCGATGGGGTTCGCGGCGGGCGGCATGCTGTTCGTCATCAGTGACGAGATCGTCCCCGAGACACACTCCAACGGCCACGAGCGCGTGGCGACGCTGGGGCTGATGCTCGGCGTGGTCGTGATGCTGTACCTGGACGTGAGTCTCGCCTGACCGTGGAGGTGGACGGCGGCGAGAGCGGACCGTAAGGCAGAGGGCCGCCCCGTGTCAATCGAGGGTATGGACCAGAAGCGGGAGCTGACGAGCGTCGACCTCGTCGCCCTCACGGCCGAACTCAACGACTACAAGGGGGCGAAAGTCGACAAGGCCTACCTCTACGGGGACGACCTCGTCCGCCTGAAGATGCGGGACTTCGACCGCGGGCGGGTCGAACTCCTCCTCGAAGTCGGCGAGACGAAGCGCGCGCACGTCGCCGCCCCCGAGCACGTCCCGGACGCCCCCGGTCGGCCGCCGAACTTCGCGAAGATGCTGCGCAACCGCCTCTCCGGGGCGGACTTCCACGAGGTGCGCCAGCACGGCTTCGACCGCATCCTCGAGTTCGAGTTCCGCCGCGAGGACCAGGACACCACCATCGTCGTGGAACTGTTTGGCGACGGCAACGTCGCGGTGCTCGACCAGAACGGCGAGGTCGTCGACTGCCTGGAGACCGTGCGTCTCCAGTCCCGGACGGTCGCGGCGGGCGCTCAGTACGGCTTCCCGAGCGCCCGGGTCAACCCCATCGACCTCGACTTCGAGGCGTTCGCGGCGAAGATGTGCCAGTCGGACACGGACCTCGTGCGCACGCTCGCGACGCAACTCAACTTCGGCGGCCTCTACGCCGAGGAACTCTGCACGCGCGCCGGTGTCGAGAAGACGAAGGACATCGGGAAGGCCGACGAAGACGAGTTCCGCGTGCTCTACGACGAGAGCACGCGCCTCTTCGAGGGCATCCGCGCGGGCGAACTCGACCCGCGTGTGTACTTCGAGCGAGAGGACGGTGAGGACGAGGACGGGGCGCCGAACCGCGGCCAGCGCGTCGACGTGACGCCGATCCCGCTCCGCGAGCGCGAGGAGCTCCCGGCGGACGTCTTCGACCGGTTCAACGACGCCCTCGACGACTACTTCACGAACCTCGACACCACCGAGGAGGAGGAGAGCGGCGAGGCCGTCTCGCGGCCGGACTTCGAGGCGGAGATAGAGAAACAGAAACGCATCATCGAACAGCAACAGCAGGCCATCGACGACTTCGAGGAGCAGGCCGAGGCCGAACGCGAGAAGGCCGAACTGCTGTACGGCAACTACGACCTCGTCGACGAACTGCTCGGGGTCGTCGCGGACGCCCGCGACGCCGGCCACGGCTGGCAGGACATCGCCGAGCGCTTCGAGGAGGCCGCGGGCGACGTGCCCGGCGCGGACGTCTTCCTCGGGGTCAACGAGTCCAAAGGGACCGTCCGCGTGCGCATCGAGGACCACACCGTCGAACTCGACCCCGAGTCGGGCGTCGAGAAGAACGCCGACCGCATCTACACGGAGGCCAAGCGCATCGAGGAGAAACGCGAGGGCGCCCGGCAAGCCATCGAGAACACCCGCGGGGACCTCGAAGCCGCGAAGCGGCGCCGCGAGGAGTGGGAGGCCGAACCCGACGAACCGGACGAGGCGGAGGACGACGAGATGGCGGACGTCGACTGGCTCTCCCGGTCGTCCGTTCCCGTCCGGAACCAGGAGCAGTGGTACGAGCGGTTCCGCTGGTTCCGGACCTCGGAGGGGTTCCTCGTGCTCGGCGGCCGGAACGCCGACCAGAACGAGGAACTCGTGAAGAAGTACATGGACCGCTACGACCGCTTCTTCCACTCGCAGGCCCACGGTGGCCCCATCACGGTGCTGAAGACGTCCGCGCCGAGCGAACCTTCCAAGGACATCGAGGTGCCCGAGGCGAGCAAGCGCCAGGCCGCCCAGTTCGCGGTCTGTTGCTCCTCCGTGTGGAAGGACGGCCGCGGCGCCGGCGACGCCTACATGGTCTCCCCAGATCAGGTGTCGAAGACACCCGAGAGCGGCGAGTACCTGGAGAAGGGCGGGTTCGCCATCCGCGGCGACCGCACGTACTTCCGTGACCTCCCCGCGGAGTGGGCCGTCGGCATCGCCTGCGAACCGAACACCCGCGTCCTCGGCGGCCCCATCGAGGCGGTCCGCGACCAGGTGGAGACGCTCGTCGAACTCGAACCCGGCCGGTACGCGCAGGGCGACGCCGCCAAGCGAATCTACCGGACGTTCCGCGAGCGGTTCGCCGACCAGTCGTTCGTCCGGAAGGTCGCCAGCCCCGACGAGATCCAGAAGTACATGCCCCCCGGTGGGAGTCGGATTCGGGACTAGAGCTGGTTCACGGTAGCTTTCGCTTTGGTTCTGCGTGAGATAGTGATAACACCAAGAAAGCCCCAGCCGTCTCGACGAACCCGGACGAAGTAAGCACCGCAGGCCGAAGGCCGAGGAGCGCAACGAGGCCCGGGAGTCGAGACGGTCGCCCCTTTCAGCCCCACCCAGACTGATTGACCAGCCAGCAACAGGCGGACTGAAAGGGGCGGGTGGCTGCGCGAACCCCGGCGACGCAAGCACTGGAACGGCCGAGCAACGCGAGGGAGTGAAGCGCGCAGCGAGCCGCGGGAGCGCAGCCACCCGGGGCTTTCTGGGTAGTCTATACAGTCTCGCGAGCGAGCAATTCTCAACTAGATATTCGCCGAACTGAGAGTAGCAGGACACTTGACCGTCGCCCCACTCCCCCTACGTATGCAACTGAAGGAGCGCCGGCGGGTCGAGGGCGGCGCCGAGCGCATCACGCTCGTCCCCGAGAGCCTCGACGACCTCTGGCACCTCGCGTACGTCCTCGAACCCGGGGACCTCGTGGCGGGTGACACCCACCGCCGCATCCAGCGCAACGACGACCAGATGCGGGACACGGGCGGGGAGCGCGAGCACATGTTCGTCACCCTCGACGTCGAGGACGTGGAGTTCCACAAGTTCTCGAACCGTCTCCGGGTCGCTGGCACCATCGCGGACTGCTCGCGGGAGGACCAGCTCGGGATGCACCACACGCTGAACGTCGAGGACCGCGAGGAGATCGAGGTCGAGAAGCACTGGAAACCCGACCAGCTCGAACGGCTGAACGAGGCCGTCGAGGCCACCGACCAGCCGGACGTCGCCATCGCGACGGTCGAGGAGGGCGAGGCCCACATCCACGTCGTCCAGCAGTACGGCGTCGACGAACAGGGGTCGTTCACGGCGACGACCGGGAAGGGCGAACAGAACGACCGCGGTCGCGACGAGCTGTTCGCGACGCTCGCCGACGCGCTCGCGCGCATGCGAGCCGACGCCATCATCCTCGCTGGCCCCGGGTTCACGAAACAGGACGCCCTCGCCTACGTCACCGAGGAGTACCCCGACCTGCAGGACAAGATCACGATGGTGGACACGAGCGCGGTGGGCGGCCGCGGCGTCCACGAGGTGCTCAAGCGCGGCGCCGTCGAGGAGGTCCAGGAGCAGACCCGCATCGCCGAGGAGTCCGAGCTCATCGACGAACTCACCACGCAGATTGCCACCGAGGGGAAGGCCGCCTACGGCGTCGACGCGGTGGCCGAGGCGGTGGAGTTCGGCGCGGTGGAGTCCCTCCTCATCCTCGACGAGCGACTGCGGATGGAGCGCGCGGGCGAGGGCGACTGGGACGTCGACGTCAACGACCTCGTGACGGACGTCGAACAGCAGGGCGGGGACGTCACCGTGTTCAGCCACGAGTTCGCGCCCGGCGAACAGCTCCGGAACCTCGGCGGCATCGCGGCCGTGCTGCGCTACCGGCTGGACTGAGTCGACAGCAGGGCTGCGCTTCCGGTAGCGCTGGCACCACGTCAGCGGGGACTCCTCACGCACCCAGCCGGCATCGGGAACCGAAGTTCCGACTCAGCGAAGCCGCTGTACGATCCGGGAGAGTATCGACACAGCCGTGCCGATACCGGGGATACGAGTGGAGAGTGCAGCGGCACCGAGGAGCAACACACCCTGTTTTCTGCGCCCCCGGGCGAACGCCATCGCCGCGTCGATCACTGTCGAGACGATACTGATCTTGTTCGCGGATCTGGTGTTGAATGCCGCCATCGGTACTCGACGTGGGTAGGTGGCGAACCGGTAAGTACCACACCCATGCTACGACGCGCCTTCTCCCGAAATTCTAGCTCGTGATTGTCGGATATCTAAAGACAGTACCCGCACAGTCCGACGTACCGACTGTTCTGTTCTACGTCGAGACTCTGGCTGCGGATGGGAACCGTGCTAGCGATCACTTCAGATCTCGATTTCGAGCCCGTCCCGTGCGAACGTCACGTCGCCGTCGTAGTGGCGCGCTATCGACTCTCGCATCTCGTCGTGCTTGCCGTCCGTGTGCGGGTAGAGGTGCGTGAGGTAGAGGTCGTCGACGTCGGCGTCGACCAGCGACGCACCCAACTGCGTGGGAGTCGGGTGGTTGGCGACGTCGACCTCGTCGGGGAACGAGCAGTCGTGGACGAGCACCGACGCGCCCTCGGCGAACGCCGCCATCCCGTCGAGGGCCTCCGTGTCGCCGCTGAACACGAGTTCACCGTCGAACTTGTACGCGTAGCCGGCCATCGAGTGGATCGTCTCGATGGCCTCGACGTCGAAGCCCGCCACCTCGAAGCGCGGCGGTTCGACGTCGCGCAGCGTCAGGTCGACGCGTCCCTGGAGGTAGTCGTGGACGTCCAGCAGGTCGGTCACGAGGTCCTCGGTCCCCGGCGGTCCCACGACGGTCAGGGACTCCTCGCCGGCGAGCCAGCGCGCCTTCAGCAGGACGAGCAGGTCGCTGACATGGTCGAGGTGGTGGTGCGTGAGCAGGACGGTGTCCACGCCCTCGTAGCCGACGTCGGTCCGGGAGAGCGTGTGGAGGACGCCGCTGCCGCAGTCGACGAGCAGACGAGTTCCGGGTTTCTCCACCAGCAACCCGGTCTGCATCCGCTCGCCGGTCGGCATCGCGCTCCCGGTGCCGAGGAACGTCAGTCGCATACTCGAACCCCGGACTGCGCGCCGGGTAACGGTTTCGGCACGCTACTCCCGGTCGGTGTCGACGGCGTGTGCGAGCAACTCGAAGTCGCTCGCCTCGACCGGGTGGGCGAGCACGCGCGCCGGCCGTTCGAGCAGCCAGCCGAGGACGTGCTCGGCGAGCGGTTCTGACGCTGGCATCGTGGAGACAGAACGGGAACTCTCGGACGGCCGAGAGGACGGGGACGTACGGTCGGCTTACGCCGTCGCGAGAGCGCCGGTCGAACCCCGGACCGCCCCGGGGTAACTGTCACGTACTCCGACCGGCGTCAGACACTTGTCGGCCGGGACCCAACGACGACAGGAATGGCGACCGAGTCGGAGGCGCTGGCGGGGTCGGGCGCGACCGACCGCGAGATTCTCGACGCCCTCGACCCCGCGGTCCGGGAGTGGTGGGTCGACCGGTTCGGCCCGCCGACCCAGGACGGCGGCTGTCTCACGCCGCCACAGCGCGAGGCGATTCCGCTCGTCCAGCAGGGCGCGAACGCGCTCGTCGCGGCGCCGACGGGGAGCGGCAAGACGCTCGCGTCGTTCACCGCGATCCTGAACGAACTGTTCGAGCGCGAGCGCACGGAGGGCCTCGAGAACGGGGTCTACTGCCTCTACGTCTCGCCGCTGAAGTCTCTCGCCAACGACATCGAGCGGAATCTCGCCGAACCCCTGGAGGGCATCGCCGACAACCTCTCCGACCGGGGGGTGGAGACCGACGTTCGACAGGCCATCCGCCACGGCGACACCACGAGTTACGAGCGCCAGCAGATGCTCGAGGAGGCACCCCACATCCTCAACACGACGCCGGAGACGCTCGCCATCCTGCTGAACTCGCCGAAGTTCCGGGAGCGCCTGGAGCGCGTCGAGTACGTCGTCGTCGACGAGATACACAGCCTCGCGGACTCCAAGCGCGGCACCCACCTCTCGGTGAGCCTCGAACGCCTCCAGCGGCTGGCGGGCGGGTTCACGCGCATCGGCTGCTCGGCGACGGTCGAACCGCTGTCGGACATCGCACGGTTCCTCGTCGGCTTCGACGAGCAGGGAGCGGCGCGGGACTGCGAACTCGTCGACGCCCGGTTCGCCCGCGACTACGACCTCGAACTCCACTGTCCGCGCCCGGACCTCGTGAACGCCTCCTCGGGGGCCATCAACGACGCGTTCTACGACGAACTCGGTGACCTCGTCGGCGGCGCGGAGAGCACGCTCGTGTTCACGAACACGCGGTCGGGCGCCGAGCGCGTCCTGGAGAACCTCCGCGAGCGCGGCATCGTCGGGGAGGAGCGGTCGGCCTGCCACCACGGCAGTCTCTCGAAGGACCGTCGGAAGGACGTCGAGCGGCGGCTGAAGGAGGGGAGCCTGGACGTCACCACGACGTCGACGAGCCTCGAACTCGGCATCGACATGCCCCACGTGGACCTCGTTGTGCAGGTCGGCTCCCCGAAGTCCGTCGCCAGCCTGCTCCAGCGCGTCGGCCGTGCGGGCCACCGCCCCGGCCGGACGGTAACGGGTCGGGTCATCGCGCTCGACCGCGACGAACTCGTCGAGTGTGCGGTGATGCTCCGGCAGGCCGAGCGCGGGTTCGTCGACCGCGTCCACATCCCCGAGCGCGCTCAAGACGTCGCCGCCCAGCACGTCTACGGGATGGCCATCGAGGGGCCGCTGCGGGACAGCGAGGTGCTGGAGACACTGCGGTCGGCGTACCCCTACCGGGAGTACGGCGACGACGAGTACGAGACGCTGCTGCGCTACCTCACCGCCGACTACGACGGCCTCGAGGACCGCCGCGTCTACGCGAAGGTGTGGCGCGACGAGAACGACGCCCCGGAGGGTGAACACCACTACCCCGACTTCGACGTCGGCGAACGCCTCGTCGGGAAGCGCGGCCGACTCGCGCGCCCCATCCTCCTCCAGAATATCGGGACTATCCCGGACTCCTTCACTGTGAACGTCTACGTCCGGGGCGACGACGACTGGGTCGGCCAGCTCGACGAGGGCTACCTCGACACGCTCGAGGCGGGCGACGTGTTCGTGCTCGGCGGCGACCGGTTCGCCTACCGCTACCGCCGCGGGTCGAAGGTGTACGTCGACCGGACGAGCGAGCGCGCGACGGTGCCGTCGTGGTTCTCCGAGCGCCTCCCGCTGTCCTACGACCTGGGCCGCGAGATCGCGCGCTTCCAGGGCGAACTCCTCAAGAAGATGGACGCGGGCGGCCCCGCGGCGGTCAGGCGGTGGCTCCGCGAGTTCCCCATCGACGGGGACGCCGTCCGCGCGCTCGCCCGGATGTACGACGACCAGGTGGCGTACGCGGGCACGGAGAGCGTGAGCACGCCCGAGCGCATCGCCGTCGAGGAGGTGAAGGACCGCGACGAGTACCGGCGGCGCTACCACGTCCGCACGCCGTACGGCCGGCGGTTCAACGACGGTCTCTCGCGACTGCTCGCCTACCGCTGTGCGAACGAGGCGAACGCGAACGTCGCCGTCTCCGTGGCGGACAACGGGTTCACGCTGTCGATGCCGCTCAACCGGAAGGTCGACGTGACGGGCCTCCTGCGGAAGACCGACCCGGCGGACGCCCGCAAGAACTTGCGGCGCGCGCTCCGCGAGACGGACCTCCTGAAGCGGTACTTCCGCATCAACGCGACGCGCGCGCTGCTCATCCTGAAACGCTACAAGGGCTACGAGAAGTCCGCGAGCAAGCAGCAGGTCGCCAGCGAGATGCTGCTCGGCTTCGCCGAGGACTTAGAGGAGTTCGCTGTCATCGAGGAGACCTACCGCGAACTCGTCGAGGACAAACTCGACCTCGCGGGCGTCACGGAGGTGCTGGCCCGCGTGCAGGCCGGCGAGGTGGAGATCCGGAAGACGTCGCTCACGTCCCCGTCGCCGCTGTCGTTCGGCCTCGCCACGCTGTCGGCCAGCGACGTCGTGCTCGCGGACGACGAGGACGCCGTGCTCCGGGAGTTCCACGAGCGCGTGCGCGAGCAGGTCGGGGACGAGTAGCAGACGAGGCCAGCGGTGTCAGCCGAGGTACGGGCGGAGGACGGCGCCGAACCCCGCGATGCCGATACAGACGGCGACGATGGCGCCGACGCCCGTCGCCGCGAGCAGGCCGTTGATGGTTGCCGCGACGAGGAGCGCTTTGAGCCAGCCATCCTCGTGGCCGACCAGGCGGTCGGCGATGGCGAGGTAGGCGACGGCCGCACCGGCGGCCCACAGCACGTACGCGACCAGCAGCAGCGGAATCGCGACGAGGATGCCGACGATCGTGAGGACGAGCACCACGGCGACGACGAACAGCGCGATGGAGACGAGGAGGCCGTAGGCGAACGAGCCGACGGGGTCGTCGAGGACGGCCTCCATCAGGGCCTCGGTGCGCTCGGGGAATACGGCGACGGCGATGGCGCCGACGACGAGCGTCGTGAGGAACGCCCCGACGGCACCGCCCGCGAGTCCCTCGCCGACGGTGACGTCGACGCCCGAACCAGCCAGTGCCAGCAGCGACCTCGTGACTGCCTCGGAGACGAGTTCCTGCATCGTCGAAGAAGTTGTGCGGCCACGACATAAACGAGTGGGGGGAGTGACAGCGCCCCGCACTAAAATATAATTTAGATTACAGTTATGGGGGTGGCGTCCCGCTTTCCTCCCATGGTGAACACTCACCAGTCGAACACGGCGACGGCCCGGGACCCACGGCAGGGATGGCCGCCTATCCACGAGGCAGACCCGTCGACACTCGAGGCCGCACCGGCGCCCGTCGAGGACAGCGTGGCGGAGACGGGGACGACGGTCGTCGGTCTCACGACGGCGGACGGGGTCGTCATGGCGGCCGACCGCCGGGCGAGCGTCGGCGGCCGACTCGTCACGAATAAGCGCACGCAGAAGGTCGAACAGCTCCACCCCACCGCAGCCGCCGCACTGTCTGGCGCCGTGGGCCACATCCAGCAGTTCGTCCGGGTGCTGCGGGCGGAGGCGCGCCTCTACGAGAACCGCCGGAGCGAGGACCTGACGATGACCGCACTCGCGACGCTGGCGGGAAACGTCCTCCGGAGCGCCCCGCTCCAGGTCACGCCGCTGCTCGGCGGCGTCGACGAGGACGGCGGCCACGTCTTCAGCCTCGACGGCGGCGGTGGCGTCCTCTCGGACAGCTACGCCGCGGGCGGCAGCGGGATGCAGCTAGCGTACGGCGTGCTCGAACAGCACTTCGAGGACGACCTGACCGCCGAGGCGGGCCGGAGCGTCGCCGCGCAGGCGATAGCCAGCGCCAGCGAGCGCGACACGGCCAGCGGGAATGGCCTCACCGTCGCCACGATAACGAGCGAGGGCGTCGCGTTCGACGAGTTCGACGGCGTCTCGGAGGTGGCCTGATGCAGAACGCCGACCAGCAGGCCTACGACCGCGGGACGACCATCTTCTCGCCGGACGGCCGACTCTACCAGGTCGAGTACGCCCGCGAGGCGGTGAAGCAGGGCTCCCCGGTCGTCGGGGTCCGCGGCGAGGACAGCGTCGTACTGGCCTCCCACGTCCCTCGACGGTCGCCGCTCGTGAACCCGGGTAGCGTCGAGAAGCTGTTCGCCGTCGACGACCACGTCGCCATCGGGAGCGCCGGTCACGCGGCCGACACGCGCCGACTCGTAGACCTCGCCCGCCGGAGCGCGCAGGACGAACACGTCCGGTACGGCGAGGCGGCGAGCGTCGACGCGCTGACGACGAGCGTGGCCGACCACCTCCAGGAGTACACGCAGACCGGCGGCGCGCGCCCGTACGGGACGGCGCTGCTCGTCGGCGGCTACGACGACGGCCCGCAGCTGTTCGAGATCGACCCCTCGGGGGCGACCCGCGAGTGGCGCGCCGACGCGGTCGGGCACGGCGCGGGCGACGCCATCGAGCGCTTCGAGGACGAGTACGCCCCACCCCTGACGGAGCGCGACGCGCTCTCCCTGGCACTCCTGGGGCTCGACACTGCCGTCGAGGACCTCTCGGTCGACGACGTGGAGGTGGCGACCGTCACTGCGGACGGGTACGAAGTAGTGGCCGACGACCGGCTCGAAGCGGCGTTCGACGCGGAGACGGAGTGAGAACTGAACGCGGCGTCAGCTAGCGCGGCGGTCGCCGTCGTCGGTGAACGTACCGGCCAGGACGGCGGCCGCTGCCCGGCGCCCGGCGGGGGTCAGCACGTAGCCCTCCGGGGTCTTCTGTACGAACTGGCCGTCCAGCTGCCGCAGGTGGTAGGCGAAGCGCGCGGAACTGTCGCTGCCGACGAGTTCCTGTATCTCTGCGAACGACTGGGGGCCCGAACTGTCGTGTTCCGCACGGGCCAACTGGACGAGCACCGCGACGCGGACCTCGCTGGCGAGCGCCTGGAACGCCTCGCTCGCCGCCCCCTCGTCGGGTCGCTCGTCGAACGCGAGGGCGTCGACCTCCGCGGGGACTGGAGACAGCCCGGACTCCTCCCGGACGCCGTCGTAGTCGTTCGCCTCCTCCATTGCTGGAGCAGTCCGGGACGGGTCGCAAAAAGGACTGGGGTCCCGGCAGGACGCTTCCTGGTCGCCCGCGAGTCCGCGACCTGCCGTAGCCCCTACCTCTATCCGCCAGTCGGCCGTAGGTCGAGTCGATGCGAGTCGCAGCATTCACCGAACTGACGGGTCCGGACGGCGTCTCCGTCGTTGAGCAGCCGACCCCAACGGCCGACGCCGGTGAGGCGGTCGTCGACGTCGAAGCGTGCGCCATCAACCACCACGACCTCTGGATTCTGGAGGGCGACTCGGCGATGGTCGACGCCGACGACCTGCCGTTCGTCAGCGGCCTCGACGTCGCCGGGACGGTCCGCGAGGTAGGCGAGGGCGTGACGGCCGTCGAACCCGGCGACCGCGTCGTGCTCTGCCCGAACGAGACGTGTGGTGTCTGCCGGTTCTGCCGCGAGGGGCCGGAGAACCTCTGCGAGAACTTCTCACTCTACCACGGCGGCCTGGCGGAGGCCGCACTGGTGGACGCCGACCGTCTCGTCGCGCTCCCCGACTCCGTGGACGCGACCACGGCCGCCGCGGTGCCGACGGCGTACATGACCGCCCACCACATGCTCCGCCGCGCGCAGGTCGGCCCCAACGACCTCGTGTTCGTGCCGGGCGTCACCGGCGGTGTCGGAGTCGCCGCCGTCCAGCTCGCCGACGTGTTCGGCGCACAGAGCGTCGGGACGTCCTCGTCGCGGGAGAAACTCGACCGGACGACCGAACTCGGCCTCGACCACGCCGTCGAGGGGACCGACCCCGACGCCATCCGCGAGGACGTCGCGGTGATCGGGACGCCGGACGCGGTACTGAACCACCTCGGCGGCGAGTACACGCAGGTCGGCCTGGACGTCCTCCGCCGCGGCGGTCGGATGGTCGTCTGCGGTCGGACCGCGGGAACGGAGTCCACCATCGACGTTCCCGACCTCTACCTCGGCCACAAGCGCGTGATCGGCAGCACGATGGGGACGCAGGCCGACCTGGAGACGCTCGTGGACCTAGTCGCGGACGGACGCCTCGAACCCGAGGTCGCAGAGACCTACCCGCTCGACGAGACCGGCGACGCGTTCGCCGCGATGCAGAACAGGGAGAGCGTCGGGAAACTCGTCGTCACGAACTGAGTCAGTCCAGCGACGCCCACTCGACCATCCGGTCGTACAGCGGTTCCGACCGGAGCGCCGTCTCGTCGCCGACGAGCACGAGGCTCTTCTTCGCGCGGGTGAGCGCGACGTTGACGCGCCGGTGGTCCTCGAAGATGGGGCCGTCGAGGGCGCCGGTCGCGACGAACGAGACGACGACGACCTCCTTCGAGGAGCCCTGGAAGCGGTCGACGGTGTCCACCGAGACGCCCTCCGGGACGCGGCGGCCGATCTCCGCGACCTGCGCGCGGAACGGCGCGATGACGCCGACGACCGCCGGGTCGAGGCCGGCGTCGACGTACTCCCGGACGATGTCACCGACGCGCTCGGCCTCCACGGGGTCGACGTGGGCGTCGTCGGTCCCCTCGACGTCGTGGAAGGTCACTCCGTTCTGGACCGCGCCACCCGTCTCCACGCCGACGTCGGCGAGCGTCTGGCCGGCGACGTCGGCCGTTGCGGGGCGGAGCTGGCCGTCGTAGAACTCCCCGGAGGAGAACGCCTGGATGCGCTGGCTCATCCGGTACTGCTGGTCGAGCATCACGGCGGCCTCCGGGTGGGTCTCGACGAGGCGCTGGAACAGCGACTCCGAGAGCCGACCGCCCGACCGGACGACCGGCGGCAACTGCTCGTGGTCGCCGACGAGCACGAACCGCTCGCCGCGGTTGATGGCCGCGAGCGTGTCCGGTTCGGTGAGCTGGCTCGCCTCGTCGACGAGCACGACGTCGAAGGACTGCTCGCGCATCACGCGGGAGCCGGACGTCGAGGTGGTCGCGGCCACCACGTCCGCGCTCTCCAGTGCTCGCGCGCGCTCGGCGGGGTCACCGGACTGGTTCAGCCGCAGGTCCTCCATGTCCTCGCGGACGCCCGTCGACGTCCCGACGCGGACGATATCTTCGAACCCCTGCTCGCGGAGCGCCTCCAGCGCGTTGTCCACCGCGCGGTTCGTGAACGCCGACAGCAGCACGCGTTCGCCGCGCTCCACGAACGCCCGGACGAGCGTCGCGATGGTGTACGTCTTCCCGGTGCCGGGCGGCCCGTGGACGAGCGCGAAGTCCTCGGCGTTCAGCGCCCGGTTCACCGCGGCGTTCTGCGCCTCGTTGTTGTCGATTTTCGCGTGGTCCTCGTCGGCGAACTCCGGGCCCGCGCGGTCGAACAGCACGTCCTTCCGGCGCTGGTCGCCCTTCAGCAGCGCGTCGTGGAGGGCCGTCAGCATCCGGTCGACGCTCAACTCCGAGGGGTAGACGTCGAGGCGCCGGAGTTCGACCGGTTCGTCGGTGGTGACGACTACCTGATTCTCGTCGAGCAGCTCGACGCGCGCCATCTCCGCCGTGCCGGTGACGGGGTTGCCGTCCGAGGCGAGCACGCGGTCGTCCTCGCGGATCTTCGACGCGGCGCTGCTCGGACGGTCGGCGGTGAGCCGCCACCGGCCGTCCGCGAGTTCCTCCCGTCCCGTGGGCTCAAGGTCGATGACCGCGCGGTCGTCGTCCGCGCGCTCCTCGGGGGTCTGCTCCCAGAGCTTGCGGTACTCGTCGTGGACCGCGCGGCGCTCGCGCTCGATTGCCGCGTATATCTCGTCGAAGTAGTCGCGTTCCTCCCCGGGGAGCGGTTCGCCGAGCTGGCCGGCCTTCGACTCCTGGTCGAGGCGGCCGGAGACGACCATGCAGGTGTCCTGCTCGAAGCAGTACTCGCACTTCGCGTCCGCCTCGAACCCCGTCGGCGGTTCGCCCTCGTGTTCGATTGCCGCGAGGTGGTTACGCTGGCGCACGACGAAGTCGAGGAACCCCTTCCCGATGGAGAACTCCTTGGCGGGCGAGAGGTCGCCGCTCTCCTCGCCGCGCTCGACGGCCGCGTTCTTCGTGTACAGCAGCGTGCCGGTGTCGGCGTCGACGCCACGCTCGTCGAGCATCAGCGCGTAGCACGCGGCCTGCACCTTGTCGTGGAACCGCGGGTCGCGGTTCGTGTTCTTCCCGGTCTTCAGTTCGACTGGCATCCCGCGCCGGATGGCGTCACAGCGCCCCTTGATGCCGAACCGCTCGGAGATGAGCGTGTACTCCGAGCGCCAGTCGTCGCCCGCCTGCCAGTCGTCGTCCGCTTCCGTGCCGCCGTCCTCCGCGAAGTGGCCCTGTTTCAGCCACCCCTCGATGGCCGACGCGTTCGCGCGCACGTCCGCCTCCACCTCCTCGCGGTCCCGGCCGAGCAGCCCCAACTCGAGGCCCGCCTCGTCGACGCGCTCGTCGATGGCGTCGTCGAGGTCCCGGCCGCGCAGCAGGTCGCCGAACACCTCGTGGACGATGGTCCCCTTCGTCACGGGGTACTTCAGCGGCAGTCCCGAGAGCTTGTTCAGGTAGTAGAGCCGCGGACACTGCACGAACGACCGGATGTTCGTCACGTCCACGAGGAAGTCCGGCTCCACCACGACGTAGGACTCCTTCGACGTCGCGTACTGCGTCTCGCCGTTCCACTCGCGCTCCTCCGCCTCGGTCAGGAGCAGTTCCATCCCCGGTTCGAGGTAGTCGGCGGTCTCCGTCCACTTCCCCCAGAGGGTGACCTGCACCGAGTCGGCCTCCGTGGGTGGACGGACGCGCACCTCCAGGATGTCGCGCTCGCCGTACTGCGTGCTCACCGACCTGGTCTCGCCGACGTCGGTGACCTCGCCCCGGACGTTCACGGAGGAGGTGTGGGAGGGACGTCGAATAACGGTGTCGCTCCTAGTCACGGGAGCCGGACCCGCTGGCCTCGTTGGACGTAGCAGCTCTGACTCCCAGGAGGGGGCGAGTGGCTACGGGAAGCACGCCGACACAAGCACGGAAACGAGCGGTAGCGAGTGACGCGCGCAGCGAGCCGCCCGAGTCGTGCGCGCTGAGGGCTTTCGGGAGTAAACGACACTAGAAGGGTCGAAAATCCAGTTCAGGCAACGAAGACTGACGAAGCGACTGCTTAAGGCCACGCCGTGAATAGGGAGACACGATGCGAGTACGGGACTGGGAGGACATCGTCTCGGACGTGGTGGACTCGGGCGCCGACCCCGACGACTGGCGAGCGGTGGCTGGCGACCGCGCCTCGGGGGTCGGCGAGGACTTCTACCTAGGCCACCCCTCGCAGGGGGTCTACCACCTGAAGACGTACGCGAAGAACCCCTTCGAGGTGCGTGGGGTGGGGGCGCGCGTCGCCCGGAAGGTCGACGACGGTCTCGCGGACTTCCTGCCCGACGACGACGCCGGCCGGTTCGCGGTCCAGCAGGCCATCGAGGACGAGGACGAAGCGGAGGAGAAGGTGAGCGAACTCGAACAGGTCGTGCAGGCGCACGCCGACGCGCCGACCACGCCCGACGCGTTCTTCGAGGACGTGATGGGGGCACTGGACAGTCCGGCGTTCGGCCCGATGGACTACGACCCGTACGGCCGGCCCGACCGGATGGAGGACCTCGCCGACGAGTTCGCGGACGCCGACGAACTCCTCGACAAGGAACTCGACGACCTCGTCGACGAGGACGACGTCGGACGCGGGTTCCAGTGACGGCGTCGGCGCCAGCCACCAGGCGATAGCCGGCTACTGGCGCTGTTCGATGGTTGCGGTCCCGTTCTGTTCGACCGTGATGCGACTGCCCTCGTAGCTGAACCTGACCTCGACGTCCGCCTCCGGCGACGGCGGGTTCGAGAAGATGTGGTCGATGGTGTGGTCGATACAGCTGTACATGTTCGTCAGTTCGGACGCGTCCGTGTCCTTGAGTTCGGCGACGATCTCGGCGATCTGTACGTTCGGCTCGCCCCGCTCCGGGTCCAGCTCTCGGTGAACGACCTCCCTGCCGGAGTCCTCACTCATGCCCAGACGTTCGGGCAACTACCGGATAGTAGTTTGCCACAGTTGATTCCGGGCCGTCTAGCGATTCGATACTCGTCGGGACACCGAAGTCAGTACGACTCCGGGCCGCACGACATCCACTCCGTCCAGAACGCGTTCGTCAGCCGTCGGCCGGCAGTTCGCGGCCGCCACCCCAGGCCATCGCGGCGCCGGCCGCGGCCGTCCAGTAGACGCCCTCGGCAGGCGCTATGGATTCCAGGAGCAACCCGATAGAGTACCCACTCGGCGGGTTGCTGACGACCTGGTAGACCAGGAGTCCGGCGCCGCTCTCCGCGAACGCGCCCAGGGAGTTCCCGAAGTAGGGGTCGTTGACGAGGGCGAGCGCGTAGACGGCGACGCCAGCACCGAGGGCGACTGTCGCGACGTGGCCCCTGTGCTCCCACTGCTTGACCGAGAGCGCGAGGACGATAGCGGCGGCGGCGAGCGTCCACATCCCGCCGCCGTCCGTTCCCACGACGGACAGCTGGACAGCGGGCTCGCTCACCCGGAACCAGGTGAGCTGTGACGCGGCGATGCCGACGACGGCACCGACAGTAGCCACCTGCCTCGCGCGCGACCACGACGTGGACTGCTCGGCCGGTCGGCGATTCCCGGTGTTCTCTCGGCCCGCTCGTGTCTCGTCCTCGGTCGTTGCAGACCCCACGCGGAGCTCCGTCGCGCAGTCGGGACACGAGTCGAGCGACGGTTCTACGTCCCGTCCACAGGCGGTACAGTAGGGCATCGAGCGTTCATCCCAGTGGCGCGACAAGTGTGTTTCCCCGGTGCACGTGCCAGTGGAGGGCAATGGTACTCGGTCACGTCTGTACCACCGCCGGACTTATGTACGAATCCCGGAAACCAGAGTGTACGATGCCGAGTCAACCGCTACAGACTCCGGCCGCCGAGGATAGAGTAAGCCACGGTGACGTGGCTGGTCGAGAAATCCGAGTGCTCGCCTGAACTCACGGCGACGCGACGGGGCGACCGGGTCGTACTGACTGTCGACGGCGAGGAACTGCTTCTCTCGCGGGAGGACGCCGACGAGCTACGGGACTCCCTCGAGGACGCACTGACTGCCCGCGAGGTGTTCCTCAACACCACGGGCGAACACCGCGCGGACGGCAGCTACGTCGTGGCACGCCGGGGCGCCGACTCCGCGGGCAACCGCAAAGTGTTCGACGGCTTCGCGTGCCTGCGACGGCTGTTCGACCGGCTCCCGGAGGAGTTCACCGCCGAGGACCTCTCGGCGAGCGGGCTCACTGCGGGCCGCCGCCACATGGTGCTGTGGCACCTCGTCGAACATCCCGGGTTCGCCTGCGAACTCGCGAGCCGACAGCCGCTGACGGCACGCAAGGTGGCGGCAATGGGGGTGGACGAGCCGTAGGCTTTTGGCGGCGGCGGGCGACCCGACGCGCATGACGTTCTCTATCGTCGCCCGCGACCCGGAGACGGACGCCGTTGGCGTCGCCGTGCAGTCGAAGTTCGTCGGCGTCGGCGCCGTCGTCCCGTTCGTCAGCGCGGACGCCGGCGCGGTCGCCACGCAGAGTTTCGCCAACGTCGCCTACGGCCCGGACGGCCTCGACCTCCTGCGCGAGGGCCACACCGCCGGGGAGGTCGTCGATCGCCTCACGAGCGAGGACGACGACGCCGAGCAGCGCCAGGTGGGGGTCGTCGGGCAGGACGGCTCCGTCGCGGCGTTCACTGGCGAGGAGTGTTTCGACCACGCGAGCGACCGGCAGGGCGAGCAGTACACCGTCCAGGGGAACATCCTCGAGAACCGCGAGACGGTCGACGCGATGGCCGACGCCTTCGAGGAGACAGACGGCGGCCTCCCCGAGAAGCTGATCGCCGCCCTCTACGCCGGCAACGAGGCGGGCGGCGACCAGCGCGGCGAGCAGTCGGCGGCGCTGTACGTCGCCAAGCCCGAGGGCGGCTACGACGGGAAGAACGACCGCTGGATCGACGTGCGCGTCGACGACCACGAGACGCCCATCGCGGAACTGGAGCGCGTGTTCCGCATCTACGACATCACGCTGCTCGAACGCGAGGACCCCGAGGAGTTCGTCGACCTCGACGGCGCAACCGCCGAAGCAGTCCAGCGCACGCTGGCCGACCTCGGCTTCTACGACGGCGAGCCGTCCGCCGACTTCGACGGGGACGCCCGGGACTCCCTGGAGGCATTCCGGGGGATGAACAACTTCGAGAACCACGACCTCGACGCCCTGACGGACGCCCTCGCCCGTGGCTGGGACGACGCCGACGGCGACGGCGAGGAACGGATGGTCAACGCCATCTGGCACGGACTCAGCCGCCTGGACCGGAACTGACCCGCCCGGCGTCGAACGCGCCCGCCGGACCGTCGCCGTACCGACCGCGGTGTGGAGGACCGCTCGCCGGCGTCTAGAGGCGGGTTACGGGTCACTGTCGACTGCCCCGAACGGCCGAGTAAGGTCGTCTTTCCGCGGTTCTCGGCGGAAGTAGCCCAGACCTACAGAGAAGGGTTATCCCCTTCCGTAGTCTGCCCAGAGTCGCATGAGTGACGACAGTCCCACCGGGAGGGATACTCCCGTGTCCCCAGTCAGCGGGCAGAGCCAGCCCCAGGACGGGGATATCCCGATCGACGAGTTGCACCGCCTCCTCGCGAGTGCGCGTCGCCGCACCGTCGTTTCGTATCTCGCGGCACATCCCCGGGGGGCTGTACCGTTCGACGAACTGCTCGCCATCGCCGTCGAGAGCGAGTACCCGACGACGGGACCGAGAACACACCGGGTCCGCGTCACGACCGACCTCCACCACGTCCACCTGCCGAAACTGGACGCCGCGGGGGTCGTGACCTACGACCCCGTCGCTGGCACCGTCGAGTACCACGAGTCGGCGACACTGGAGTCGCTGCTGGCCGCCAGCGAGGCGGCCGACAAGCGCCACGAACAGCCATGAACACTCGAGAAACGGAGTCCACAGACAGTCCACTGGCGCCCCCGACGGGCGAACAGTCGAGCGCTCCCCTCGAGCGCGTCCAGAACCACCCACTCCCCGAGCACGTCCGCCCCCTGGTCGACAGCTACGAGACGCTCATCGGCGACCGGGACCGGTTCCTCTGGAAGTGGGCGCACCACCTCTTCCCGAAGTTCACGCTCTCCACTGTCCCGCCCGAGTACGCCGAGCACTCGCGGGACGCCAAACTGCTCGGCCTGCTGTTCGTGAGCGTCCTCGACGACGTCGCCGAGAAACACATGGAGTGGGCGACGTTCGACGAGGCCGCGAAACTCCCGTTCGAACACCAGTCCACGAACTACGCCCGCGAGGGCGTCGACCGCGACGCCCTGGCGTTCGCGAGCGAGGTCTGGGACCAGTTCTCGGCGCGACTGCGGGACGGACCGCGGTCGGCCGAGTTCGCGGACATCGTCCAGTTCGACCTGAAGCAGGTCGTCAACGCGATGGACTACTCCTACCTGGCGAACCAGAACCTCGACGCCGTCACCGAGTCCGAGGTCCAGACCTACGACGCACACAACATGATGCTGTTCGGGTTCGTCGACGTCGACCTCGCCTACTCCCCGGAGTTCGACCGGGCCGACCTGGCGACGCTCCGCCGCGTGGTCGACCGCGCCCAGCGGATGGTCCGGATCGGCAACTGGGTCACCACCTGGGAGCGCGAGGTCGCCGAGGGGGACTTCACCTCGGGGGTCGTCGCGCACGCGCTCGAACACGAACTGGTCTCGCCCGAGCAACTGCGGGCGTCCAGGGCGGACGGCGGGGAACACGAGGTCGGCGCGATCATCGGGACGATCCACGACCACGACGTCGAGGACGTGTTCCTCAGGCAGTGGACCGAGGAACGTGACGCCGCACGCGAGTTCGAGGGGGAACTGGCGTCCGTCGACGTCGGCTCGTACCTCGACGGCATCGAGACGGTGATGGAGTACCACCTCATGAGCAGGGGGCTGAAATGACCGCCGAGACACCACGAGACGACGTCCTCGTCGCCGACGGTGGGACCGACCTCGTCGACGACAGTCGCGAGGAGGGGGGTACGGCAGAGGAACTGGACCACTGCCCGCAGGACGGCGTCTCCCCGGACGATATCGACGAGTTCCTGCTGGAAGTGGTCCGACGACGACCACTCCTGCGCTCGCTCCGCTCGGGGTCGGCGACCACGAGCGACCTCCTGGAGTCAGTGGACATGTCCCGGTCGACGCTCCACCGGGCGATCAACTCCCTCGAGGACCGCGACCTCGTCGAGGAGTCCGGCGGCGAGTACCGTCTGACCAGCGTCGGCACCATGGTCACGGAGGAGACGGAGGCCTTCGGCACTCACACGGCCGCCGCGCTCTCACTGGACAAGTTCCTGAACTCCATCGACGGTCACGCCGGCACCGTCCCCGTCGAGTACTTCACCGACGCGACGGTCGTCCGGCGGAAGGCCAGACAGCCCCACGCCACGATCCACCGGATCATCGAGTTCATCGAGGACGCGGAACGGCTCCGGATGTTCTCGACGGTCATCTCGCCGGTCTACGTCGACGTCGGCTACCGCGAGATGATGGACGGGATGGAGATCGAGGCGATATTCGACAGGGAGGTCATCGAGATCATGCTCGCGGAGTACCCGGAGAAAGCCTACGAGACCATCACCACTGGGAACTTCGACGTCTACGCCCACGACGGGCTCCCCTTCGAGCTGTTCATCTCCGAGGAGAAGGTCGGGATGGCCGCACACAACGCCAACAGCAACGCGGAGATCCTCGTCGAGTGCGACGACCCCGCCGCCGTGGCGTGGGCCGAGGACGTCTACTCTCGGCACATCTCGGACGCGGACCCAGTGTCACTGTAGTCCTGCCGACGCTCCGGTTTCGGCGCTGGACCCGCCGTCGAGCGGAGCGGGCCGCCAGCCTTGCTACCCGCCGCTGCTCTCACGGCCCGGGTTTGTCCCACGGATTGCGCGTGTCCCCCGCGGTGGGTTGGCAACCACGGGTCCGACGGGACCCAGGACTGGCAGCCGTCCACCGCGTGGATTCTATTCCACTCCTGAAACGGCGAATACAAGTACACGAAGCGGCTACTCAGTTCCAATTCAGCCATGCTGTCAACCCACACGACAGACGTCCGACCGGAGTTCGATCCAGAGACGGGTGTCTACGAGGTGCGCCACGAGCACGACAGCCCCTGGGCGGTCAGCACCACTCTCGTCCTCGCGCTCAGTTCGCTCACGGACGACGGCCCCCTGGAGATGCGTCCGCTGTACTACACCGTCGACCCGGCCGTCCTCGACGACCACGTCGGTGGCCAGAACGCGGACGGGACACTCTCCTTCGAGTTCCACGGGCACCACGTGACCGTCCGGGACGACGGGTTGCTCACGCTCAGCCCGCTCCGGGACTGCAACGACAGCCCGCAGGGCGTCAACGCGTAATCCGTGGTCCCGAATCGCGACGATAACGACTCGGTGTCGGACGACGCGGACCGCCAGACGCACTGGACTGTCGACGAGATGGATAGCGACCAGCCGTCTCTCGCCCTCGTGGAGGCGGTCGCGCAGGCGAAGGGGATCGACTCGCTCGCGCTGGCTCCCCTCGGAGACTGCTTCGACACGGAGGCGCTGGACGAGGTCCTCCAGTCACCACCGGGCCTCGTCGAGGTGACCGTGAACTGCCAGGGGTTCCGTGCCACCGTCAGCAGCGGTGGCAGCATCGAACTCCGGCCGCTCGACTCCGGGAGGGCGGGGTCGGCGGACGAGTGACTCCGGGCACCACGTCGGTGTCCAGTCCGTCTCTCTCGTCGGGCACAGTGGAGCCGAACGCGCCACTCTCCCGGCGTTCCAGCGAATCCTTAACCGTCTGGCGAGCCAACGTGTAACGATGAACTCGACGAACGCTGTAGTGGTGGGACTGGTCCTCGCGCTGGTAGTCGGCAGCGTGGGTGTGGCGCCGGCAGCGGCGACCGGAGAGAACCCGGCCTGTGACAGCCCGAGCCAGGGGTTCGAGAAGTCGTTCGAGGCGTCTGACGGGACGTCACTCGAGAGAGCCGGCCCGGGCGTCGTGAACGCCCGCACGAAAATCGGCTGCGAGCAGGTCACCCCGAGCTGAGCGACGCTCCGTTCCGGGGTTCGAGTCCGCAGAGCGGAGTGACGACTGTGACCTACCGGTCCGCGAGTGGCGTCCACTCGCGGTCGTTCTCGCCGACGTAGGCGGCCCGCGGCCGGATCAGGCGATTGTTCTCTAGCTGTTCGAGACAGTGGGCCGTCCAGCCGCCGGTGCGGGCGACCGCGAACGTCGGCGTGAACAGTTCCTTCGGCACGCCGACGCCGTTCAGCAGGACGGCGGTGTAGAACTCGACGTTCGTCTCCAACCGGAGGTCCGGGCGGTGCTCGGCGAGCACGTCGACGGCGACGTCCTCGAACTCGCGGGCGGCCTCGAAGAACGCGCGCTCCTCGCGACCGGCGTAGAACTCCTCGGCGGCCGACTGGAGGACGGCAGCGCGCGGGTCCCGGACGTCGTAGACGCGGTGGCCGAACCCCATCACGCGCTCGCCCGAGTCGAGGATCTCCTGGACGAGGTCGGCGGGGTCGTCGGCGGCCTGCGCGTCCCGCAGCATGTCGAGGACTGGGCCGGGCGCGCCGCCGTGGAGCGGCCCCTTCAGTGCGCCGACCGCACCCGTCACCGCGGAGATCACGTCCGACTCCGTCGAAACGATGGTGCGCGCGGTGAACGTCGAGGCGTTCAACCCGTGGTCGACGACGGAGTTGAGGTACGTCTCGAGGCCGCGCACGCGCTCCTCGCTCGGGGTCTCGCCGTCGAGCATGTAGAGGTAGTTGGCGGCGTGGCCGAGGTCCTCGCGGGGTTCGACGGGGTCGTCGCCCTCGCGGGCGCGCCAGTACGCGGCGGCGACGGTCGGCAACTGTGCGACCGCGAGCTTCGCGTCGGTGTGCGGGTCCTCCTCGCCGTCCCGGGTGAGGGAGGCCGCGGCGATGCCCATCCGGACGGCGTCCATCGCGGGCAGACCGCGTTCGGCGGCGTCGACCACGGTGTCGATGGCGTCCGGGTGGACCCGCCGGCTGTCGGCCAGTTCCGACTGGAAGTCGGCGAGTTCGCTCTCGGTCGGGAGGCGGTCCTCGTAGAGGACGAACAGGGTCTCCTCGAAGGTGGCATTGGGTGCGAGTTCGTCGAGGGGGAACCCTCCGACGACGAGCACGCCGTTCTCGCCGTCGATGCTGGAGAGTCTGGTCTCCGCGACGGTGATGCCTTCCAGACCACGATGTAGGTCGTCTGCCATGTCCCCGAGTTCCCGTGGACCGCTATTGAATCTACTCGTCTGCACGGAGATTGATACGCCTGCAGGCGGTAGGCCAGCGTATGAGAGACGAGGAGGAAGTCCGCAAGCAGTACGAGTTCCTGGTCGAAGAACTGGAGTCCGAGGAGATGAACCACGAGGGCGTCCGGGAGATGTTCACGTACTACCGCCGCGCCCTCGGGTGGGTACTGGAGGAGGAACACATGTAGCGGCACAAATGGGGTCTGGGGATAGATTTATTATCGTGCCGCGTCTTGCATCAGGTGACGCTTCGCTTTGGAGGGCCGAAGCGTCAGCGGGGACCAATTCAGGGCGGCTGCGGGGCCGGACGTTCCGGCTCCGCAACCTTTTCCGTTGCATCACGTTCGGCAGCCAGGGCTGCCGCCAGTACTGTCACCGGGAGCGACCAGCGTCGCTTCCGTCCCGCTTCAGGAGATGTCGAGGCCGGTCGTCCCCTCGTCGCCGCTGACCTCGTCCGTGTCCACGTCGTCCCACTCGAGTTCTAGCTCCAGACCGATCTCGTCGGGGCCGGAGCCGGTTTCGCGCTCGACTTTCACCTCGAACTCGACCTCCGCGGGCGGTTCGAGTTCGACCGACTGATCGCCGTCGGCGAGCGTCAGCGCGGCGTCGCCGTCGAGTTTGTCCGCGACGGTGCGGAGGTAGGCTGCGACGTCCCCACGAGTCTGGCGGTGCTCGCTCACGAAGAGTACTTCCTCGGGCATGCGTCCCGGTACGGTCGTCGGATGCATAAGTGCGACGACGGACATGTCACCACACGAAATTTGTTCCCCCTCGGGGCGAGGTCGGTATCGACCCACCACGCTTATGTTTTCGCAGAGAGAATTTCTACCGAGTACGAAACATATGCACGACTTGACAGGGTTTCAACGGGACTTGCTGTACGTCGTCTCGGGGCTCGAAGAGCCCCACGGACTCGCGATCAAGGAGGAACTAGAGGAGTACTACGAGTCGGAGATCCACCACGGGCGACTCTACCCGAACCTCGACACCCTCGTCGACAAGGGGCTCGTGGACAAGGGCCAACTCGACCAGCGGACGAACTACTACACGCTCACCCGACGCGGCCGCCGCGAACTCAGCGCACGCCGCGAGTGGGAGACACAGTACGTCGACCTCGAGTAGCCGTGGTCTCCGCCCGTCTCGCCACCGCGGTCGCGGGCGTCGTCCTCAGTCTCCTCGTCAGTGCCATCATCTGGTACGTCTTCGACGTCGCACTGTTCTTCCTCGCGGTCCCGTTCGTCCCGTTCCTCTTCCGGAGTCGTGGCGACAGCACCGAACCGCCGACCTGGACCTGCCCCCAGTGCGGGTTCAGTAGCCGGAACCCCGACTTCGACTACTGCCCGCGCGACGGGACCCGCCTCGAACGCCGGTAGCTCGCGGTCGAGTTCGTCGCCACCTCGCGGAGCCGACGCGTCTCCCGTCGCGACACGGCGACGACCCTCTCGACTCCCACGTCAGTGCCACTAGGCTTTTGTCCGGGCCCGTGGAACGTTCGGGGGTGTCTCCCGCCGCAGACGCGGTCGCGAACGCGCCCCTGGACAGCCGCATCGTCCGTATCGCGCTCTCCGTCGCGCTCGGACTGTTCCTCGGCCTGGAACGCGAGTGGTCCCAGAAGGCCGCGGGCATCCGGACGTTCGCGCTAGTCAGCGTCCTCGGCACCATCTTCACAATGGTGGACACCGAGCGCTGCACCGCCGACGTGGCGGTCTGTCCGCCGTACCTCTCGGGGGCGGGCGCGCTGTTCGTCATCGTCCTCGCCGGCGTCCTCATGCTGTCGGGGCTGCAGGACGAGGAGGAGGGGCTCCACCTCACGACCGCGGTGAGCATCCTCCTCGCCTACGGCGTCGGCGTGCTGGTCGCGCTCGGCGAGGTGTTGCCCGCGACCGTCGTGGCCGTCACCAGCAGCATCCTGCTCGTGTTCAAGCGCGAACTCCACGGGTTCGCGTGGGACCTCTCCCGGGAGGAACTGCGCTCGACGACTGAGTTCGCCATCCTCGCGTTCGTCATCTACCCGGTCCTCCCGCCGGGGTCTGTCGAACTCGGGTCGGGTGCCTACGCCGTCGAGATCGAACCCCGGGTCGTCTGGCTGATGGTCGTCTTCGTCGCCGGCATCGGCATCCTCAACTACGTCATCGTGAAGACCTACGGCGGCCGGGGCATCGCCGTCACGGGCTTCTTCGGTGGCCTCGCGTCATCGACGGCCGTCGTCGGGACGATGCTCGACCACGTGAGCCAGCACCGCGAGGCGGCGTCGTACGCAGTCGCGGGCGTCCTGCTGGCGAACGCCGCGATGGCGCTGCGCAACCTCCTCATCGTGGTCGTGTTCACGCTCTCCGCCGGGGTGTTGCTGGAGGGGACCATCCCCCTGCTGGTCATCGTGGTGGGGAGCATCGCCGTCGCGGCCCTCTCGGCGGACTGGACCGAGCGCGTCGAGATGGAACTCGAGAGCCCGTTCTCGATGCGCAACGCACTCGGCTTCGGCGCGATGTTCCTCGTCGTCGTCGTGGCGGGCGGCCTCGCCCAGACCCAGTTCGGGTCGACCGGTCTCTACGTCACCGCGTTCGTCTCCGGGCTCGTGTCGAGTGCCGGCGCGACGACGTCCGCCGTCGTGCTCTACCGCACGGGTGCTATCTCCCCGCAGGCGGCCACGGTCGCGGTGTTGCTCGCGACGGCGAGTTCGATCGGCGTCAAGGTGGCGCTCACGGCGACCAGCTCGAACCGCGGGTTCGCGTGGCGGGTCGCCGCCTACAGCACCGCTCTGCTGGCTGCAGGCGGTGTCGCGTCGGCCGTCGTCGCGTCGTAACTGTTGCCGCGACCGGAACGAACGCCTTTTACTAGGGGCGCCGACAATGCATACCATGGACCGGGACACTGCAGAGCCAAGCGTCCGAAGCCTGCCTGGAGAGAAGGCCGAGCGGTGGGTGAACTACCACCACGAACACGCCGCCCCGAGCACGTACGTCTACGAGTTCGTCTGGGACATCACCGAGGAGGCCGACGGCCCGTTCTGCACCGACGTGGACGGCAACGTCCTGATGGACTTCACGAGCCACGTCGCGGCCGCGCCGTTCGGCTACAACAACCCGAAGATCACGGAGCGCCTCGAGGAGTTCGACCTGGTCGACCCGCTGAAGATCGCGGGCCAGGACTTCTACGCGAGCGGCGGCTGGCCGCCCGAGGACCCCGAGTTCGACACCTCGACGCAGTTGCTCCACCGCCTCACCGACATCACCGAACAGTACGACCTCGACACCGTCTTCCTCTCGAACACGGGCGCGGAGGCCGTCGAGAACGCCATCAAGATCTGCTACGCGCAGGGCGGCCACCGCGCGTTCACGTTCGACGGCGCGTTCCACGGGCGCACGCTCGGCGCGCTCTCGCTGAACCGCTCGAAGACCGTCCACCGGAGGGGCTACCCGGAGATCGGTGGCGTCGTCTCCGCTCCCTACTGTTCCTGCCGGGGCGACTGCGACTGCGGCTGGAAGACCAACGGCCCGGGCGGCAACGTCATCGCGGACAAACTCCACCCGCAGCGCGGCGTCATCGACCCCGAGGAGGTCGCCTACGTCATCGTGGAACCCCAGCAGGGAGAGGGTGGCTACCGCGTCCCCAACGAGTCGTTCGTCGACGACATCGTCGACATCCAGCAGACCTACGACATCCCCGTCGTCGCCGACGAGATCCAGGCCGGACTCGGCCGCACGGGCGAACTGTGGGGCGTCGACCACACCTCCCTCGAACCGGACGTCATCACGTCCGGGAAGGGCCTCCGCGTCGGCGCGACGGTCGCCAACGAGGACCTCTTCCCGTCGGAGACCGGACGGCTCTCCTCGACGTGGGGCGCCGGCGACATCGTCGCGGCCGCACAGGGCGTCGCGACCATTGACGCCATCACGAGTGACGGCGTCCTCGACAACGTCCGAGCGCGTGGCCGCCAGGTGAAGGAGGTACTCGCCGACGACGCACCCGACTTCGTCACCGACGTCCGGGGCAACGGCCTCATGCTCGGCGTCGAGTTCGACACGAAGGAGCGCCGGGACGCCGTCGTGAAGGCGTGCCTGGAGCGCGGACTGCTCCTGCTCGGCTGTGGCTACCAGACCGTGCGGCTGCTCCCGCCACTGGACGTGACCGAGCGCGAGATCGACGTCGCGATGGACGTGTTCCTCGACTCGCTCACCGACCGCGAGGTCCGCCTCGCCGGCTCCTCGAAGGTCAACACCGAGAACGTCACCTGAGACCGCGACCGCCTCGCTCTATTCCTCCGCTTCGACGACGACCACGCCGCGCATCCCGAACTCCTGGTGGGGCGTACAGACGTACTCGTAGCGACCCGGCACCTGGAACGTGTGCTCGTGGGAGAACCCGCGGCTCTCCAGCGGGTCGTGTCCCGCCCACTCGGCGTCGGCGGGCTGGCCGGTGACCGCGAGGTTGTGGCCGCCGGAGAGCCAGACGAAGCGGACGGGCGTCCCGGGCGCGACGGTCAGCGAGTCCGGCGCGTAGCTGTTGTTGCCGTCGGGCCCGACCTCCACGACCTCCGTCCCGTCGGGGGCGTCGAGGGCCTCGACGTCCTCGCTGTCCCCACTCCCGAGGCAGCCAGCGACGGCGGCCGTCAGCCCGACGGCGCCGGTCGCGCGCAACACGTCTCGTCGCGTTCGCTGTCGCATGCGTCGTTCTGGGGGTAGCGGGGATTTAAGCCGGTCGGCTTCGGCCCGGTGGAGCGTCAGAACTGGTAGCGCCGGTCGTCGTCGCCGCTCGCGAACTGGTCGGCGCCGGTCATCTCGCCGTACGTCATCCCGGAGAGGTACTCGTCGTAGGTGACGTCGTACGTCGAGCGCAGGTGGAAGTCGAGGCGGCCGGTGTCCGTCGTGGACTGGAACAGCAGGTGGACCGCCCGCCGGAGCAGTTCGTCCGTGTCGGCGTCGAGGGCGGCGGTCAGCATCGCCAGCTCCTGCCGGCTCTCGCGGTCGAGGAACTCGTAGTCGCCGAGGTCGTCGAACGCCAGTTCGACGTCGGTCTCGAGGTCGTCCAGGCTCATACTGGATGCATGCCGCGGCGAGGGGATAGGCCTTCCCGTGTCGTCACGCCGCGACGCTCGGTGACGCGAAGACGACGGCGCCAGCGGTCGCCTGCTCGGGGACGGTGACGTTCACGGGCTCGCCGTACGCCGAGAAGTACGCGGTCATCTCCGCCTCGGCGGACTGCCCGTCCGCGGACATGTTCATGGTCATCTCCATCTTCCGCGGGAGGTCGGTGTCGTCGGCGACGTAGAGCCTGTACGTCGCGTCCTCGATGGTGATGCCCTCGAAGCCCTGGCTCTGCTGCTGGGCGAGCAGCTCCTTCAGCTCGCCCTCGTCGGGGTCGACGGCGAGGACGGTCGTCTCGACGCCGTCGACGGTCTCCGTCCCCTCGACGGAGACGTCGCCGGACTCGAGGACGTTCCGCTGCTGGGTGATGCCGTTGCCGGACTCCCAGGGGCGCTGCTCGGAGAGGTCCTGGGTCTGCCAGCCACCGTTGGCCTTCACGTACATCGTGTCGCCGTCCATGTAGGCGACCGCCTCGGTCCCGTAGACCGACATGTCCAGGCGGGCCTTCCGAGCCTCGTGGTCGAAGACGCCGTCCTGGGACATCGATACCGTCCGGCCGTTCGCCGTGATGTTCATCACCATCTCCATGCGGTACGTGTCGACGTCCTCCATCGCGGCCGTCGCGTCGTCCCTCAGCTGTTCGGCGTCGCTCGCGCCACCGTCGTCCCCAGTGAGCCCGGCACAGCCGGCGGTGACGAGGAGGGCGGCGACGCACAGTGTGGCGAGTGGTCGTCGCTGCATACGTGTCGACGTTCTGTCGGCCAGTGCTTAACTACCGTGGCCGTTCTCCCGGGGCGCGAGGGCGCCTCGAACCACCACCCCTAAGCGCGGCACCCACCAAACCGGGGGCATATGACCGACGGTGAGGGCGAGTGGGCGCTCCCGGAGGACGTCGACGCCGTGCGCGACGCGCTCGTCTCGTGGTACGAGACCGACCACCGCGAGTTCCCGTGGCGGGAGACGACCGACCCCTACGAGATTCTGGTCTCGGAGGTGATGAGCCAGCAGACCCAGCTCTCCCGCGTCGAGGAGGCGTGGGCGGCGTTCCTCGAACGGTGGCCGACCACCGCCGACCTGGCGGCCGCCGACCGCGCCGACGTCGTGGGGTTCTGGTCGGCGAACAGTCTCGGCTACAACAACCGCGCGACGTACCTGCACGAGGCCGCCCAGCAGGTCGAAGACGACTACGGCGGCGAGTTCCCGGACACCCCCGACGAACTCGCCGAACTGATGGGCGTCGGACCGTACACGGCCAACGCCGTCGCGTCGTTCGCGTTCGACAACGGGGACGCCGTCGTGGACACGAACGTCAAGCGCGTGCTCTACCGCGCCTTCGACGTCCCCGACGACGACGCGGTGTTCGAGGACGCCGCGAACGAACTCATGCCCGAGGGGGAGTCCCGGGTCTGGAACAACGCCATCATGGAACTCGGCGGGGTGGCCTGCGGGAAGACCCCGAAGTGCAACGCCGCCGCCTGTCCGTGGCGCGAGTGGTGTTTGGCGTACGCCTCGGGGGACTTCTCGGCGCCCGACGTCCCCCAGCAGTCGACGTTCGAGGGGAGCCGTCGGCAGAAGCGCGGTCGCGTCGTCGGTGCGCTTCGCGAGCACGGCGACCTCGAACTCGACGAACTCGGCCCCCGGGTGCGCGTCGACTACACGCCCGACGGCGACGGCGGCCGGGAGTGGCTCAGAGAACTGCTCGCGGACCTGGAGGCCGACGGACTGGTCGCGGTGGCCGAGTCGGACGACGGGACGACGGCGCGACTCCGAAAGTAGCGCCCTCCCTGGACACCTACAGACACTCACTCCTCGACATAGCCCGCCACCGAGACGAGGAAGGCGACCATCACGGTGACCATCGCGACGGCGCCGACGAACACGGTGGCGAGTGACTCCAGTTCGCTCGGGAGCGCGACCATCGCCGAGAGCACGAAGACGCCGCTGACGAACGCTATCAACACGAGGATGCGCCCGAATCGGCCGACCGGGAGCGGGTCGTCGCCTGTCGTTGTCTCCCTGTCAGTCGCCATGGTCGAGGACCGTCCTGAGGACTCCCTGGTAGTCGTCGTCGGTGAACGAGTTGCCGAGCGAGTGGACGGACTGGCAGACCCAGACGCCGGCCGTGAAGCTCACGAGCGCGACGAACGTGACGGTCCGGAGTTGTCCCTCCACGAGGAACGCCGACCCGACCGCACCCAGGAACGTCGCGGCCATTATCGCGTGCGTGACGAGCGAACGCGTCCCAAAGTCGGCCAGCGGGCGGAAGGTGCGTGCTGACATCCCACATGGAGAGACGTGGAGCGACTACTTGTATGTCGACCCGGACTGGTGGACTCGCCACTCGCTCACCGGAGCCAGTGACCGATTCCGGCAGCGCCGCGTCTTCGCCCCGGGTCCCTGGTCAGTCGTCCGTCGGGGACGCATCCGTCACGTCCACCGCCGGCGCCGGCGGTTCGTGGGTCCCGAACTCCGGATGGGTCTCCTCCATCCAGAGGTAGACGACCGCACCGGAGAGGAACATCAGTCCCCCCGTCACGTAGAAGGCCGCTTCGGCGTTCACGAACTCCATCGAGAGCCCGATGAGGACGGCGCCGACGGCGTAGCCGGCGTCCCGCCACATCCGGTAGACGCCCATGCCGGCCGACCGCCACGACGGGTGTGCCGCGTCGCTCGGAACCGTCATCAGGTTCGGGTACAGCAACGCCATCCCCAGCCCGGAGACGGCGGCCAGGACGGCCCACTGGAGGTAGCCGTCGACGAGCACCATTCCGAGGACGCCTGCGCCCGCGAGGAACATCCCGGCGACGACGGGTGGACGGCGACCGATGCGGTCCGCGAGGCCGCCGGTCGCTATCTGGAGGAAGTACATCGCACTGTGGACGCCGATGACGACAGCGACTGCGGCGATGCCGAGCCCATGGCTCGTGAGGTACAGCGGCACCGCGATCCAGAACAGTGTGTCCACGAAGTTCTCGACGTGGCCGGCCTGCGCCGCGGCGAACAGCGTCCTGTCTCCGTAGGTCGCACGCTTCAGCACCTCGTCGAACGGGAGGTTCGCGTCGTGGTGGTCGTCGTCCCCCTCGGCCCGCGCGTACTGGACCGTCTCCTCGATGAGGAATATCGAGACGAGCAACGCCAGCACGACGACGACGGCGAGGAAGTAGAACGGCTCCGGCCGGAGACTCCACTGGCCGGCGATGAGGCCCGTGACCCAGGCGCCCGCGGCGACGCCTGTGTAGCCGAACGCCTCGTCGATGCCGACCGCGAGCCCGCGCTGGTCGGGGCTCGCGAGGTCGATCTTGGCGTTGATCGCCATGCTCCAGGTGAGCGCCTGGTTGACACCGAGCAGGACGTTCCCGACCGTGATCCAGCCCCAGCTGGGCGCGAAAATGAGGATGACCGGGAGCGGGAGCGCCGTCAGCCACCCGAGGACGAGCACTGGCTTCCGGCCGTACTCCTCGCCCCACTTCCCGGCGTAGAGGTTGAGGATCGACTTCACGATGCCGAACGAGACGACGAACGAGCCGATGACCAGCAGCGACTCGACGCCGAGGACGTCGCGCCCCAGGACGGGCACGACTGCTCGCTCGGACCCGATAGTCAGCCCAGTCGCGAACACTAGGAGGACGTGCAGCGAGAACTGTCCGAGGTGCTCGCGGATTCCCTGTTCGAGTTCGGTTGGCGTGCTCATGGGTTACTCCGCTGCACAGTTGTTGGGCCCCAGTTCGAGGTCGGCCAGTTCGTCGACGGGAACCGACTCCTCCCCGACGTTCGTCCGCTTGACGCGCTCGAAGTTCGGCGGGTGGTCCGGGACGTCGGACGCGAGTTCCCGGACGAACTCCTCGCGGTCGCGACCGAGGTCTGCGTTCCGTTCGCGGACGGTTCCGAGGGTCGCGGTCACCGGTGGTTCGGGTGAGCCGGGGTCGTGCGCGGGTAGCACAACTGCGTCGTCCGACCGGTCTTGCAACCGCTCGAGGCTCTCGTACAGCGTGGCGGCGTTCCCCTCGACGTCGGCGTCCTCGATACCTGCCTCGACGCCGAGTTCGACGCGCCCCACGCTCTCGTGGAAGAGCGTGTCGCCCGTGAGCAGTGCCACGCCGTCGACGTCGATCGAGACGCTTCCCTCGCTGTGTCCAGGCGTGTGAACGACCGTGACGTCGAGATGGCCGACCGACACGGTCTGTCCGTCCTCGACCGGAGTCGCGTCGAGAGCGAGCGCGTCCGCCGGGTGGAGGTAGTACGGGACGTCGTGACGCTCGGCGAGGTCGGTAGCGCCAGAGACGTGGTCGGCGTGTGCGTGCGTGTCGAAGACCCCGACGAGTTCCGTGTCGTAGTCGTCGACGATCGCCTCGTACTCTTCGACGTAGTGCGACGGGTCGAACACGACGGCGTCTCCGTCGGAAACGAGGAGGTGAGAGAGGCAGCCCTTTCCCGGCCGAGAGATCTGGACGAGTGAGCCGTCGAGGTTCGCCGGGACCGCCGCGTGACGGTGGACGCGACTCCAGCCGTTCAGTCCGTCGACGAGCGTCTCGGCGTCGTAGCCGAGGTCCTGGAGGAGGTCCGTCGCCGTCTTGGAGACGACGCCGGCGGTGCAGACGGTGACGATCTCCCGGTCCTCGGGGAGGTCGACGAGTTCGTCCGTCGCCGCGTCGGGGTCGTCGACCAGTTCGTCGTACACGTCGACGTTGACGCTGCCCGGGACGTGCCAGTCGTCGTACTCCGACTCGTGACGGATGTCCAGGACGAGCAGGTCGTCGCCGTCGGTCTGTACTCGTTCAGCGAGAGTCTCTGGGTCGATCTCCGACATCACTGGTCACTCCTAGCGGAACTACACGCGTATAGGTACTGCCGGACATGACCGGCACAGTTACTCCTCGCCGGTACATCTGTACTCGTATGAGCCTCTACGAAACCTCGTTCCGCGTCCGGCACGAGTGTCCCTACCGGGAGATATCGGAGCGCTACCCGGACCTCACCATCCGCGAGTGGTACCTGAGCGACTGCCAGGTGATCGAGATCACGTCCGCCGAGTCGCCGACCGAGGCGTTGCTCGACGAGATCGACCGGATCGGGACGGTCCTCCACGAGTCTATCGACGACACCGGCGTCCACGTCGTCACGCAGTCGTGTCTCTGCTCACTCGAGGACTCCATCATCGAGCGCTTCGAGGAGTACAACTGCCTCTACCAGCCTCCGACCATCCACCGCCAGGGCTGGGAACACTACACGGTCATCGCCTTCGACGAAGCGGACGTCCGTGCGCTCCTCCGGAACCTGGAAGACGACCGGGACATCGAGTTGCTCTCGAAGACGGCGATCACGGAACAACAGATCCCCCACAGCATGCTCGCACCGGTCGACCAGCTGTTCGAGGACGTGACCGAACGACAGTTGGCGGCACTCGGCCTCGCACTCGAGAGCGGGTACTACGAGCAGCCGCGGCGGACGTCGCTCCGCGACCTGGCCGAACAGACCGCCGTCGCTCGCTCGACGTACGAGGAGCACCTGCGGAAGGCGGAGAACAAACTCCTCACGAACGCAGGCCAGTTCCTGCGATTGATGACGGCGACGGAGTCGGGGGACCCCCTGGGCGTGACGCAGTCGCGGTCGACCGGGCAGTCCGCCGACTGACCGTCTCACGTGCCCGTGATGACGGTCCGACGGCCTGCGTGAGGTGGTAACCGGCCTGTGAGGACGCTGTCGGGCGCTCACACCGGGTCGCCTGTGGCCTCCAGCGGCAAACGGTGAAGGGGGTCGGGCACGAACTCCCCGGTGACCCGATGTACGACCGCATCCTCCTCTCCGTCGACGGAAGCGACGAAGCCAGGCACGCGGCGAGGCGCGGCCTCGAACTCGCCCGACGCTTCGACGCGACCGTCCACGCGCTCCACGTCGTCGAACAGAACGCGCTCGCCCTCACGCGGTCGGCCAGCGAGAAGACGAGGCTGCGAGAGCGCGGGGAGGCAGTCCTCGCTGACGTCGAGGAACTGGCAGCGGACGTCGGCCACCCGGTCACCACGGAACTGGCCGAGGGGAAGCCCGCAGTCCGCATCGGTACGTACGCCGCAGAACAGGACGCCGACCTCGTCGTCGTCGGGCGGCAGGGGATGACGGGGGTAGGTCGGCGGATCCTGGGCGGCGTGACCGAGCAGGTCCTCCACCGGAGCGAGATCCCCGTGTTCGTCGTGCCCGGGGCGGACGCCGGTACCGACGAGACGTACTCGCGAGTCCTTCTGCCGACCGACGGGAGCGAGAACGCCGCCAGGGAGACGCCACACGGCGTCGCGATCGCACGGCAGTACGGCTCGGAGCTCCACGTGCTGAACGTCGTGGACCTCCAGGCTGCGGGCGGCCTGTTCAACGCTGGGGGGCTCGAACCGGAATTCGTCGAGCGACTGCAAGCGAGAGGTCGGGAGGCCGTCGACGGGGTCGCGGCCGAGATCGAGCAGTCGGCCCCGGACGTGCCGGTGACGAAAGCCGTCGAACGGACGACGTCCCACCGGGGCGCCGCGGCCGGCGTCCGCGAGTACGTCGAGACGAACGACGTCGACCTCGTCGTGATGGGGTCGCACGGACGGTCGAATCTGGGGCGCCAGCTCCTCGGGAGCGTCGCCTCGGCCGTCCTCCGGACCGTCTCCGTTCCGGTCCTGGTCGTGAAACGGTCTCCGTGACCTCGTCGTGATGGGGTCGCACGGACGGTCGAATCTGGGGCGCCAGCTCCTCGGGAGCGTCGCCTCGGCCGTCCTCCGGACCGTCTCCGTTCCGGTCCTGGTCGTGAAACGGTCTCCGTGACCCCGGCGTCCCTGGGAGCGACCCAGCAGACGGTCCGAGTGGACGCAGCCACGACGTTGGGTGTTGGGCTGGCCGGTCGCGTTCGAGGTGAACACGCATATCACGGTGTACCGACAACGCACGGTGAATGACCGAACTTCTCGTCCCGCTCCTCCTGGCGGTTGTCGCGACGGCCGTCGTCTGGCGGGGGAGCGGTCACTTCGAGCAGGCCGCCCAGCGACTCAGCAGGCACTACGGCCTTCCGGTCGCCGCCCACGGCGCCATCGTCGTCGCGGTCGGGTCGAGTTTCCCTGAGCTCAGCTCGGTGGCGATCAGCACCGTGATCCACGGCGAGTTCTCGCTGGGCGTCGGCGCCATTGTCGGGAGCGCCATCTTCAACCTGCTCGTCATCCCGGCGCTGTCGGCCATCTACAGCGAGGAACTCGAGTCGACCCGGGACATCGTGCACAAGGACGCCCAGTTCTACGTCATCAGCGTCCTCGTGTTGTTCATCGTGTTCGCGCTCGGCGCGACGTACGTCCCGGGCGGGACCAACGAGGCCGCGATCCTGACGCCGACGCTGGCCGTCCTCCCGCTGGCCACCTACGGCATCTACGTCTTCCTCCACCAGCAGGACGCCAGCGAACACGACGCCCCCGACGTCGTCGACGTCCGCCCCGCCAGGGAGTGGGCGGTGCTCGCGGTCGCGCTCCTCGTCATCGCGCTCGGCGTCGAGGGACTCGTCAGGGCCGCGCTGGACTTCGGGCGCATCTTCGACACGCCGAGTTTCCTCTGGGGGTTGACCGTCCTCGCCGCCGCGACGAGTCTCCCCGACGCGTTCGTCAGCGTCCGCGCCGCCCGGGAGGGCGACAGCGTCACCAGCCTCACGAACGTCCTCGGGAGCAACACGTTCAACCTCCTGGTCGCCATCCCCGTCGGTGTCCTCCTCGCGGGGACCGCGACCATCAACTTCCTCGCGGCGATCCCCACGATGGGGTTCCTCGCGTTCGCGACGCTCGTGTTCATCGTGTTCACACGCACCAGCCTCGAACTCAGCGACCCGGAGGCGTACGGTCTGCTCGTCCTCTACGCGGTGTTCCTCCTCTGGATGACCCTCGAGTCGGTCGGCGTCATCGAGACCGTCCAGGGCATCTAGGACGCCGAAGCGTGGCGTCTCTGGCAGTGTCCGGTCACTCCTCGTCCACTGCTCGTACCGTCAGCACGGGGACGTCTGCGGTCCGGACGACGCGCTCGGTGACGCTGCCGAGGAGCGCCCGCCCGAGACCGCGGCGACCGTGGGTCCCCATCACGACGACGTCGACGGCCTGTTCGTCGACGTACTGCAGGACCGTCTCGTAGACGCCGCCCTGCATCACGACGCCGACGGCCTCGACGTCGCGTTCGTCGGCCTGCTCGACGATGCCGTCGACGATGCGTTTGCCCTCCTGTTCGAGCGGGTCGACCACGTCGTCCTCGAAAGTCACCGTGCTGTACTCCGTCGTGTCCGCGACGTACAGCACGTGGAGCAGTGCGTCGTACTTCTCGGCGAGGTCGATCGCGTTGGGAACCGCGGCGGTCGCCGCGTCGCTCCCGTCCGTCGTCAGGAGGACGTTGTCGTACATAGCCGTGTGTTCGTCTGAGTCCTCATAAATGCGGGTAGCCTTTTGAGGGCGGCACCCGATTCCCGGCGTATGGTAGACACCACCGTCGTCGGCGTCTGTGGCAGTCTCCGCGACGCCAGCGTCTCCCGTATCGCGCTCCGGCGGGCGCTCGACGCCGCCGCCGACCGCGGCGCCGAGACCGACCTCGTCGACCTCAGGAACCTCGACCTCCCTCTGTACGACCCCGACCACGACGAACCCGGCGACGCCGCGGAACTCACGCGGCGGGTGCGGGCTGCCGACGCCGTCGTGCTCGCCACGCCGATGTACCACGGGAGCTACTCCTCGCCGCTGAAGACCGCCCTCGACTACTGCGGGTTCGACGAGTTCGAGGGGAAGACCGTCGGTCTGCTCGCGGTGGCCGGCGGGAGTTTCCCCATCACTGCGCTCGAACACCTGCGGTCCGTGCTCCGCGCACTCGACGCCTGGGTGCTCCCCTATCAGGCTGCGGTGCCGAACGCCTCCTCCCGCGTCTCGAACGGCGAGTTCACCGACGAGAAACTCGAAGACCGCGTGGCACAGCTCGGCGACCGCGTCGTACAGTACGCCAACATCGAGCCGGACCCCCACTCCTTCGAGAGCGAACAGAACGTCGGCGGCGACTGAAGAGCAAGCGTTTTGCCGTCGGCCCGCACCGGCTTCGGGCATGCACGCCATCACGAACTCCGGGTGGGTCGAGGTCATCACGGGGTCGATGTTCTCCGGGAAGACCGAGGAGTTACTGCGGCGACTCCGGCGCGCCGAGATCGCGGGCCAGGAGGTCGCGGCGTTCACGCCCGCCATCGACGACCGGTACGGCGAGGCGACGCTCGGCTCCCACGCCGGCCGGACGTGGGAGGCGACGGTCGTAGATACGACCGCCGACGGCGTCGAGGGGATTCCGGCCCAGCTGAACGGCGAGCAGGTCGTAGCCGTCGACGAGGCGAACTTCTTCCCCGGGGACATCGTCGCGGTCTGCCAGGAACTCGCCGCGGACGGCCGCCGCGTCGTCGTCTCGGGCACCGACCAGACGTTCCGCGGGGAACCCTTCGACCCCATCCCACAGCTGATGGCGGTCGCCGAGTACGTCGAGAAGTTCCAGGCCATCTGCACCCAGTGCGGGGAGCCGGCGACCCGGAACCAGCGGCTCATCGAGGGCGAACCCGCCCACTACGACGACCCGACGATCATGGTGGGCGCAGAGGAGTCCTACGAGGCGCGCTGCCGGAACTGCCACGTCGTCGAACGCGCCTGAGATGACGACCTGGGTCGAACCGGAGGGCGGCCGCGAGCGCGGGCCGGTGGGGCTCGCCAAGTCGTTCACGCAGGTGCTCGTGAACCCGCGGACGTTCTTCGAGGAGGCGGTCTCGCCGGGCGACCAGGCGCCCGGGCTCGTCTTCGGGATGGCCGTCGTCCTCGTCGAGGAGTCGACTCGGATGGCGGTCGTGCCCGGGGCCGCCCTCGAGTTCCCGACGGCGCCGTGGCTCGCGGCCGCGCTCACGGTGTCGCTGGCGGTACTGCTCGTCACCCCCGCGGCAATCCACGCGCTGTCCGCACTGGAGACGCTCGCACTCGTCGTGTTCGCGCCCGAGCGCGGCGGCGTCAGCGAGACGGTACAGGTGCTCGCCTACGCCGCCGCCCCCTGCGCGTTCGTCGGCGTCTCCGTCCCCCTCGTGACGGTCGTCTGTGGCCTCTGGGCGTTCGGCCTGCTCGTCCTCGGGACGAGCGTCGTCCACGACCTCTCGCTCCCGCGGGCCTTCGCCGCCGCCGTCGTCCCCGGCGTGCTCGCGTTCGGGTCCGGGTTCGGCTGGTTCGCCGCGACCGCCGAACTCGTCGGGGTCGTCGCTCCCGCACTCGCACTTTAGTCGGTGGGCCACGAACTGCCGAGCGTGCTCAACGTCAACCTCTCGGAGTTCATGATCGAACTGAAGGACGGCGCCATCAAGAACGTCGGTCCGTCGAACAAGCGCGCGGACGTGAAACTGTTCGACGTCAACGACGCGCGGGCCCGCGAGTTCGGTGACAAACGCGTCAAACTCGTCTTCGAGGACAAGTCCGGCAACGAGGTGCAGGTCGCGCTGTTCCCCGAGGACGTCCGCGACGTCGTGGCGGACGTCGAATCGCTGGAAGACGACAGCCCAGTCTTCGAGTGACGCGCGCGCCCGACTTTCGATAATCGTTTACGGGAGCGTGCGCTTTCTCCATGCAAATGGGTTCATGTATTGTCTGCGGCGCCTCCACCGACGGCCGCATCTGTGACACGCACGAAGAAGACGTCGCGTTCGAGTTCCGAGGACGGTCCCCCAACCAGTTGACGTCCGGCCGCTTCTACCGCGGGAGTGTCGACGGGTTCGCCGAGTTCGGCGTCTTCGTCGACATCGGCGACAACGTCACCGGGCTGCTCCACCGTAGCGAAGTTCCCGGCCGCGTCGAGTCCCTCGACTGGGACGCCGGCGACGAGGTCTACGTCCAGGTGACGGGCGTCCACGACAACGGCAACGTCGACCTCGGCTGGTCCATCCGACAGACCGAGCGCGACTTCCGGGGCCACCTCGTCGACGACCCGAGCGCCGAGTCGAACGCCGAACTCCCTGACGAAGACGACAGCGACGACGCAGCAGCCGACCCGGCCGAGACCGACGAGTCGGCCGACGCGACCCAGGCGGACGCCGACTCGGAGACGGAGACGGCCGACGGCGGCACGCCGGTCGCCGACGACGCCAACGAGTTCGAGTTCGGCGAGGACGACGACGCGGAGTCCGCCGAGAGCGAACCTGCCGAGAGCGAACCCGACGAGGAAGCGCCGGCCGCCGACGCGGAGGCCGACGACACAGACGAGACGTCCGCCGAAGAGGCCCCACAGCGGGTCTCCATCGCCGACCTCGCCGACCACGTCGACGAGCGCGTCGCCGTCGAGGGCGAGATCACGAGCGCGCGCCAGACCAGCGGCCCGACCGTGTTCGAACTCGCCGACGAGACCGGCACCGTCGACTGCGCGGCGTTCGTCGAGGCAGGCGTTCGCGCGTACCCCGAGACCGACGCGGGCGACGTCGTCCGCATCGTCGGCGACGTCGAACGCCGCCGCGGCGAACTGCAGGTCGAGACCGAGGACCTGACCGTCCTCGACGGACAGGCAGCCGACGACGTCTCCACCCGCATGGAGGACGCACTCACCGAGGAGGCCAGCCCCAACGTCACCGAACTGCTCGCCGACGACCCGGCGGTCGAGGCGATCCACGACGACCTCGTGGACGCCGCGACGGCCATCCGCCGCGCGGTCGTCGACTCCCGCCCGGTCATCGTCCGCCACACCACAACCGTCGAGGGGTACGTCGCCGGCACCGCCATCGAGCGCGCGCTCCTCCCGCTCATCCGCGAGAAGCACGCACGATCTGACGCCGAGTACCACTACGTCGACCGCCGCCCGCTCGACGACGCGTTCTACACCATCGACGACGCGACGGGCGACGTGACGGACATGCTCGAAGCCGCCGAACGCCACGACGAGAAGCACCCACTGTTCGTGCTCGTCGGCGCCGGCTCCACCAGCGAGTCCACGGACGCCATCGACCTGCTCGACATGTACGACGTGGACACGGTCGCCGTCGACGGCGGCTACACCGACGAGGCCGCGGGCGCAGACGTCCTTGTCAGTCCCACCGACGCCGGCGAGGACCCCGTCAACACGGGCGCACTCGGCGCGCAGCTCGCCGCGTTCGTCAACGACGACGTGCGCGAGGACCTCTACCACCTCCCCGCGGTCGCCTACTGGGAGGAGCTGCCGGCCGCGTACGCCGACCTCGCCGACACGACTGACTACAGCCGCGAGACCCTGGAGAACCTCCGGGACGCCATCGCACTGGAGGCGTTCTACCAGTCCTACGAGGACAAGCGCGAACTCATCAGCGACCTGCTGTGGGGCGAGGCCGACGACTCGCTCATCACGCACGTCTCCGCGCAGTTCCGCGAGCGCCTCGACACCGAACTCGCGACCGCCGAGCCCCACCTCCGGGTGCGCGGCGAGAACGGCGTCACCTTCGAAGTGCTCGACGTCGACGACTACACCCACCAGTACGACTTCCCGCCGGTCGACCTGCTGCTCGACGCGCTCCACCGCCGGAACGACCGCGCGGACGTGCTCGTCGGCGTCAGCGGCGACGAACTCCGCGTCCGCAGCGACGACTCGGTGGACGTGCGCGCGGTCGGCGGGCGCATCGCCGAGGAACTCCCGGAAGCCGGCGTCCTGACCCGCGGCGCCCGCGACGGCCGCATCGAGTTCCTCTCGGGCGAACAGGCGGCCGTCGTCGACGCCGTCGTCTCCGGGATCGCGGACCAGCTCGCGTAAGCTGCGGTCGCAACGACACGCTTTTTCGCTCTCGACTGCTTCCTTCGCGCAATGAGTAGCGACGCCGACGGCGCGTTCGCGGCAGCCTGCGAGGCGCTCGTCCAGCGGATCCTCGAGGGCGACGTCGGCCGCGACGACGTCGAGAGCGCGAAACTGGACGTCTGCTCGGAGCACTCCGCGGCGAAGGTGCCCAAGCACTCCGAGCTGCTGGACTTCGCGCCCGACGGCCGCCGCGAGGAACTGGAGGAGGTCCTCCAGCGCAAGCCGGTGCGGACGGCGTCGGGTGTGACCCCCGTCGCCATCATGACGAGTCCGCACATGTGCCCGCACGGGAAGTGCCTCTACTGTCCGGGCGGCCCCGCTTCGGAGTTCTCGTCCAGTCAGTCCTACACCGGCCACGAGCCCGCAGCGGCCCGCGGCGTGCAGAACGACTACGACCCGTACGGACAGGTGACGCTGCGCCTCCACCAGCTCCGGGAGATCGGCCACCCCGTGGACAAGGTCGAACTCATCCTGATGGGCGGGACGATGACCGCGCGCAGCCACGACTACCAGGAGTGGTTCGTGAAGCGCGCGCTCGAGGCGATGAACGACTACGACCTCGACGCCGACCCCCGGCCCGCCGAGGGCGAGTCGTTCGCCCAGGACCCCGGAGAGTACGAGTTCAGCTACCTGGAGGACGTCATCGCGGAGAACGAGTACGGCGACATCCGGAACATCGGGACGACGTTCGAGACGAAGCCCGACTGGTGTGACCCCGAACAGGTGGACCGGATGCTGGACCTCGGCGGTACGAAGGTCGAGGTCGGGGTGCAGACGACCTACGAGCGCATCAACCGCGAGATGCACCGCGGGCACGGCGTGCAGGCCTCCATCGACGCCAACCGTCGGCTCCGCGACGCGGCGTTCAAGGTCGGCTTCCACATGATGCCCGGCCAGCCCGGGATGACCGAGGAGATGTGTCTGGAGGACTTCCGGCGGATCTTCGAGGACGAGCAGTGGAAGCCGGACTACCTCAAGATCTACCCGACGCTGGTCGTCCGCGACACCGTCACGTACGACATGTGGCGCAACGAGGAGTTCCAGCCGCTCCAGAACGAGGAAGCCGCCGAGCTGGTCGCCGAGATCAAGGAGATGATCCCGCGCTACACGCGCCTCCAGCGCGTCCAGCGGGACATCCCCGCGGACCACATCGACGCCGGCGTCTGGAAGTCGAACCTCCGACAGCTCGCCCGCCAGCGGATGGACGAACACGGCTACACCTGCGAGTGCATCCGCTGCCGGGAAGCCGGGATGAACGACGAGGAGCCACAGGACGTCGAACTCGACGTACTGACCTACGACGCCGCGGGCGGCACGGAGCACTTCATCAGCTTCGAGGACTTCGACCGCGACCTCCTCGTCGGGTTCGCGCGCCTCCGCTACCCGAACGATCCGGTGCGCCGTGAACTGGAGAACGCGGCGCTCCTCCGTGAACTCCACGTCTACGGCGGCGAAGTCGGCGTGGGGGACGACACCGCGGACGGCCAGCACCAGCACCAGGGCTTCGGCCGCCGCCTGATGGAGCGTGCCGAGGAAATGGCCGCCGACGCCGGCTTCGAGAAGCTCTCGGTCATCTCGGGCATCGGCGCACGCCAGTACTACAAGGAGAAGCTCGGCTACTACCAGGACGGGCCGTACGTCAGCAAGCGGCTCCGGTAGGGCGAGCAGGCGGCGTAGCTGCACCGGTGCGTAGTGCCGCCGTTCCGGGTCCGTACGCACCGGCCGGCTGTCAGGTGGTCACGCGCGGGGTTGGTTCCGGCCTGCTATTTGAATCTACGCAGCCGGTAGTGGCTAGCATCCACGAGCGAGCGGTTCGCGCTGCGAACGAAGTGAGTGAGCAGCGGCCGAACGAACCTCCGGTAGGGGGTGCCGACGGCTTCTAGCGTAGCTTTCGCCGGCGAGCGAGGGCGCTTCAGTGCCCGAGCGAGTGCAGCAAAAGAGACGTCTCTAGATGCCGAAGGTTGCACGCAGCATGTCGCGGGTGCCGGGACCGAGGCCGACTGCGAGGACGGCGACGAGCATGAGCGTGAAGTACCGCGGTGCCTCCTCCCGGAGTTCCTCGTCGAACAGCGAGAGCACGAGGAGGACGGCGAGGACCTTCACGACGATGAACGGCCACGTGTCGCCGGTGTAGTGGATGACCGACTCGGGGAGGACGCCGTGCGTGAAGTCGACGATGTACTGGTTGAGCGGGTGTTTGGAGCCGAGGTCGCCTCTCGGGTAGCCGAGTTCGGCTCCCCAGTCGAGGCCGAGGACGTTCGCGACGCCGTCGACGGCGTGCCCCCAGAGGATGAGGGCTCCGACGCGCTCGGTGCCGCTGTAGACGGTCGGGAGCGAACGGGGGACGAACCACCAGACGGCGCCCGTGATGACCGTAGCCAGCCCCAGCGTGAGCACGGTGAACACGGGGATGAACGAGACGTAGTCCCGGGTCGCCGCGAGGTAGCCCAGCCCGAGGATAGTCGCCGCGAGGAGGACGGTCCCGGTAGCAGCCAGCGGTCGGTGGTAGTCGTCGGTGATGTCGGTGCGGCGTGCGAGGAAGACGGCAGCGACGAGTACCGTGAGGGTGATCGCGAACATCACGAAGTAGATGACCGGGCTGATGATGAGCGCGTTCAGCGGGTAGCCGAGGAACGGCTCGGTGTTCCCGAACAGTTCGGCCGCGTTGTTCGCGTCCTCGACGACGCGGAGCGCACCGCCGAGCAGGACGAACGGGAACAGCGCGTAGAGGAACGTCGTCCTCTCGGCGACGCGCAGTCGGTCAAGGAGGAAGGAGACGCCGATGAGCGACGCCAGTAGCGTGATTGCGTAGCCGGCCTCGGAGACGAGGGTGTAGCCCGGGTAGGCGACCGGCTCGGCGGCGGACGCACACGCGGCGTTGTTGAACAGCAACTCGACGTTGCCGCCGTTCCAGACGGCGCACCGCGCGCCCTGCGCGTCGGCGTACACCGGGCCCCAGAAGTACTGCCAGACGAAGCCGCCGTAGACGGTGTCACGGAACAGCAGCGAACCGCCGACGAGGGCGACCAGAACCGCGACGACGGCCGCAGTCCACGTCCGTTCGCGGCCGGTTTCGGGGAAGCTCATGTTCCCAGTCCGGGTCGGTGAGGGTTTTATGGTTGCGGTTCCGGTCGTCCACGGGCGCTCAGAGGGGGAGTTCCTTGGACTCGTACTCGGTGCCGAGGACGACCATCGTCTGGGAGCGCGCGAACCCGTCCATGTTGGCGATGCGCTCGAACATGAGTTCGCGGAGTTTGTCGGTGTTCTCGGCGACGACGCGGAGGATGATGTCCCACTCGCCGGTGGTGAGGTTCACCTCCTGGACGCCGTCGATCTCGGCGAGTCGGTCGAGCGTTTCGTCCTCGCGGCCCTGTTCGACGCGCAGGCCGACGATGGCGGAGGTACCGAAGCCGGCGGCCTTCGGGTCGACGTCGGCGTGGTAGCCGCGGATGACGCCCGCCTCCTCCATGCGGTTGACGCGGTCGTGGACGGTCGCGCTGGACATCTCTATCTCGCGGGCGATCTCGCTGAACGGCTTCCGCGCGTTCGTCTGGAGTGCGCGGAGGATCGCGCGGTCCGTGTCGTCGAGTTCCATACCCGTAGTCGTGGGGCGAACCCCCAATACGGTTACCCTTCCGGCCGTATCTCCCGAGCGGCGGCGAGCACGGCGTCGTGGGCCTCGCCGTTCGACGCGACGAGGCCGGTGCAGCCGGGCACCCAGCGGTCGCCGTGCACGTCCGTGACGACGCCGCCGGCCTGCCGGACCATGTGGACGCCCGCGACGCTGTCCCAGGCGTTCACCTCGACGTTCGTGACGGTGGCCTCGAGCTGGCCGCTGGCGACCATCGAGAGCACGGCCTGCGCACACCCGTAGCGTCGCATGTCGCCGAAGCGCTCGACGATGGCGCGGCAGGCGTTGGCGTACTCGTCGCGCCGGTCGAAGTCCCACCAGATGGTCGGCGCGACGACGAACGTCTCCGGGTCCGTCTTCTCGCTGACCGTGACGGACTCGCCGTTCAGCGTGACGGCCTCGTCGTCCGAGACGTAGACGTCGCCGAGCGCGGGCATGACGTTCGCCGCGGCGAGACACTCGCCGTCCTCGACGGCGGCGACGGACGTCGCCCACACCTGGGTGTCCCGCACGAAGTTGTTCGTCCCGTCGATGGGGTCGATGACCCACGCAGCGCCCGACTCGGGGACGGTCTTCAGTTCGTCGTCCTCCTCGCCGACGATGGCGTCCTCGAGGTGCGTCTCGCGGATGACCTCGATGACGCGGCGCTGGGCGCTCCGGTCGGCCTGGGTCACGACGTCCGTCTTCCCCGACTTCGTCTCCACGTCGATGTCGGTGCGGAACGCCGCCAGCGCCACCTCGCTCCCCTCGCGGGCGGCACGCTCTGCGACGCTCGCGTACTCGTCGCTCATACCGGGAGGTCGGTCCTGGCGCTCAAAGAGCCGTCGGTTGGCGCGCTGTCACTACCCGTACCCCTCGCAGTGGACGTAGCGCTGGGGGACACCGAGGCGACGCACGGCGGTCTCGAGGCTGTACACCATCGCGTTGATGCCGCAGGCGTACACCTCGACCGCCTCGGGGTCGATGCGCGCGTCGACGGTGGTCGTGGGGCGCTCGGCGAGCATCCTGGCCATGTGTCTGCCGAACGCGGCGTCCTCGAGCGCGCGCTCGTCGACGTACTTCAGCAGGGCGTCCTGGATGTACTCCGTCTCGCCGTCCCAGTCGGTGAGCCAGGGTTCCCGGGAGAGACAGGGGACGTAGTGGAAGTTCTCGTGGTCGGCGGCGAGGTCCGAGAACGCCTCGTGGTACGGGAGGTCGTCCGCCCAGGCCGCACCGAGGAACAGCCAGACGTTGCGGGGTTCGCCCCGGTGCTCGTCGCGACCCGCCTCGAAGACGTAGTCGATCATGCTCTTCATCGGCGCGACGCCGGTGCCGGTCGCCAGGAACACCAGGTCGCGCTCGGAGACGTCCTCCAGGAGGAGGTGGCCGTGGGGGCCGCGGACGGCTATCTCGTCACCGACCGACAGCTCCTCGCAGAGCCGCGTCGAGAGGCGGCCGTCGGGGACGCGACGGACGCAGAGTTCGGTGTCCTCGCGGTTCGGCGAACTCGCGATGGAGTACGCCCGCGTCCGGTTCCCGTACCGGATCGAGAGGTACTGGCCCGCGGCGAACTCGAACGGTTCGTCCGTCTCGAAGGCGATGCGGACCAGCGCCGGGTGTGCGCGCTCGAACCGGTCACGCAGCGCACCGATTTGCGGCGCGAGTCGTCTGTCGGCCGACGTCGCCGCGTCGAACACCGCTTCCCAGTCGGGTGGGCCGCGGTCGGCGACGGCGTCCTCGAACCCGTACTCGGCGGCGAGTTCGCGGAGCTTCGCCCGGATTTCGGTCTGTCGGGGCTGGTCCATCGCTTCCACCTCCGTGACGGTGGCGGACTCCGATATCAGCGGCAGCGACTGCGCGTGGCCGTGCTGGGACGCGTGCTCCCGAATAGTCACGTCCCACTGGAGTGGCGCGAGCTATCTCAATGTTCGGTATCGAGTAGTGAGCGGGAGCGGAGCGGGAGCGCCGACGGTGGGATGTCGACTCGTTCGCCGGTGGAACGTCCCCACGGCGACACTTCGTGGAACCGCACCCGTTATGTGTGCCAGTCGTGACCCGGTCGTATGGCTGTTGCCGGTCTGTCGACGCCTGCGCTCGTCGTCTTCGCACTCATCGGTGTCGCTCTCGTCCTCTTCGTCTCCGAACTCATCCCCAACGACATCACCGCGATGGGCGTCATCGTGGCGCTGGCGTCGATGGAACCGGTGTTCGGCATCGACGTCGGGATCTCGCCGCGGGACGCGATCTCCGGGTTCGCCAACCCCGCGACGGTGACGATTGTCGGGATGTACATGCTGAGCGCCGGCATCCAGAAGACCGGTCTCGTCCAGCGACTCGGCGTCTACCTCGCGGACCTGACGAACGGCAGCGAGACGCGCGCGCTCGCTGCCACCATCGGGACGACTGGCCCGATCGCCGGGTTCATCAACAACACGCCGGTCGTCGCCGTCTTCATCCCGATGATCTCGGACCTGGCCGAGCAGAGCAAGCTCTCGCCGTCGAAACTCCTGCTACCGCTGTCCTACGCGGCGATCCTCGGCGGGACGCTGACGCTCATCGGCACGTCGACGAACCTCCTCGCGAGCGACTTCGCCCGGGTGCTCGTCGACGGGCGGTCCGGCATCGGGATGTTCGAGTTCACGCCGCTCGGCGTGGTCGTCCTCGTGATCGGGCTCGCGTACCTGATGACCGTCGGGCGGCGACTCACGCCCGGACGGATCCCGGTCGACGCCGACCTCGTCGAGGAGTTCGACCTGGAGGACCACCTCGCACAGGTCGAGGTACGGGCAGACTCCCCGGTCGTCGGGAGCACCGTCGACGAGTTCGAGAACGGCGACGCTGCGGACGTGGTGGTGCTCCAGTTACACCGCAACGGCGAGGTGTACCCGGCGCCGTACTCGGACATCCCGATCGAGGTCGGCGACGTGCTCGTCGTCAACGGGACGCTGCAGGCGGTCAACCGGTTCCAGGAGGCCAACGACCTCCGACAGCTCACCCGGGAGGAGGTGACGGAGGCGACCTTCGACGACGCGCCGACCGACTTCGAGCTGACGAAGGCTATCGTCGGTGAGAGCTCGAAGTACGTCGGCGAGACGGTCGCAGAGACACGGATCGAGGAGTTCCAGCGGGCGGCCGTGCTCGCCATCCGCAGCGGCGGCGACCTCCTGCGAACGGACCTCGGAGACGTGACGCTGCAGGCGGGAGACCTGCTGTTGACCCGGATGCCCCAGGAGTCCATCGAGTACTTCAACGAGAACGGCGACCTCTACGTCGCCGACGAGCGCGCCTACGACCGACTCCTCGAGGCGGACGTCGAGGAGGTCGCGCCGCTCTCCCCGAAGACGCCGGTCGCCGTCGCCATCATGGCCGGCGTCGTCGCCGTCGCGGCCCTGGACGTCGCTCCGATCGTCATCGCGGCCTTCGGTGGCGTGTTCGCGATGGTCGTCACGGGCTGTCTCAGGTCGGCCGACGCGTACGACGCGGTGTCCTGGAACGTCATCTTCCTGCTCGCGGGCGTGATCCCGCTCGGGCTGGCGATGGAGGCGACCGGTGGCGCCGCGGTCATCGCGGAGGGGCTCGTCGCCGCCGACGCGGTGCTACCGCTGCTCGGCGTCCTGTTGCTCACCTCCGTGCTGACCGGGTTCCTCGCGAACGTCATCACGCCGGTGGCGACGATCGTCCTGATGATCCCGGTGGCCGTCGACGCGGCCGCCCAGCTCGGCGCCAACCAGTTCGCGTTCCTGCTGGTCGTGATGTTCGCCTCGGCGACGTCGTTCATGACGCCCATCGGCTACCAGACGAACCTGATGGTGTACGGGCCGGGTGGCTACCGGTTCGGCGACTTCCTGAAGGTCGGCGCGCCGCTGCAGCTGTTGCTCGCGGTCGTCACGACGGTCGGTGTCGCAGTGATGTGGGGACTGTAGGACAGTACGCTCGCACGGAGGCGTTTTTGCGAGGGAAGTCCGCCTCGCGGACTTCCCGCATCCCGCGGCACACGTGAGTGCGCCGGCGATGCGAGGGAAGGGATTCGAACCCTCGAACTCCTACGAGAACGGATCTTGAGTCCGTCGCCGTTGGCCGAGCTTGGCTACCCTCGCACGCGTTCGTAGGTCGGATAGAGGCGCGTTTAGGCGTTGCGAATCGGCGAAAGAACGAAGTCGGTGTACGTGGTACGTTCACACATGCCACGAAGCGAACAACTCCGGCGGGGGGCGCCAGTCCGAGTCGCGCGCCAGGACCCACAGAAGGCGAAGCTAGCGGTGTACGGCTACGACTACCACGAGCACTACGGCGACGCGGGCGTCGTGACGGACGTCCGGGAGACCGACGCCGGCACGTGGTACGTCGTCCGGTTCGACGAGTACGGCTGGGACGCGCTGCCCTACCGGCCAGACGAACTCGAACCGGTCTAAGCGCGCGACGACAGACGTATCAGTTCCCCCTGAGTAGACCGCTCGTGGCCAAACCCCTGCGCTTCCGGCGGTCACATGAGACGTGGAACAGCGACCGCGTCACCGCCCGGATCTACCGGGATCTGGACGAGAACCTCGGCGCGACGATGTCGTCGCCGTGGTTCCAGCCGCCGCCAGGGTACGAGGCACGCAGATTCGACATGGACAACGGCGACACCGCGCTGTTCGCCTGGGACGACGAGGGCGCGTGGTGGGTCGGCAACACCGAGACGCCACAGGTGCTGTGGCGCACGGACAAGCAGTCGTTCGGCGAGGCGCCCTACGAGGTGACCCGGTGGGCCGAGCGCGAACTCATCGCGGAACTCCACGAGGAGGCGCCGTGGCTCGCGGAGTACCCCTACGTCTCGTGGTTCTTCCTGCCGGTGTTCTCCTCGAAGGACGGCCGGGAGACGACGCGAGCGTTCTTCCGGGACCACGCCGCCGGCTTCCCGGACGCAACCGCCGACGAGGCGCTGGCATTCTACGAGTCGTTCCTCTCGACGGGCATCTTCGACGACTACCGTCACGTGATGGCGGGGAAACTCGGCACCTCCGAGTACCTCGACGTGGCGCGCGCGAACGGCGCGATGGGCGAGTTCAACGCCGCGTGGCTGCTCCACGAGGCGGGCTACGAGGTGACCCCCGAGATCGAGGTGACGACGGGGCACTCCCTGGACTACCGCGCGGACCGCCCGGGCGAGCACGGCATCCTCGTCGAGGTGACGCGACCCGTCCCGACGAACAAGCGGGCCGCACACACGCCGGTCGCGGCGGTCAAGGACACGGCGAAGACGAAGACCAGCGGCCAGCTCGACGCCCACGGCGGCGGGGCCGTCCTCTTCGTGGACTGCTCGTCGTTCCCGGACGACGAGTGGCGCCGCATCCTCGGCGAGCAACCGGAGGTCCACCACCGGCCGGCGGTCGTCTTCCGCGTCCGCCCGAACGGCACCGTCGAGGGGTACACGAAGGGCGCGGTACCGCTCGACCTGCCGCAACTGTAGCCCGGTGTGGAGCTCATTCCCAGTATCTGGGAATGAGCAGTGGTACCAAGAACCACTGTGTTGATATCTAGTACGTTATGGGTCGGCCGTCGGAGACGAGCGCCGCCTGTTCCGCCTGGGACAACAGCGGCTGCACCGGTACGCCGTATTGCCAGCCGCGCTGTCCGCGATTCTTCGACGGGGAGGGCGACCCGCTCCTGGTGACGCCGTTCGAGGACGACGACTTCGAGGCCCTGGTGTCGATGTACGAGGGCCTCGCCCCCGAGAACCGGACGAGCAGTCTCCCGCCGAAGACGCGCGAGGAGACGGTCGAGTGGCTGGAGACGCTCACCGACAGGGGGTGGAACCTGGTCGCCCGCGACGGTGCTCGAGTGGTGGGCCACGTCGGAGTGACGCCGGTCGCGGACGGCGAACTGGAGTTCGTGGTGTTCGTCGCCGACGACCACCAGGGGCGTGGCATCGGCACCGAACTGGTCGAACAGCTCATCGCGTACGCGGCGGCACGCGGACACGACGCCCTCCGGCTCTCCGTCGAGCGGAGCAACGAGCGCGCCATCTCCGTATACGAGAACGTCTGCTTCGAAGTGGCCGAGGAGCGGATGGCGACCATCGTCATGGAGCTCTCCCTGGCGGAACCCATCGCCGACGACGTCCAGCGGCCGCCGGCAGACAGGTGAGTGGCGACCTCCGCCAGGGCTACCAGCGCCACTCCGCGGCCGAACGGGCTACTGTTCGGCCACCCCGATTCCGCAGGTTCTTACGGGGGGACGCCTCACCGACTAGCGAATGGCCGACGAGCCGTGGCGCGAGTTCTTCGGGTTCGACGCGCCGTACGACCAGCAAGCCGACGCCATCGAGTCCGCCGTCGACGCGGGGGAGCGCGGCGGCTACCTCGCGATGGAGGGTCCCTGTGGCACCGGCAAGACGATGGCCGCGCTCACCGCGGCCGCCCACCTCGTCCGCAACGGCGACCAGTACAGCCGCGTGCTGGTCGTCACGCCGGTCAAACAGCAACTGGAGCAGTTCGTCGCCGACCTCCGCACGATGAACGCGGGGATGGAGGACCCACTGGACGGTGTCGCACTCGTCGGGAAACGCGACCTCTGTCCGTACGGTCGCGAGGACGCGTTCCCGCGCGACGCGAGCGTCCACGACCGCTGTGAGGACCTCCGAGAGTCGACCGCCGGCCTCGTAGAGGGCGACGGCAACAGCTTCGACGGACAGGACGCCCGCGAACTCGTAGAACTCCGGGCGGCGGACGCGCTCGACGAACCGTGGTGGGACCCCGCGACGGGTCGCGAACTGGCGCGCTCGGCCCGCGCGGACGTCGACCACAACCTCTCGCAGGCGCCGCTCGCGACGGCGGGCGTCGACTCGCCGTACGTCCCCCACCAGCCGACCGCCCCCGAGGACCTCGCCGAGGGCGACCCGCCGCTGTTCTGTCCGTTCGAGGCCGACTGGTTCGGCCGTAACAAGGGGTCGCCGCTGGGCTTCGACGCGGGCCGGCACAACGTCGTCACCGTCGACGAACTCCTGCCCGAGAGCGTTGAGTACGGCACCTGCCCGCACCGCGTCCAGCAGGTGCTCCTCGACCACGCGGAGGTCGTCGTCGGGAACTACAACCACCTCTTCGACCCGAAGACGCGCGGGCTCACCGAGCACCTGCTCGACGAGCAGACGTTCGTCGTGGTCGACGAGGCCCACCGCCTGGAGGAACGCGTCCGCGACCTGCTCTCCGACAGAGTGGGCCGGCACACGCTCGCTCGCGCCCGCAACGACGTGCGGACGCTGCTGACGGAGGCCAGACAGAGCGAGAGTAACCGCCAGCAGGTCGCCGACCACCTCAGCAGCTACGACCTCTCGATGGACGCCGTGGAGGCGACCGTCGAGTTCCTCGGGGACGTCCTGGAGTGGCTCGACGACCGAGTCGCCGAGTACCTCGCCGAGGAGGGCCACGACCCCCACAGCGCTCGCGGCCTCCCGGAGTACGACCACGAGATCCCGCTCCGGGACCCCGAGACGGACGAACCCGACGACCTCACGCGGTGGGCGGAGAAGCAGGGGTACACCGGCGACCTCTGGCGGTCGCTGGCGAACGTCGGGACCGCGGTCCAGGCGATCCTGGAGGACGACGGCGACCGCTCGGCGGTCTGTGGCGCCGTCGGCATCACTCTCCAGCGGTGGTGGGAGCGCGACCACGCCACCTACTTCCGGGAGATCGAACTGGAACACGTCCCCAAGGAGTCGGGGCGGGCGGGTGCCGCGTGGGCAGAGGCGTACACGCCCGCGCTCGTCACCTTCAACTGCATGCCGGCGCGCGCGCTCCGCGAGACGTTCGCGGAACTCGGCGGCGGCGTGCTGATGAGCGCGACTCTCGAACCGCTGGACGTCTTCCGGGAGGTGACTGGACTCGACCGCCTCGAAGCGGGCGCCGGCACCGCGGAAGCGAGGCCCGTCGTCAAGCGCCGGTACGACCTCCGGTTCCCCCGCGAGAACCGCGCGAGTTTCCTCGTGGACGCGACCCCGTTCACGGCCCGCAACCGCGGCGAGCCGACCAGCGAGAACGACAACCGGACCCGCGAGGAGTACCGCTACGTCCTCCGCACCATCGCGCGCTCGCCGGGGAACGTCCTCGTCTGCATGCCGAACTACCGGGAGGCGGCGTGGGCGGGCGACTACCTCGCGGACGCCGTCGAGAAGGACGTGCTCGTCGACGAGTCATCCTCGAACGAGGCGACAGACGACCTCAAAGCCAAGTTCTTCCGCGGCGACGGGAAGGTGCTGGTCACCAGCACGCGAGGGACGCTCACGGAGGGCGTCGACTACGACGGCGAGAAACTCGCGGCGTGCGCCGTCGTCGGCGTACCGCTCGTGAACGTCGGGTCGCCACGCGTGCGAGCAGTCCGGCGGGCGTACGCCGACGCCTTCGGCGAGGACAAGGCCTTCGAGTACGCGCTCACGGTCCCCGCGGTGCGGCGCGCACGGCAGGCGATCGGACGAGTCATCCGCGGACCCGATGAGGTGGGCGTACGAGCGCTCGTCGGTCAGCGGTACGTCGAGGGTGCGCGCCACTCCGTCCACGGCTACCTCGGCCCCGGCGAGCGGGAGGAGTTCACGCGCATGACTCCGGAGTTCCTCGGCGACCAGCTCGACGCCTTCTGGTCAGAGCGAGACTGACTCGCCGGTCGCCGCGGCCTCGTACAGCGCGTCGACGGCGCGCATGTTGGCGATGGCCTCCTCGCCGTCCGTCCGCGGCGTCGCCCCGGACGCGACGCAGTCGGCGAAGTGTTCGACCTCCAGACGGTACTGGTCGGTCGGCTCGAACGTCTCCTCGGCGGTTCTGTCGGCTGTCCCCCAGCGGAGCACGGTCCCGTCGTCGCTGGTCGGGTTGAACGCGTCTGTCGCCTCCAGCCAGCCGTCGGTCCCCTCCACGCGGTAGGACTGGTAGTTCCGGGTCTCGAAACTCGCCTCGACGGTAGCCGTGGCGCCGTCCGCGAACCGGAGCGTCCCGGCGAACTCCGTGTCGACGCCGCAGTCGCGGGCGTCGTGGGAGCTCGCGGTCGCAGCGACAGGTTCGCCGAGGAACTGGCGCGCGGCGCTGACGGCGTAACAGCCGACGTCCATCAGCGACCCGCCAGCGAGTTCGGGTGCCAGACGCACGTCCGCCTTGCTGGCCGGCATCGGGAAGTCGAAGGCGGCGTGGACGTGTCGCGGGTCCCCGAGGTGGTCGGCCGCTACGTCGAGGGCGCGCTCGGTGCGCGGGTGGTACCGGTACATGAACGCCTCCATCAGCGTGACGTCGGCGTTTCGGCAGTGCTGGACCACCTCGACGGCCTCGTCGGCGTCCCTCGCGAGTGGTTTCTCGCAGAGGACGTGGAGACCGGCGTCGGCCGCCCGGCAGGTCCACTCCGCGTGCAGCGCGTTCGGGAGAGGGTTGTACACTGCGTCGACGTCCGCGTCGAGGAGCGCCTCGTAGCTGTCGTACGTCTCGGGGATGTCGTGGCGGTCGGCGAACGCGGCGGCGCGGTCGGCGTCCCTGGAGGCCACCGCCCGCACCTCGTGGTCGGAGTCTCGGATGGCCGGGACGACAGCGACGTCGCCGATGTTCGCCGTCGAGATGATGCCGAACTGCACATGTCGACGCGCGCGTGCCAGTGCCCTAACTGTTCGGACCGCAGCCCTTATCGTGGTGGCCCCTCTCGTGGGAGGCAATGACACGGATTCGCGCGCCGACCGAGCGCTCCTGTACGCGCTGTGGTCGCTCGGAGCGGTGGGACGACGCCGACGCCCAGTGGCGGGTAGACGACGAGGCAGGGGACGTGTTCTGCGTCCACGCGTGGGACGTGACGGGGACGTTCACACCGGTCGAGCAGTGACGTAACCGTCGCCGTCGCGGTGGACCAGCCCACGGCTCTGGAGCGTTCTCAGGATGCTGTACAGCGTGATACGCGGGACGTCGAGCCGTGCGTGTAGCTCCTCGACGGTGGCGCCCTCCCCGGCGAGGGACAGGTAGACGAGTTTTCCGCGCGGCGACTCCACCTCGGTCGGCAGCTGTCGATAGCTCATTCGTCGATCGACGCGAGGATTTCGACGATAATAAAATCTCGTCTCGACGATAGTCGAAACAGGTGGGTTGATGCCGCGGGCAGTTCTACTGCGGCGTGTGCCGTCGCGCCACGACCGTCTCGACCGCCACCCGACACCCGGCGCCGGGAACTCCCTGCGCCACTGGACCGACGCCAAGCACCCGCTGCGCGTCGCGTTCAACTACGTCGTCATCGTGCTCGCCAGAATCTCCCCGAGTCTCCGCGCGAAGAACTGGCTGCTCCGCCGACTCGGCGTCACCGTCGGCGCGGGCGCGTCGTGGGGTCTCGAATCCACCCCCGACGTGTTCTGGCCGGAGCTCGTCACCGTCGGCGAGGACGCCGTCGTCGGCTACGACGCGACGCTGCTGTGCCACGAGTTTCTCCAGGACGAGTACCGGACCGGCGAGGTCGTCGTCGGCGACCGCGCGATGATCGGCGCGGGCGTCGTCGTGCTGCCGGGCGTCGAGATCGGTGACGACGCGCAGGTCGCCGCGAACTCCCTAGTCGCCGACGACGTGCCGGAAGGGACCACCGTCGCCGGCGTCCCCGCCGAACCACTCACTCGAGACTAGCTCGCGCGCTCGACGTCGTCGGCGACCGTCTTGTTTCTGCGGCCCGGAACGAACACGCCCACCGCCGCGAACCCGGTGGCGCAGGCCAGCACGCCGCCCACCGCCAGCGCACCGACTGCGCTCACCAGCGGGTCGACAGCCACGCCGGCCGCCACCGCGGAGACGACGAACCCGACGAACGCGAGCACGAGCGCGTACCGGGTCGCGCGGAACCGGACCGCCGACGCGTACCAGAACGCGCGCACTCGCCGCCCGAACGACGGACGGTCGGCGACGGCCGCGAGCGCGACGTCCGCCGCACCGGCAGCCGCGACCACTGCGGCCGCGAACGCGAGCGTTCCGACGAGAGCGAAGATGTAGACGCCCAGCGGCGGCGACACGGAGAACGCGCCCGCGCCGACCGTGAGGAGGAGCGCGGCGAGCACGCCGAGCAGTCGCGTGGACCACCGGCCCGTGGACGACGACGCCCACGAACGCACGCCGCGGGTCGCGACGGCCGCGTACCCCGCACCGGCGAGCGCGACCCACCCCCCGACCGTGAACGCCCACTCGGTCGCGCTCATCCCCGCACCAGCACGACGCCGTTCCGGAAGACGAGGTGGTTCGGGATCACGTACTCCCGGCCCTCGCCCTCGACGCGGGTGACGAAGACGTCCACCTCCTGGACGATGCCCTCGTGTTCGCCGATGGCCACCCGGTCACCGATGCCGTACGGCTGGTTCAACAGGAGGTAGAGGCCAGCCGCCGCCGACGTGAGCAGGTGGCGCGTCGCCACGGCCGTGTAGAGGACGAGCGCCGCCACGTACGCCAGCAGCAGGACGACGAGCGCCGTCACCTCGACGCCGACCTGGGAGAGCGCCACCAGCACCGCGACGTACATGATGCTGTACTTGACCGCCCTCGGGAGCACCGTGATCTCGGGGACCTTCACGCTCCGCAGGCGCTCGCTGACGAGGAGTTCCGCCTTGTCGCTGAGCAGCACGCCGAACAGGAGGACGACGACGGCGAGCACCAGCGACGGGACGAACGTGACGATGGGGTACCACACCGCCCCGCGAACGGTCAACTGCGCGACCTCCAGTGCGATGAGCGCGGAGACCCCGTAGATAATCCACGAGGTCAACCGAGCCACCAGGGACACCGTCGTCGTCCCCAGTTCGCGGGCCATCCGCTCGACGCTCGTCGCCTCGACGGTCTCGTCGACGTCCATCGCGCGGAGGATGCGCTCGTTCACGCGGCCGACGAGGTAGCCGAGCACGATGCCCGTGAAGAACACCACGACGGCCAGCAGGTAGCGGAAGTCCGCCTCGAGCAGTCGGCTGAGTTCTACGGGCATCTCAGTACTCCTCTGGGTCGAGTTCGAGGACGAGCTCCCCGTTCTTGAACGCCCGCACCAGGCCGTCGGACTCCGAGAGCACGATGGCGACCGCGCTCGTGTCCCGCGTGATGGCGCCCGCCGCCATGTGCCGCGCACCCAGTCCCTTCGGGATGTCAGTCCCCTCGGCTCCCGGTTCGAGGTAGCGGTACGCGCTCACGATCTTCCCGGAGTCGCTGATGACGAACGCGCCGTCGAGGCGGGAGAACTCCTTGAGCATCACGTTGACGATGGGGTCGCCGACGTGGACGTGGCTCTTCTCGAAGGGGTTGTACGAGAGCGGCCGGGACTTGTTCATCACCTTCCCGGCGTCCCCGACGACGAACAGCGCGCCGACCGGCTTGCCCTTCTGGCCCTTCTTCCCGAGCTCGATGGCCACCTCGAAGACGTCGCGGATGACGCTCGGCTCGCCCCGGGAGTTCGCGAACAGGTTGTAGATGCCGGAGTGGTCGTCCTCGTCGGCGGTCGTTCGCGTCACCATGTCGATGGCGTCGCCGAACAGCGGCGCCGCACAGCCGATCGCGTCGCCGTCGGCCACCACGCCCTCGCTGAGCGCGCCCTCGACGCCGAACCGGATGCGCTCGCGGATGTCGTCGAATTCCACCGGCAGCTCGACGAACCGGGGTGCACCCACCGCGTTCTCGGTGTCCACGACGACGACCTTCGTGTCGTCGACGCCGACCGCGCGCTCGTAGAACGAGCTGCTCGGCGAGAACACCAACAGCGCGTCGATACCGTCGAGTATGTCGTCTAGGAGATCCGGTGGCCGAGCCATTTGCGTATGCCTCTCACCGCGCCCGCAAAAAGGTTAGCGGCACCAGACCCGGTTGTCCGACGCCTGGCTGCCGTCGGTGTGCGGGACCGGCCCCGCTCGGTCGGCGTCGCGGGCCGTTCGTCGTCCGTTCCACAACTGGGGTGAGTCGTGGCCAACCGGTGGGCGTCGGGGACTGCATCGCGTCAGTTCCTGGCCCACACGCGTTTTGGCAGCGCTCGCGAACGTCTCACCCGAGACCATGAGCGCACCACGACTCACGAATCTGGGAGACCAGTTCGTCTACGAACTCGAGGCCGTCTACGACATGGAGGTGAAGCTGGTCGAGGCCCTCGGCGAACTGTCCTACATGGCCACGAACGACAAACTCAGCGAGGGGTTCGCCACGCACCGCGACGAGACGAAGGCGCACGTCGAACGCGTCGAGTCGGCGTTCCAGGCGCTCGGCAGAGAGCCGTCCCGGCGGGACAACCTGGTCGTGGACGCGCTCCTCGAGGAGAAGGCGCAGTACGACGAGAGCGTCGTGGACGACGACCTGCGGAACGTCCACTACCTCACCGCCGGGATGAAGACCGAACGCATCGAGATCTCGAACTACGAGGGGCTGCTCACGACCGCGAAGAAGGCGGGACTCGGCGACGAGGTGACGGACCCGCTCGAGGAGAACCTCGACGACGAGGAGAATGCCCTCCGGAAACTCGAGGGGTTGTCGACTGGGTCGGGACTGAAGGCGCTGTGGACCAGGCTCACCAGCTAGTCCCACTGCCCCAGTTGGGGAGGCGGAACGTGCGACGGCCTGTCGGACGCCCGGTCCCGGTCGCGGTTCCGACGCTCCCCGGGCGCGAACGCTGCCCGGGGACCGTTCGGAGTGAAGAGTTTACAGGCTTGGCCGGGGTAGAGAGTCGCGATGAGTGTGCTCAGCCAGGCGAACCCGTGCGTCGTCCGGTGGTCGTCGCGAATCACGGGCGACAGTCCACCAGGTGAGCGGAACGGGGGGTTCTACTGCCCGTCCGCGTCACCGGACGTCGGCGAGAACCGGACTCGCGTGTCGCGAGCACACCCCAGACCGTGGCGAGTGAGGGAGGGTGGCGCCTCACGTCCCGGCGCTACGACGGCAGCCGCGACGCCACCCCACGCAGGTGGTCGCGATGAGTGACGAGTCGTCGAAGAGTGAAGTGGACATCCTGCTCGTCGAGGACAACCCCGGCGACGTGCGACTCACACAGGAGGCGTTCAAGAACGGCCAGATTTACAACAGCCTCCACGTCGTCAACGACGGCGTCGAGGCGCTCGACTACCTCTACCAGCGCGGCGACTACGAGGACGCGCCGAGCCCCGACCTCGTCCTCCTCGACCTCAACCTCCCCCGGATGAACGGCGACGAGGTGCTCGAAGAGATCAACGCCGACCCCGAACTCGCGCGCATCCCCGTCATCGTGCTCACGAGTTCCGGGGCAGAGGAGGACGTAGTGCAGTCCTACGACCTGCAGGCGAACGCGTACCTGACGAAGCCGGTCGACCCAGTGGAGTTCATCGAGGTGGTGCAGTCGTTCAAGACGTTCTGGCTGTCGGTGGTCCGACTCCCGCCAGGTGACGAACAACGATGAGCACGGACGAACTCGACGTCCTCCTCATCGAGGACAACCCGGGGGACGCTCGACTCATCGAGGAGATGCTCGGGGACGCGGGGGAACTGCTCCAGCGCGTCGACGCCGGCCAGTCCGTAGCCAGCGGCGCGACAGTCCACCACGAACGACGCCTCTCGTCCGGCCTCGACCGCCTCGCCGACCTCGACGTCGACGTAGTCCTCCTCGACCTCGACCTCCCGGACAGCACGGGCCTGGACACGCTCGCCGCCGTCATCGACGAGACGACGTTCGTCCCGGTCGTCGTCCTCACTGGCCTCAACACGGGCCAGGTCGGAATCGAGGCGATCCAGCACGGCGCACAGGACTACCTCGTGAAAGACGAGGTGGCGAGCGACCTGCTGGTCCGCACCATCCACCACGCCATCGAGCGCAACCACCAGGAACGCGAACAGGTCCGTCGTCGCGAGCAACTGGAGGCGCTCAACACGCTGACCCGGGACCTGATGGACGCCCAGACCGCGACCGAGGTGAGCGAGTACGTCATCGACGCAGCCGAAGAGTTCCTCGGGCTGCACGTCGCCGCCATCGCGCTCTACGAAGGCGAGTCCGGCGTTCTCGAGCCGACGCGAGCCACAGAGGCTGCCGCGGAACTGCTCGAGGAAAGCGGAATCCTCTCCCGTGGCGAGGGCGCCGGCTGGCAGTCGTTCGTCAGGAACGAGTCCCGTCGCCTCACCCCACCGGACGCCGAGCCAACCGACACCGCCGTCTCCGAACTGGCGATTCTCCCACTCACGCGGCACGGCGTGTTCGTCGTCGGCGCGACCGAACCGACCGGGTTCAGCACGACGAACTTCGAGTTCGCGGAGACCGTCGCGGGGAACCTGGAGGCGGCCTTCGACCGGGTCGACCGCGAACGACAGCTCCAGGAACGCGAGCAGACCCTCCAGGAGCAGACCCAGACGCTCGAACGACTGAACCGCGTCAACGACATCATCCGGAACATCGCACAGGCGCTCGTCCAGGCGTCGACGCGCGCGGAGATCGAGACGGTCGTCTGCGAACAGCTGACCGACGCCGGGCCGTACGAACTCGCCTGGATCGGCGAGCACGACACGGTGGCCGAGGAACTCGTCCCCCGCACCTCCGCGGGGTCCGGCCAGAGCTACGTCGACGACATCAGTATCAGCACCAGCGAGGACGCGGAGGCAGCGGGGCCCGCCAGGCGGGCAGTGTTGAGCCGGGAACCACAGGTCGTCAACAGCATCCTAGAGCACCGCTCGTACGAGTCCTGGCGGCAGGACGCGCTCAACTACGGCTACCACGCGTCGATCTCGCTCCCGCTGATCTACGAGGACACGCTGTACGGCATCCTCAACGTGTACGCCGGCCAACCCGACGTCTTCGACGAACTGGAGCAGGCCGTCCTGGCGGAGCTGGCCGACACCATCGCGTACGCCATCAACTCTGTCGAGCGCAAGAAGGCGCTGCTCAGCAGCCGCGTTCGCCGGCTCACCTTCGACGTCACCAACTCGAACATGACCCTCGTCCAACTGGCCAAGAAGCTCGACGCCGAGTTCGTCCTGGAGAACGTCGTCTCCCGGCCCGACGGCGGCGTCCGCTCGTTCTTCTCCACCCGTGGAGTGTCCCCGGAGCAAGCAACCGAGTTCACACCCACGATTCCGGCGTCGAAGGTCACGCTCGTCTCCGATCACGTCGCGGACGACGAGCAGGTCTGTCTCTTCGAGGCCGACCTGACCAGTGAGAGCCTCGCGGCGACGGCACTGGACCACGGCGGTCGGCTGCAAACGTACCAGATGGTCGACGGCAAGGGCACCGTCGTCGTCGAGATGGCAGCCGACGGGGCCGTCCGGGAGTTCGTCGAGATGCTCAAGACGCAGTACCCGGGCTCGGAACTGGTCGCCCAGCGGACCCACGAGCAGCCCCAGCGCTCGCCACTAGAGCTCCGCGGCCGCATGATCGAGACGCTGACCGACCGCCAGCTCGAGGCCCTCCAGATCGCCTACTTCAGCGGCTACTTCGAGGAGCCCCGCACCCGGACGGCCAGCGAGATCGCGGAGACGATGGGCATCTCCCAGCCGACGTTCAACTCCCACCTTCGGGCCGCCCAGCAGAAGATCTTCCAGCAACTCCTCGACGACGAGTCGGTGTAGTCGGGCCGCGTCGCCCGCGACGTCGGGGACTCCGCTCGCGCGCTCTATCGACACCCCAGAACGCCGACGCTATACTGATAGTGCTCGCGTCCCAGCGGGGCTTCGTACAGAGGCCAAACCCATACCTACGGCACTGACTTTCAGTGTAGTACGATGGAACAGTCCACGACCCACACCGACTCTCCCCTCCCCGCAGCGGAACCCGACCTGATCACGCAGAAAATTGTCCACGCAGTCGCCGACGAACTGCGAGTCGACCCGGTAGACCTCGACCCCCTCTACGACGTCGTCGACCCGGACGCGCTCAACTCGTTGTTCCACTCGCGACCGCGCGTCAACAGCCTCGGTACCGGCGCCGTCCGGTTCACGTACCAGGGATTCGAGGTGCACGTCACGGCCGGCGGCGACGTCTCGCTCGAGGCCCGGACCGTCCAGAACGCGGACTGAGCACACCGGACGCGGTAGTTTCTCTCTCTACTCGTCAGTTCGCTTTGTTCGGACAGAACGTGCGCGGGACCGGATTTGAACCGGAGGAAACCTCCCTCCGCTCGGTTTCCAGGGTTCAAATCGGTCCTGCTCCTTCCTCACTTCGTTCGCTCAGTGCGCGGGACCGGATTTGAACCGGCGGACTCCTACGAGACAGCGTCCTAAGCGCTGCGCCGTTTCCTGGCTTGGCTACCCGCGCGCACTCCCGACTTTCGGAGGCACGTAAATGAGAATTGCGCTCCGCGCCGGCGAAGGTTTACGTTCGTGACGCCGAAGAGACGGGTATGTACCGCGCGGGAGACGAGGTGGACCAGCAAGCGTGGCTGGACGAACTCGAGGCAGTCGCGGACGCCCTCGACATCGACGCGGAGGCGCGCTCTACCGCCAAGGACCTGTTCCTCTCGGCGGTCCCCACCGAGGAGCGCTCGAAACCCGCGGCGGTCGCAGCCAGCGTGTACGCGGGCGCGCTCATCGCGGGGGACCAGCGCTCCCAGACCGCGGTCGCCGAGGCTGCAGACGTCTCTCGGCTCGTGATCCAGCAGCGCTGGAAGGATATCCTCGAAGACGCGGGCTTCGAACCGCCGTCGTGGTAGCTACCGGCCCTCGCGCTCGGGCGTGAGGGTGCCGTGCTCGTCGATCTCGCCGTTGACGATGCGGGTCGAGGAGATGATGTCGCCGTCCTCGGCGCGGACGTGGTCGACGATCTCTATCTCGAGCGGGTCGAAGCCACGCTCCTGGCGTATCTCGTTGATCTTCTCGCCGACGTTCTTCGTCTCCGGGGAGACGACGAGCACGTCGAACTTCTCCTCCGTAGCGATGCCCGTCGGTTCCTCGAGTTTCCGGACCTCGAACTCGCGGTCGTACTTCTCGGCGATGGCGGCGAGTTCGTCCTCCAGGTCGGCCTTGCGCGCTTCGAAGGAGCGAACCGGCCGCTGGACGTGTCGCGTCTGTGTCGACAACTCGTCGCTTGTCAACCCGACGGTGACGTCACCGAGTTCGAACGCCCGCTCGAACAGTTTCCGGTGGCCGTCGTGGACCGGGTCGAACGTCCCGCCGAGAGCGACGTCCATACGCTCGCGGAGGTCCCGGCGTCGTTTAGCAGTTTGGGTTTACGCGCTGTCCTCGCCGTCCTCGACCTCGATGTTGACGGGTTCGGCGTCCGTCTCCGTGCCGTCGCCGTTCCCGAGGTGGGCGTCGAGGTTGAACACGGTGTTCAGTTCGTCCTGGACGCGTCCGACGACGCCGCCGACGAGGTCGCTCGGCGGGATGGCGGTGTACTCGTAGGGGTTGTTGCCGGCGCCCTCGCTCTGGCGCTTGCGCCTGTCCACGACGTCCTCGCCCGCGAGTTCCGCCAGCGCCTCGCGGACGGTCGACGGGTAGAGCCCCGTGCCGTCGGCGACCTCCTCGCTGGTGCTCCAGGGGTGTTGCCGGAGGTAGACGAAGATGCGGGCGCGTGTCTCGGTGTCCAGAACCCACGACAGGATGTCCACGATTCCCTTGTCGAACCCCGCTACTGCGCGCTCTTTCTCCGCTCCCAGCCGGTCCCGTGCGGACCGGCCCTCCGCGTCTGTGTTCTCGGTTGCGTCCTCGGACATGCGTTGTCTCAGTCGGGACACAAGCAACGGGTAGGTAAAAATCCACCGTCGGACAACTATCGTCCGGTTACAGGACGAGCGACTCGTAGAGCGCCGCTTCCCCGAATTCTGCGAGTAGGCGTCGCTGACGACTCGCGCCGGACTCCCGCTCGTAGACGGTCCGGATGCCGGACACGTCGAGGCGTTCGCACTCCCGTTCGACGACCTCGCCGAGGTCGACGTTGCCGCTGGCGTCCCGGCGGACGAACGACGCGTCGTGGCCGTGGCGGGTCGCACGCCACTTGTTCTCGTCGAGCACCTCGCGACGGAGTGCCTCTGGTCCCTCCCGGGCCCCGAACGCGTCCGGTGGCCCCGGGTCGGCGCTGTCCTCGAAGCACTCCGCGTAGTCAACCACCAGCGCGTGCGTGTACTCGACGAACGCCTGCACCGTCCCGGGGTCGGCCTGCCCGTCCGGTGCGCGCACCTCGACGGTGCCGTGTCCCGAGTGGGGCCGGACGTCGTACCAGAGTTCGCCCCGGTCGTCGATGGCGCCGTTCTCGACCATCAGCCGCTCGAACCGGTCGAACTCCTCGTAGGAGTCGAACGCCGTCGGCATCCCGGTGTTCGGCAGCGCCTCGAAGACCTTCGCGCGCGCCGACGCCAGCCCCGTGTCGAAGCCGTTCCAGAACGGCGAGTTCGCGCCCAGCGCGAGCATCACGGGCATGTGCCAGCGCAGCTGGTTGGCCACCCATACCGCCTTGTCCGCGTCGTCCACGCCGACGTGGACGTGGAGGCCCGCGGTCGTGTTCCGGTGTTGCGGGTACTGGATGCGGTCGAGCTGGGAGCGATATCGGGGTTTCTCGGCGTGTTCCTGTTCCCGCCACCGTGCGGCCGGGTGGAGGCCCGCGGCCGCGATGCGGAGGTCGTTGTCCTCCGCGTGGGCGACCAGCGCCGCCCGCACGTCCCGGATCGCGTCCGCCGCTCCACCCACTCCGTCGAGCTTCGGTGTCTGCGTCTCGACGACGAACTTGAACAGTTCGTGGTCCAGGCGCCCCTCCAGCAGTTCCGGTGGGTCGGACTCGTACACCAGCGTGTCGGTTCCCGACGTCGGAACGCCGTCGCTGTCGACGACGAAGAACTCCTCCTCGACGCCGAGCGTCCCCATCTCGGTGAACTCCTCGGCCGAACCCACGTCCATCCTGCCGGTCCTTTTCCCCGGAGCGCGTAAATAGTTCTGGAACCGGCGGGCGCTCAGGGTAGTTCTGTCTCCCTACTTCGGCGTCGCCACCACTGCGAGGTGGTCGTCGTGGTACGGTTCGAGCCGCTCGGTCGCCAGCACCTCGTAGCCGTCCCGGAGCCGGTCGAGGACGTCCTCGAAGACGGCCTCGGGTTCCCGGGTCACGTCCTCGCTGCGAGCCTTTACCGCGCCGACGAACCGCCCGCCGTCGCGGAGGAACTGGCGGTTCGACAGCGCCACGTCGGCCTGGCCGCGGGTCGCCACGTCCTGCACGATGGCGTCGAGGCCGGACTCGACGACGTGGGCGTACGTCTCGGGCTTCCGCGCGTCCTTCAGCAGCGCGAAGAGGTTCGACCGGTCCTCGGCGACGCCGAGGAGGTCCCGGGTCGGTCGCGGCGCGAACTCCACGGCGTACGTCGGCCCCGCGAAGTCGGCGACGTGGCTCACCGTCGTCCCGTTCGCCGCGCCGAGGTAGAGCATGGCGTCGCCAGCCGAGAGGCCGGTGTCGACGCCCTTCTCGAGGGTCGCACCGAGCTTCGAGCGGTGCGGGTCCCAGCGCCGCCACCCCCCGGAGACTGGTTCGCCGTACACCGGGTCACCTCGCGTGGCCAGCGCAGCCTCTGCCTCCCCCTCGAACTCCCGCCGTTCCACGCCCCCGGGCAGCGTCACGAGGAATCACGCGCCCGGATGCGCTCGATCCGCTCGTCGAGGTCCGCCTGCAGGTCGGGCCGTCGGTCCCCCGCGTAGTGGTCGATCCGGGCCGCGATGGTGAGCTTCCCCGCGAGTGCGCGCGCGGCGGACCCGCGTTCGCTCGGGTGGGTGCCACGGACGTACTCGTGGGTGTAGATGGCGCCGTGCTTCGGGGAGGGCGCGTGCCCGCGGAGGTGCGCGAACAGCGCGTCCTCGGCCCCGAGCACCTGGAGGGTCCCACTCGGTTGCTTCGCGAGTTCACCGAGGCCGCCAGCGAGCGCGATCAGGCGCGCGGCCAGAACGGGGCCCGCCAGCATCGAGAGGTTCGGCGCCACCGCGGGCGCCTGCTGTTCGACGTACGAGCGCACGGCGTCCCGCTCGTCTCCGAGGTCGGCGGCACGCCGACAGAGCGATATCGCCTGCCGCTCGCTCGGCGTCGCGGGGTCGCGGCTGGCCACCTCGCGGGCGCCGTCGACGCCGCTGCCGACGTCGTCGAGGACGCTGCCGGCCCACTCGGTGCCGCGTTCGGCGAGCTCGTTGGCCGCCTCCGCGAGGTCGCCCATCGCGCGCACGGCGTGAATCAACTGCTGGTCGTCGGCGCTCTCGCGCTCCCGGACGGCCGCCCGCGTCCCCGCGAGCGTCGCCTCGTGGAGCAACGCGTAGTACTCGTCCTCGTCGTCGGCCGCGCCGGCCTCGACGGCCAGCGCCGGCCAGTCCTCCGGGGCGTTTGCGCGGCCCGTCCGGACGGCGTCGCCGGCGGCCGCCGCGTCGTCGGGGTCGACGCCGGCGAACCATCCCTGTGCGGTCATGCCCGGGGATTCCGGCCGCGCGCGTTTAAACCTACCTCGCTGGAGCGCTCGCGGTGTGGGCTGACCGTTTAAGACACTCCGGGGCGTCGGCCCGCCCATGAGTCGCTCGCGCACCGACGACGAACCACCCGACCTCTCGGACCTCTTCGACGAACTCGAGGACCTCGACGACGTCGTCGACGAACCGGACGCGCAGGCCCGCCTGGACGCCGTCAAGCAACTCGCCGGCGAGATGCAGGGGGATGGCGGCACGTTCGGCCAGGTCATCTACGGCTTCGACCGCCACGACACCGCCGAGGCCGCCCTCGGCAGCCTGCTGTTCGGCATCCCGATGGCCGTCGAGGGCGGCACCAACGAGGCCGGCGAGTTCGTCGCCGAACACGTCCTCAACCTCGTCGGGAGCCTCGCCGCCACCGTCTTCATCGTCTACGGCGTGCTGTACGTCGCTCGCTTCCAGGACGTCCGCATCTCTCACCCGTTCTTCGGCGTCATCCCGCGTCGCCTCGTGGGCGTCCTCGGCGTCTCCTCGATCACCGCGACCCTCCTCCTCACGGCGTGGGGTCGCGTCGACTGGGCCGACCCCTGGGTCGCGGTCTGCACGGTGGCCGTCGCGTTCGTCCCGATGGCCATCGGTGCCGCCCTCGGCGACATCCTTCCGGGGAGCTGAGCCCTCACTCGGGCCTTCGACGGCGGACGCGCACGGTCCGTTCCGACGACGCCGAAAGACAATGGTTAAAATGCGTCCGGGCGCATAGTCGGAGTATGAGCGAAAGCGAAGCCAAGCGGGCGCGAAAGTGCGTCTCCTGTGGCATCAACATCTCCGGCACCACCGCCGCCGCGTTCAAGTGCCCGGACTGTGGGTTCCAGATCTACCGCTGCTCGAAGTGCCGCAAGCAGAGCAACCTCTACGAGTGCCCCGACTGCGGGTTCCGGGGGCCGTAACCATGGGGAAGGTCGCCGCCATCCTCAAGGTCATGCCGGAGAGCCCCGAGATCGACCTCGACGAGCTTCAGGAGAGCCTCTCGGAGTCCCTCCCGGAGGGCGCGAAGATCAACGGCACCGAGGAGGAAGAGGTCGCCTTCGGCCTCACCGCACTCCTCACCACCGTCATCGTCCCCGACGACGCGGGCGGGACGGAAGCCGTCGAAGAGGCGTTCTCGAACGTTGACACCGTCGAGTCCGTCGCGGTCGAGGAAGTCGGTCGCATCTAAGGCACGTTTTGCTCTGCGGGCGCGCGTAGCGCGCCCTCGGCAAAACCTGCACTAAAAGCACTCCTCCTTCGGTCTGCTTCGCGTCCCTCAGTCGTCGGCCCGAGCGTTCACTCCGTTCACGCTCGGTGAACCGCTTCGCTCGGGTCCGTTGGACCGCTCGCTCGCGGATGCTAGCGGCTCCCGGTTGTGGCGTTACCCCTCGTCCTTCTCGACGATGGCGCCGATTTGTACGTCGAACCCCCACCCCTCGTTCAGGTAGCTCGCGTCCTCGAAGCGGTAGTTCCCTATCTGGATGCAGGCGTCGCTGTCGTGAGCGGCGAGCACGTTGAACTCGGCGGCGACTGTCTCGCCGGGCTCGAGGGTCTCCGTGCGCATCACCGCCGGGAGGGCGATGCCGTCGGTCGCCTGCCAGCAGTTCTCTTCGGGTTCGTCCGGGACCACGCTGTCCCCCGGCGCGAGGAGGAGCGAACTCGTCCCGTCCTCGTGCTGGCCCCAGAGGCCGTCCCACGGCACGAGCGACCCGAACGCGAACTCGCGTTCCTCGCCGGCGTCGTTCGTGAACGCGACGCGGAGAACCGCCGGGTGGGCAGTCGTGAAGTTGCGTTCGACGGTGACGTCGATGGTGACGTCCTCGACTGGCGGGTCGTCGGTCTCCACGCCGTCTATCTGGTAGGCGAACGTCTCGCCACCGTCGGTGGTCGTTCGGTCTTCTGTCGTAGTTCGGTCTCCGGTCGTGGTTCGGTCTTCTGTCGTCGTGCTGTCGTCGCCGACCGGCGCAGTGGCGTAGCCGGTGCAGCCGGCGAACGCCGTCGCGGCGAGCGTGCCGAGGAGGGCGCGGCGTTTCATGGACGTGGGAACGGGCCGGCGAGATAAACTCTTTCTCCGGGGTGAAACGGCGGTTTGACTGCCTTACAGCGTCGCGTCCATCGCCTGCTGCAGGTCCGCCTTGAGGTCGTCGACGTGCTCGATGCCGACGCTCGCGCGGATGAGCGGGTCGGTCAGGCCGGCGGCCTCACGTTCCTCCCTCGGGATGGCCGCGTGGGTCATCGCCGCGGGCTGTTCGATGAGGGACTCGACACCACCGAGGCTCTCGGCGAGCGTGAACACGTCCGTCGCGGCGACGAACTCGCTGGCCTCCTCGAGGGTGGCGTCGAGTTCGAACGAGACCATCCCACCGAAGTCGTCCATCTGTTCGGCCGCGAGGTCGTGGTGCGGGTGGCTCTCCAGGCCCGGGTAGTACACCTCGTCGACGCGGTCGTGGGCGTCGAGCCAGTGGGCGAGAACGCTTGCGTTCTCGCAGTGGCGGTCCATCCGGACGCCGAGGCTCTTCGTCCCGCGGAGCACGAGGAAGCAGTCGAACGGGGACGGCGTGGCGCCGACGGAGTTCTGGTAGAAGCCGAGACGCTCGTCGAGGTCGGCGTCGTCGGTGACGAGCGCGCCCGCGACGAGGTCCGAGTGGCCGCCGAGGTACTTCGTGAGGCTGTGGCAGACGACGTCGGCGCCGAACTCGAGGGGGCGCTGGAGGTACGGCGTCGCGAACGTGTTGTCGACCGCGCAGAGTGCGTCGTGTTCGTGGGCGATGTCCGCCAGCGCGCTGATGTCGTTGACGTTCATCAGGGGGTTCGTCGGCGTCTCCACCCAGACGAGCTCCGTCGAGTCGCCCATCGCCGCGCGGACGGCGTCGAGGTCGGTGGTGTCGACGAAGTCGAAGGAGACGTCGTACTCCTCGTACACCTGCGTGAAGATGCGGTGGGTGCCGCCGTAGACGTCGTCGCCCGCGACCACGTGGTCGCCCGCTTCGAGGAGGTTCAGGACGGTGTTGATGGCGCCCATCCCCGAGGAGAAACAGCGCCCGTACTCGCCGCCCTCGAGGCTCGCCAGGTTCTCCTCGAGGTCGGTGCGCGTCGGGTTGCCCGTTCGACTGTACTCGTAGCCGCGGTGGTCGCCGGGCCCGTCCTGGACGTACGTGGAGTTCGCGAAGATGGGCGTCATCAGCGCGCCCGTCTCCTCGTCTGGCTCCTGGCCGGCGTGGATGGCTCGCGTGTCGAAGTGGGACTCGTCGTCGCTCATGGGTTGAGGTGGGTGGGCCCGCGAGTTAGGTCTGTTCGTTGCGGGACACGCGCCCGCTTCGTAACGTGCGTTTTATAACCGCGACGCCAGTACACCAGTGCATACGACCATGCCGAGTTCCAACGGACCCCTCAACGGCACCCGAGAGAAGCTCTCGAACAGCCCCCGCGACCGGGGGACCTCCCCGCCCCAGCGCGCCATCGCCGAGTTCGACGAGGGCCAGAAGGTCCACCTGAAGACCGACCCCAGCGTCTCCGAGGGTCGCTTCCACCCGCGCTTCGACGGCCTCACCGGCACCGTCGTCGGCAAGCAGGGCCGCGCGTTCGAGATCGACATCAACGACAACGGCAAGGACAAGACCGTCATCGCCAAGGCGGCACACCTCCGCGCGCAGGACGACTGACATGACGATCTTCAAGGAGACCCTCGACGAGGAGTTCCTCACCATCTCCGAGGCGAAGGAGCTACTCTCAGAGGTCGAGGCCGAGCGCGCGCTCGACGAGGATCGCGAGCTCCGCTTCGAACTCGCGCGGGCCGTCGAGCACGTCAACCGGTTCGCGGTGCTCGAACCCGAGGAGGCCCGGGAGTTCGTCGACGAGCTGCTGGAACTGGAGAGCATCGGCGACGAGGCCGTCGCGTACAAGATCGTCGACCTCCTCCCCCGGACGCGCACGGAACTCCGCGCGGTGTTCGCCCAGGAGCGCTACGCGCTCGACGGCGACGAACTCGACGAGATTCTCGACGTCGTCGCGAAGTACGCCTGAGGTGCCGACCGTTTAAGTGTCGGCTAGGCGTACCCCTTCGTATGAGTGACACGCCTTCGACGGACGACGAGGAACTCGCCGTCGTCCTCGACTTCCTCGCGCACGGTCGGTCCGACGGCGGCCGCGACTACAGCGACGGGGCCCTCGCCTACGCGGTCTCCGTGGATCGGTTCACCCTCTACGAGTTGAACCTCTCGGATGACGCGGACATCTCTATCCTCGACCGCGTGAAGATCCGCCCGGACTTCGAGGCGGGCATCAAGCGCGGCCGAGAGGTCGACTACGAGGACCTCTCGGACGGTGCACGCTCGGAGCTGGACTACGTCGTCGAGGACGTCGTCGACGAGGACGAACAGCGGTTCGTCGACTTCTACAACGAGGCCCAGCCCATCTCCCTGCGCCTCCACCAGCTCAACCTGCTGCCCGGTATCGGAGACAAACTCCGTGACAACATCCTCGACGAGCGCAAGCGCCACGGTCCCTTCGAGAGCTTCGCGGACCTCGAGGAGCGCGTCGACGGCCTCCACAAGCCCCGCGAGATCGTCGTCGAGCGGATCCTCGACGAGATGCGCGAGGACGACCTGAAGTACCACAACTTCGCGCGCTCGTAGGGGAGCCTTTAGTAACCACCGGGGGTTACACCCGGCAATGACTGACCCGCGGGACCCGGACGCGCTGATACGCAGAGCCGGTCGTCCCGACCCGGAGTTCGACCAGCACTTCCTGGTCGACGACCGGGTCCTCGACCGGATTCCGACGTACGCGGAGTCCTTCGACCGCTCGCACGTCCTCGAGGTCGGTGCGGGCACCGGTGCGCTCACCGACCGTCTGCTCGCCGTCGCCGACCGCGTGACCGCAGTCGAGCGCGACGAGAACTACGCCGCGTTCATCCGCGAGGAGTTCGCCGACGAGATCGCCGCCGACCGACTCGCCGTCGTCGAGGGCGACGTCCTCGACGTCGACCTCCCCGAGTTCACCTGCTGCATCTCGAATCTCCCGTACGGCGTCTCCAGCGAGACGACGTTCCGACTGCTCCCCCTCGGGGAGCCGATGGTCCTGATGTACCAGCGGGAGTTCGCCGACCGGATGGCCGCGGCGTCCGGGACGAGCGACTACGGCCGTCTCTCGGTGACCGCCCAGCACTACGCGGACGTCGAGGTCGTCGAGACGGTGCCGCCGGAGGCGTTCGACCCCCAGCCCCGCGTCCAGAGCGCGGTGGTGCGGCTGACGCCCCGCGACCCCGAGTACGAGGTGACAGACGAGGCGTTCTTCTTCGACTTCGTGAAGGCGCTGTTCACGCAGCGCCGGAAGACGGTGCGCAACGCGATTCGGAACACGGGCCACATCTCGGGGCTCTCGGACCCGGATGCGGTCGTCGCAGCCGTCGACGAGGACGTCCTCCGCCAGCGACCGGGGAACCTCTCGCCGTCGGCGTTCGCGGCGCTCGCGAACGTCGCACTCGGGGTCGAACGGGGTGGTAGTACGTGAACTGGCTGACGGCGATGAACGCGTTCCTCACCGACCTCTCGGCCGTCGAGCGGCTGGTGGCGTCGGCGGTGGCGGTCGCCGTCCCGCTCGTCGTGGTCCTGCTGGCCCACCGCGAGGTCGACCGGCGACAGTCGCGGGTGACGCGCGTCCTCGCCCTCTTCGCGTCGCTGGCCGCCCTCGGGGCCGCCACCGGCGTCGTGGTGGTCGTCTGGGGACTCGAAGCCGCCGCTACCGAACAGTTGACCGTCCTCGAGGGACACGCCCAGACGCTCGTCCGCGCGATCGTCACCGTCGCCTTCCTGGTCGCCGTCTACGTCGGCACCGGCGTCGTCCACCGCACCGTCGAGCGGTTCATGAAGCGGACCAACGGCATCACGGACCACCAGGCCGAGATCACGTACCGCATCCTCCAGATCTCGGTGTACCTGCTGGCGCTGCTGGTGATCCTCGGGTTCTGGGGCATCCAGCTCGGTGGCCTGCTCATCGGGGCCGGGTTCGCCGGTATCGTGCTCGGGATGGCCGCCCGGCAGACGCTGGGCGCGGTCATCGCGGGCTTCGTGTTGATGTTCTCCCGGCCGTTCGAGATCGGCGACTGGGTGAAGATCGGGGACAACGACGGCATCGTCACCGACATCACCATCGTCAACACCCGGCTGCAGACGTTCGACGGCGAGTACGTGATGCTCCCGAACGACTACGTCGGGTCCAACGAGGTGGTCAACCGCTCGCGGAAGGGCCGCCTCCGCATCCACGTCGAGGTCGGCGTGGACTACAGCACGGACATCGAGTACGCGATGGAGGTGGCCAAGGAGGCGATGAGCGACCTCGACGACATCCTCACCGTCCCCCGCCCGCAGGTCGTCGTCACGGAGTTCGAGTCCTCCTCGGTGCTGCTCGACCTCCGGTTCTGGATCGACAAGCCGAGCGCGCGCCGCCGCTGGCGCGCCCAGACCGCCGTCATCACCGCGGTGAAGTCCGCCTTCGACGAGGAGGGCGTGAAGATCCCGTTCCCGCAGCGGGAGGTCTCGGGCCGTCAGGAGACCGGCGGGTTCCGTGTCCGGGAGCAACCGGAGGGCGACACGCGGGCGGACGCGAACCCGCAGTCGCCGGTCGACGCGCCGGAACCCGAGGATGACTGACCTGGCCGACCGCCGCGGCGCCGAGACCGAGGTGTACCAGCCCGCCGAGGACTCGCTGCTGCTCGCGGAGGCGGCCGTAGGCGAGGTCGACGCGCGGGCCCGCGTGCTCGAGGTCGGGACGGGCTCGGGGTACGTCGCGGCGACGGTCGCCGACGAGGCGGGCGCCAGCGTCGTCGGGTCGGACCTGAACCCGTTCGCCTGCCGGCAGGCGTTCGACCGGGGCGTCCCCGTGGTCCGCGCGGACCTGCTCTCGGCGTTCCGCGACGACGCCTTCGACGTGGTGCTGTTCAACCCGCCGTACCTCCCCCGCGACGAGGACGCCGAGCGCGACGACTGGATGGAGGTCGCGCTGTCGGGCGGTGAGAGCGGACGGGCGGTCGTCGAGCCGTTCCTCGACGCGGTGGGCCGCGTGCTCGCTCCTGGGGGTGTGGTCCTGCTGCTCGTGAGCACGCTGACCGGTGTCGAGGAGGTCGTCGAGTACGCCGGCGACGTGGGGTTCTCCGCGGCGGCGATACGCGAGGAGTCCTACCCGTTCGAGACGCTGACCGTGCTCAAGCTGCACAAATAACTACCGGGCATATTTTACGAAGGAAAATATTAAACGAGGGCATCGCGTAGCGACGTGTAGATGACCCGAATCGCCACGACACTCGGCCTCTACCCCCTCCCCGACGACGCCAAGGAGCGGCTGTCGGACCTGAAGGGCCACCAGAAACACGACCTCGTCAGCGGCGACGAGGACCCCGCGATCGAATCCACGTACGACGACGTCCGCGCAGAACTCGTCGACGTCCAGCAGGACGCTGGCCTCGACCGCGTCGTCGAGGGACAGGCGCGCTGGGACGACATGCTCGCCCACCCGCTCACCGTCCACGACAACGTGGAGACCGGCGGCATCGTCCGCTACTACGACAACAACAACTTCTACCGCGACCCAGTCGTGCAGGGCGACCTCGACTTCTCCGGGGACGTCGCTGCCGACCTCGAGGCCGCGGCCGACCTGACCGACGACCTGCAGGCGGTCGTCCCCGGTCCGTACTCGCTGGCCGACCTCGCGACCGACGAGCACTACGGCGACGACGAGGAGTTCCTCGCCGCCGTCGCCGAGTTCCTCGCCGGCGAAGTGGCGGCGTTCCCCGACGCCGTCGAGACGGTGTTCGTCCTCGAACCGTCGCTCGTGACGAACCCGCCCGGCGACGGCGCCGACGAGCGTGCGAGCGAGGCAATCGACGAGGTGGCCAGGGCCGCCGACGCGGACGTCGTCGCCCACTCCTACTGGGGCGCCCTCGAGGAGAAGGTCCACGCCCACCTCCTCGACGCCGACGTCGACGCGGTCGGCTACGACCTCGTCTCGAACCACGACGACAACGTCTACAACGTCGCCGAGTACGGCACCAAGGACTCGGTCGCCCTCGGCGTCGTGGACGGCCAGAACACGCTCGTCGAGTCTCCCGAGACCGTCCGGGAGCGCGTCGACTGGTTCGAGGACGCCGTCCCGAGCGACTTCGAGGACGTCTACGTCACCTCGAACACCGAACTGTTCTACCTGCCCGTCAACCGCTTCGAGGAGAAACTCGCGGCACTCGGCGCGGCCGTCGCTCCGGAGGTGGAAGCATGAGCAACCGCGACCAGTTCCGCCCCGAGGACCACGAGAACGACCACTTCCTGCTGACGACCGTCGTCGGCTCCTACCCGAAGCCGAAGTGGCTCGACCGCGTGAAGGACCTCTGGGAGGACCCGGACGCCGACTTCGGCGACGACGAGTGGGCCGAAGCCACTGACGACGCCGCCCGCCTCATCACCGAGGAACACGAGCGCGCCGGCCTCGACGTCGTCGTGGACGGCGAGATGCGGCGCAACGAGATGGTCGAGTTCTTCGCCCACCGCATCGACGGCTACGAGTTCAACGGCCCCGTGAAGGTGTGGGGCCACAACTACTTCGACAAACCCAGCGTCGTCAGCGACGTCGAGTACGACGAGTCGTGGCTCGTCGACGAGTACGAGTTCACCGCCAGCGTCGCCGAGCGCCCGGTGAAGGTCCCGATTACAGGTCCGTACACGCTCGCCAACTGGAGTTTCAACGAGGCCTACGACGACGACGAGGCCCTCGCCTACGACCTCGCGGACCTCGTCAACGAGGAGATCGAGAAACTCGTCGAGGCGGGCGCCCGCTACATCCAGATCGACGAACCCGCGCTCGCGACCACGCCCGACGACCACGCCATCGTCGGCGAGTGCCTCGAACGCATCGCCGCCGGCATCCCCGAGGACGTCCGTATCGGACTCCACGTCTGCTACGGCGACTACTCCCGCATCTACCCCGAGATCCTGGAGTTCCCGGTCGACGAGTTCGACCTCGAACTCGCGAACGGCGACTACGAACAGCTGGACGTCTTCACGGACCCCGCGTTCACGAAGGACCTCGCGCTCGGCGTCGTCGACGCCCACGTCGCGGAGGTCGAGTCCGTCGAACAGATCGAGGCGAACATCCGGAAGGGCCTGGAGGTCGTGCCGCCGGAACGGCTCACCGTCAGCCCCGACTGCGGCGTCAAACTCCTCCCGCGGCAGGTCGCCTACGAGAAGATGGCGAACCTCGTCGAAGCCGCGCGGAACGTCGAAGCGGACCTCGACGCGGGGAACATCGACGCGTCGGCCGCCGCGCCCGCCGACGACTGACGCCTCAAGCGTCCTCGCGGCGGAGCTCCGAGAGGTGGTCCCGACAGACGACGTTCTCCGTGACGACCTCGTAGTCCTCCCGGGACTCCTCACCGGCCGCCGTCACCGCGCCGACGAACTCGACGAGGTCGTAGTCGCCAGCCTCCCCGCAGTAGAGACACGTCGCGCTTCCGACGTTGGGGGAGACGTGCTCGGCGACGCACTGCTCGCAGATGCCGACCACGTCCCCGTCGACGAGCCGGTATATCGGCCCCGTCTTGTTGCAGACCAGACAGTCCATACGGAGCGCTCGCTCCGCCGCCGGAAGAAACCCTCGGCCGGCGAGTCGTCGTCGACGTCACGCTTGACGACGCGGAACTGCACGGCTACCCGACGTTCGGACCGTGTGGAAAAAGGTCGTCGTCGCTAGTGGTCGTCGGCGTCCTCGTACACCCACGAGGCGGTACCGAGTTCCCAGTCGACGAGTTCCTCGTCGTCGAAGAAGAGCCCGATCTCGCGCTCGTTGGCGCCCTCGTCCTCGTGGTCGCTGCCGTGGATGAGGTTGTGGCCGAGGTCGTTGCCGTAGTCGCCGCGGATGGTGCCGGGCGCCGCCTCCTGTGCGTCCGTCGCGCCCATCATCTGGCGGACCTGCCGCGTAGCGTCCGCGCCCTCCCAGACCATCGCGAAGACGGGCCCGGAGGTGATGAACTCGACGAGTCCGTCGAAGAACGGCTTGTCCTCGTGTTCGGCGTAGTGCTCGTGAGCGAGGTCCTCGTCGATCTGCATGAACTTCCCGCCCACCATCTTCAGGCCCTTGTCCTCGAGCCGGGAGACGACGTCGCCGATGAGACCGCGCTGGACGCCGTCGGGCTTGACCATCACGAAGGTTCGTTCGTCGTGGTGGCTCATTCTTCGACTTCCTGTTCTTCCTCGGTCCACTCCACGTCGCGTGGCTCGCGGCCGAGGTCGGCGTTCTTCTCGCACTTCGACGAACAGAAGTGCACTGTGCTCCCGTCGTTGTGGACGAACATCGTCCCCGTGCCGGGTTCGATATCCGCGCCACAGTAGTCACACGTTCGAGTCTGAACCATCACTGACCACCGATGGAGTCCGCCTCGCGGGCGGTTTCCTTGAGCTGGAGGACGTCCCCCACTCGGACTGGACCCAGGACGTTCCGCGTGATGATGCGGCCCTGGTTCGAGCCCTCCTGGATGCGGCACTTCACCTGCATCGCCTCGCCGTGCATCCCGGTCTTCCCGACGACCTCGATGACTTCGGCGGGCGTGGAGCCCTCTTCAGATTCCTCTGCACTCATTGCTGGTTACTGGAGGTCCTCGATTTTCTGCGCGATGTCCTCGACGTCGTCCTCGGCGTCGCCGGCGTCCACGATGGCCGCGGCGGCGCTGCCGACTTCGAGGCCGGCGGCGTTGCCGAGTTCGTCCTGCGTCTCGACGAACGTCACGCCGATGCCCTTCTCGTCGGCGAGTTCGGGCAGGTGCATCACGATCTCTTCAGGGGAGACGTCCTCGGCGACGAAGACGAGCGAGGCGTTGCCGCGCTCGACGGCCTTGGTCGTCTCGTTGGTTCCCTTCTTTACTGTCCCCGTGTCACGAGCCACTTCGAGCGCTTCGAGGGCTCGCTCCTGGAGGTCGGCTGGAACGTCGTAGTCAACGTACACTGGCATATGTTGTTCACCTTCCCGCGGACGGGCTTGCGCTCCCCTGCCGGTTCGGAATCCCTGACGGCTAGGAGCATCATCGACCCTCCACAGGCTGTATCCTATCCATCGGGGACCCTCAGTTAAAAGCGCTTTCAAAGCACGTCGCCGTGCGACGACGAGACACGCCGGACGAAACGCCCTTGCCCCACCTCCCCGAAGCACTGGCCGATGAACGTCGACGCCGCCCGAGTGCTGCTCGAGGAGGCCCGGTCGGCCGACGAGCGACGCCTGCTCGTGCTCGCCGGCGACCGAGCGGCCGGATTCGAGGCAGCCGACGCGCTCCTCGCGGACCTCCCGCTCCCGCTGGGCGGCACCACGCTGGTCTCGACGCGGGACGCCCTCGCCTGCGAGCAGGTGGCGCCGCGGAACGCCGACCGCCTGCTCGGCACCACCAGGAGCGCCGTCGTCTTCGACGCCCACCCGGACTGCCGGCCGAACGCGCTCGGCCGCGTCGTCGGCGCCGTCGACGGTGGGGGGCTTCTGGTTCTCCTCACGCCCCCGCTGGACGACTGGCCGCGGCGCCGCGACGCCTTCGACGAGGGTCTGGCGGTGCCGCCGTTCAACGTCGACGACGTCGCGGGGAACTTCCGGCGACGCCTCGTCGCCACGCTCCGCGAACACCCGGGAGTCGCCATCTACGACGTCGACGAGCAGCGACTCGAACGCGACGGTCTCACCGACCCCGCGCCGCGACTCGCTCGGCCGCTCCCCGACCCGCCCAGTTCTGCCGCGTTCCCCTGCGAGGCGTACGAGGCCTGTCTCACGGACGACCAGCTGAGCGCGCTCGCGTCGTTCGAGGCGCTTCGTGACGCACCCGCGGCCGTCGTCGCGGAGGCCGACCGCGGGCGCGGGAAGTCGAGTGTCGCGGGCCTCGCCGCCGCCTGTCTGGCTCGCGAGGGACTGGACGTCCTCGTCACGGCTCCGGGCCGCCGGAGCACCGACGAACTGTTCGCTCGCGCCCGGGAACTGCTCGGCGACCTCGACTGCCTCCGGGCCGACGGCGACACACTCGTCGCCGAGTCGGGCGGCCGGATCCGCTTCGAGAAACCACCCACGGCGGCCGAACTCCTGGGCGACCCGGACGCGGTGTTCGCCGACGAGGCGGCCGCCGTCCCGGTCCGCCTGCTCGAGTCGCTGCTCGACTGCGAGCGCCTGGCGTTCACCACGACCGTCCACGGCTACGAGGGCGCGGGACGCGGCTTCGACGTGCGGTTCCGGGACCGACTCGACGACGCCGACCACGAGGTCACCGAGGTGTCGCTCGTCGACCCGATCCGGTACGCCGCCGGCGACCCCGTCGAGACGTGGGCGTTCCGCGCGCTCCTGCTCGACGCGCGGCCCGCCGTCGACCCGCTCGTCGCGGACGTCTCCGTCGACGACGCGAGCTACGAGGCGCTCCCGCCAGCGGACCTGCTCGCGGACGACCACCTGCTCCGGGAGGCGTTCGGCCTGCTCGTCTACGCCCACTACCGGACCGAACCGAACGACCTCGCGCGCCTGCTGGACGCCCCGAACCTCGCCGTCCGCGCGCTCACACACGACGGCCACGTCGTCTCCGTCGCGCTGCTCGCTCGCGAGGGCGGCCTCGACGGGGAGTTGCGGGCGGCGATGTACGAGGGCGCTCGCGTCAGGGGCAACATGATCCCCGACGTGCTCACCAGCCAGTTGCGCGACGAGGGCGCCGCCGTGCCCGTCGGCTGGCGCGTGATGCGCATCGCGACCCACCACGCCGTCCGCGAGCGCGGCCTCGGCTCCCGGCTCCTGGGCGCGATTCGCGACGAGTTCGAGGGGACGGCCGACTGGCTCGGCGTCGGCTACGGCGCGACACCGGAGCTGCTGTCGTTCTGGTCGGCGAACGGCTACTCGACGGTCCACCTCTCGACGACGCGAAACGACACCAGCGGCGAGTACTCCGCCGTGATGCTCGCACCGCTCACCGACGAGGGCGAGCGGCTCCACGACCGCCACGCCGGCTGGTTCGCGCGCCGGAGCGCGAGCGTGCTCTCGGACCCGCTGCATGACCTCGACGCGGACGTCGCGCGGGCCGCACTCCGGGCGTGCGACGCGGACCCCGGACTCGACCTCTCGACCGACGAGTGGCGAGTCGTCGCGGGCGCCGCCCACGGCCCCGGGATGTACAGCGTCGACCCCGGACCGTTCCGGCGACTCGCGCGCTACCACCTCGTCGCCGGCGACGCCGACCTGCTCTCCGCACGTGAGGAGCGCCTGCTCGTCCGGAAACTCCTGCAGGCCCGGCCGTGGAGCGACGTCGTCGCCGAACTGGACTTCCACTCCACCGGGCAGGCGATGCGCGCGCTCGGCGACGCGCTCCGGCCGCTCGTCGCGTCGTACGGCGACGACACGGCACGTGCAGAACTCGCCCGGTTCACCGACGAGAATTAGGCGCGGACGGCCCAACGAGGTGGTATGGACGTGCTCGTCGCGCTCGCGTTCGTCATGCTGGCGCTCGGCGTCGCGGGGAGCCTGCTCCCACTGCTCCCGAGCGGCGCCCTCTCGCTGGCAGGCGTCCTCGTCTACTGGTGGCACACTGGACGCCCGGGGACGTTGCTGCTCGCCGCACTCGTCCTCGTCGCGGTGGTCGCCGTCGCCGTCGACTGGCTCGCCGGATTCGTCGGCGCGCGGGCCGGCGGTACCGACACGAGAACGGCAGTCGCAGCGGGCATCGTCGGGTTCGCGCTGATGATTCCTACGGGTCCGCTCGGCCTCCTCGCTGGCGTCGCCGGCACCGTCTTCGTCCTCGAGTTCCGGGAGAACCAAGACGTCGAGGCGAGCGCGCGCACCGCGGGGTACGCCACCGTCGGCGTGCTCGCCTCGGCGGCCATGCAACTCGTTCTGACGGTCGCCATCCTCGCCGCGATGGTCTGGGTGCAGTTCGCCTGAGTCCGACAGGGGCGCTGCTCAGGGGTGGGCGTAGTACGCGACCGACTCGCCGTCGTCGTGGCGGTCACAGCGCGCGAACCCGACGCGCACGAACTGGACGACCGTGTCGGGGTCGACGTCGGCGAACCCGGGCTCGGCGAACCCGTGGACGTCGCCGTCGGGTGTGCGGAGCGTCACCGGGACGTTGTCGTCGGCGGGCACCCAGTGGACCACGTCCACGCCCTCCTCACGCACGACGTCGATGTCCGCCTCGTCGAGGTAGTGGAAGTCCTCGCCGTCGAACTCCACGGGGCCGTACCCCTTCAGCCAGACGCGCTCGTCCGCCTCGGGCAGGTCGCGCTCCTCGACGACCACGGCGTCGCCGACCGGGATGTCGCGCTCGCCGCGGTCCTCGTGGTCGGGGTGGACCAGCGGGTGTGCGCTCCCCGGACCGCCCGACAGCGGAACCTCGACAGCGTCGAAGGACTCCTCGGCGTCCGGCGAGCGGGCGTTGAACCCGTCGCGCACGAAGAACTGCCGGGGCGCCTCGTCGTCCACCAGGTCGCGGTTGTTCGAGTACACCGAGGACATCGCGAGGTCGACGTTGCTCGTCGACGTCCCCAGTTCCGTCATCGCGTCCACGAGCGCCTGCCCGCGGATGCCGCGGCGCTGCACGCTCGGCAGCGTCGGCGCGCGCGGGTCGTCCCAGCCGTCCAGTTCACCCGCGTCGATGAGTTCGCCGATGGTGGACGTCGACATCTTCACGTCATAGGCGTCGACCTGCACGTGCCCCCAGTGGATGACCTCCGGATACTCCCAGCCGAAGTAGTCGTAGACGAACTGCTGGCGCTTCGCGGAGTCCTGCAGGTCGATGCCGCGGATGATGTGCGTGACGCCGGTGAGGTGGTCGTCGACGCCCGACTGGAAGTCGAGCATCGGCCAGCAGCGGTACGCCGCGGCCTCCTCGCGTGGGTGGGGCGTGTCGATGAGGCGGAACGCCACCCAGTCGCGGAGCGCGGGGTTCTTGTGGTCGATGTCAGTCTTCACGCGCAGCACCATCTCCCCGGAGTCGTACTCGCCGTCGACCATCGCCGCGAACTCCTCGGCGACGACGTCGGCGTCTTTCTCGCGGTGCGGGCACGCCTCGCCGCTGTTCTTCAACTCGGAGAACTCCTCGGCGGGACAGCTACAGGTGTATGCGCCGCCCATCCCGATGAGCTGTCGGGCGTGCTCGTAGTAGGTCTCGAGGCGGTCGCTGGCGCGGTACACCTCGGCCGGTTCGAACCCGAGGTACTCTATTTCGTCGAGAATCTCGTCGTACGCCCACAGGAGCGGGCGTTTCGTCTCCGGGTCGGTGTCGTCGAAGCGCACGATGAACTCGCCGTCGTACTCCTCAGCGTATGTTCCGATGACCGCCGGCATCCGCGCGTGCCCGATGTGCCACGGGCCGTTCGGATTCGGCGCACACCGCATCCGGATCTCGTCATACTCGTCGGCGTTCGGGAGGTCCGGCAGCACCTGCTCGTCGCCCTCGTCCTCTGCCTCCAGTTCCTCCAGGCGCTCGGGTGCGAGTTCGCCGAGGCGCTCGCGCTTCTCCTCGACGCTCATCCCGTTGACGTCCGCGATGACGGGGGAGACGACGCCCGGAATCTCGTCGCCGCGCTCTCGGAACGCTGGGTTCTCTCCCATCATCGGCCCCATGATGGCGCCGACCTGCGCGTCGCTGTCGTGCTTGAGCGCGTTGAAGAGGGCGGCGACCTCCGCCTCCCGTCGCACGCGCTCGCGAATCTCGTCGTCCATTGGCTCTGGGTTCGCCCGAGTCAGGCAAATCCGTTGGGATTTGCGGTGGGCAGTTTCGGTGCTGACGGAGTAAGCATCAGCGCGCGGAGCGCGCTGTTCACTGCGCGAGCGGAGCGAGCGCAGGACGTTTTTAGCGTAGCTTTTTGCGAGGCGTGGTGCGCGAGCGAAGTGAGCGGACCCGCCGAAGTAAAAAGGTCCGTTAGTAGCCCCGTTCGATCAGGTAGTCCGCGACCTGTTCGAGACGCCGGTGGGCCTCGTTGTCCGGGAGGACCGAGAGGTGGTCTTTCCCTTCGGCGACGAGGTCGTCGGCGAGGTCGCGGGCGTACTCGATGCTGCCCACGGCCTCGAGTTCGCCGACCGCGTCCTCGATCTCGGCGTCCGTGACGTTCTCGGGGTCAGTCGCGTCGAGGAGGCCCTCGACGTCGACGCCCTGGTCGCGGGCGTGGAGCGTGATGACCGTCTTCTTGTTCTCGACGAGGTCCGAGCCGCGCTGCTTGCCTAGCTTCTCGGAGGGGACCGTGAGGTCGAGGACGTCGTCGTGGATCTGGAACGCCTGCCCGACCCGGAGGCCGTACTGGTAGAGCGCCTCGACGGTGTCGTCGTCGGCGCCGAGTACGATGGCGGGGAGGCTGGCGGCCGCGGCGTACAGCACCGCGGTCTTCAGCTCCACCATCTCCATGTACTCGTCGGGCACCACGTCGTCGCGCGTCTCGAAGTCGACGTCGAGGGCCTGGCCTTCGCAGATGTGGGTGCAGGTCTCCGCGAGCGTCCGCATCGCGGCGAGGCCGCGCTCGGGTGGCGCCTCGGTCCGCAGCATGATCTCGAACGCCTTCGAGTACAGCGTGTCGCCCGCGAGAATCGCGGTCTCGGTGTCGTACTCGCGGTGGACGGCTGGGACCCCACGCCGGAGGTCGTCGTCGTCCATGATGTCGTCGTGGATGAGTGTGAACGACTGGATGACCTCGATGGAGACGGCGGCCGCCATGACGTCGACGGTCTCGCCGGTGAGGTCCGGGAACTCGCGGTAGTCCACGCTGCCCGGGGCCACGTCGGCGAGCGCCTCTGCGGTCAACAGCAACATTGCGGGCCGGAGGCGCTTCCCGCCGGCCTTCAGGAGGTACCGGGAGGCCTCGTAGAGGCGCTCTGGGCGCTTGGACGGGAGGTCCTCGTCGATGGCGGCGTTCACCAGTTCGCGGCGCTCGCGGACCGCCGAGAGCACCGCCTCCTCGCGAGCGTTTCGAGACATCTACTCGACGAGCTGGATGGTGTTGCCGTTCTCCGTCACGTGGAGGTCGCGGCCGAGCTTGTACCCCTGGCTCTTGCAGAGGGCCGCGTACGGTGCGAAGCCCTTCATGTTCTGGTGGGCAGGGATGACGTGCTGGGGCTGGAGCGCGTCGAGCATCTGGTAGTGGCCTTCCTCGCGGAGGTGGCCCGAGACGTGAATGTCGTCGTAGATGCGCGCGCCCTGCATCTGGAGGAGGCGCTCGGACTGGTAGCGCTGCCCCTCGTTGGTCGGCTCCGGAATCACGCGGGCCGAGAAGATGACCTTGTCACCGTCCTCGATGTCGTAGGGGGTCTCGCCGCGACCCATCCGGGTGAGCATCGCGCGCGGCTCGCCCTGGTGGCCAGTGACGATGGGGAGGAAGTTCTCCTTGCCCTCGTTCATCACGCGCTTGAACGCACGGTCGACGGACTTCCGGTGACCGAACATCCCGAGGTCGTCCGGGAAGTTCACGCGGCCCATGCGCTCTGCGGTGCCCGAGTAGTGTTCCATCGAGCGACCGAGCAGGATGGGTTCGCGGCCGATGTCCTTCGCGAACTCCACGAGCGAGGAGACCCGGGAGACGTGACTGGAGAACGTCGTGGCGACGATGCCGCCGTCGTAGTCCTCGACGCTCTGGAGCACGTCTTTGAGGTGGCGCCGCGCCACGCTCTCGGAGGGTGTACGGCCCTTCCGGCCGGCGTTCGTACAGTCCTCGATGTAACAGAGGACGCCCTCGCCCTCGCGGCCCAGTTCGCGGAACCGCTTCATGTCGATCGGGTCCTCGAGGACGGGGTCGTTGTCGATACGCTTGTCGAGGCCGTAGACGACGGCGCCCTCCGGCGTGTGGAGGACGGGGTTGATGGCGTCGATGATGGAGTGCGTGACGTGGACGAACTCGAGTTCGCAGCGCTCGCCGATGTCCATCGTCTCTCCGGCGCTCATCTCCACGAGTTCGTTGTCGACGCCGAACTTCTGTTCGCCCTCGATCTGGCCCTTCACCAGTTCGATGGTGAAGGGCGAGGCGACGATGGGTGCGTTGTAGCGGTGGGCGAGCTTCGAGAGCGCGCCGATGTGGTCGAGGTGGCCGTGGGTCGGCACGATTGCCTTCACGTCGCCCTCGAGGTCGCTCATCACCCGGTCGTCGGGGATGGCGCCCATGTCGATCAGGTCGAGGCTGTGCATCTTCTCGGTCTCGACGTTGTCGTGGATCAGGACCTGCGAGAGGTTCAGACCCATGTCGAAGATGACGATGTCGTCTCCTGCTCGAACCGCAGTCATCTGCCGCCCGACTTCCTCGTAACCGCCGATGGTTGCAATTTCGATTTCCATGGTTGGAATCACTGAAACCCGCGTTTGTGCGCGTCTCTAAACAGCCGCGGACTGGCGACGGCGAACTACGGCGTCTTGCGGCCGTTAGCCGCCGTCGCGTGGACGCCCGCGACGCTGCTCTTGCGCATGGTTGTACCCGCGGTGTTAAAAACAGCAGGGATTGCCCGTTCGGCGGTACGACGCGAGGCGGCCACAGGCTAATCCGGACGGCGGTCGTAGTGGTGACCATGGCCGACGCCACGTTCCACGTCTACGAGGACGCCGCGGGCCAGTTCCGGTGGCGCCTCGTCCACCGCAACGGCAACATCATCGCGGACTCCGGCGAGGGGTACGCGTCGAAGCAGAAGGCCGAGCAGGGACTCCAGAGCGTCAAGGAGAACGCACCCGACGCCGAGGTCGTCGCCGAACCGCCGCCCGAGCGGTAGCGCTACCCCTCGATGCGCGTGCCAGCGTCCTCGCCGGCGAGGAACGCCCGGAGGTCCGCTGGACCGAACACGAACGCCGGAGATTCGGCGTCGAGGAGCGAGCGGACCTTCGCCGCCATGCCGCCGGTCACGTCGGTGGCGTCGCTCCCGCCGAGCGCCGCCGCGACGTCGTCGTAGCTCCCAATCTCGCCGACGACCTCGCCGTCCTCGTCGAGGACGCCCGGCACCGTCGAGCAGAGGCCGAGGCGCTTGGCGCCCAGTCCCACCGCGACGTGAGTGACGAGTTCGTCGCCGCTCACGATGGTCGCACCTTCTCCGGTGTGCGTGAGGACGTCGCCGTGGAGTACCGGTACGAACCCCTCCTCGAGCATCGCGGCGACGTGGTCGGTCGGGAGGGCGAGGTCGCCGTCGGCAGTACGGTGGCCGGTCGAGAACGGGTGGACGGGGACGGCCGGGACACCGGCCCCTGCCAGCGCTCCGACGACGGCGTCGTTCAGGCGCTCCATCGCGGCCGCGATGTCGCGTACTGCCGCCGAGTCGGTCGTCCCCTCGCTGGTGGAGACGCCGTGTTCGGCGGCGTGCGGGTGCCCGAAACTCCCGCCGCCGTGGACGACGACCAGGTCCGAGACGTTGGCTTCCCCGACCGCTGCCGCCAGATCCGCGAGCTGGTCGTCGTCGACCGTCTCCGGGCTGTCCTTCTCGGTGACGACGCTGCCGCCGAGTTTGAGGACGACCGTCATGCCTGCCGGACGCCCTCCGTGGCGAGCGCCGCGCGGAACGACTCCTCGCAGTCCGGTGTCAGGCCGAGCGCCGTCTCCACGCAGTCCTCGGCGTCGAGCGCGACGACGCTCCCGCCGCCGCCGGCGCCCGTCAGTTTCGCGCCGAGTGCGCCGCTCTCCCGGGCTGCCCACACCATGGTCTCCAGCGAGCGCGCGGAGACGCCGAGCGCGGAGAGCAGGCCGTGGTTGACGTCCATCAGCCGACCGAGCGTCTCGACGTCGCCCGCGGCCAGCGCGCGCTCGCCCTCCCGGACCAGGTCGCCGATGGCGGCGACGGTGTCCGCCGCGAAGCCGAACTCCTCGCGGAGCGAGCGCACCCCGGCGACGAGTTCACCGGTGTCGTGGCTGGTGCCGTCGTAGCCGACGACGAACGGCAGGTCGGGCGCGTCCAGGGTCGTGCAGTCGTCGCCCTCCACGCGGACCGCGCCACCCATGGCCGAGCAGAACGTGTCGGCGCGGGAGGCCTGGCCGTCCTGGACCTCGTACTCCACCTGATAGGCGCGGTCGGCGACCTCGCGGGCGTCGAGTTCGACGCCGAGTTCCCGGGTCGCGGCGTCGATGCCCGCCACCGCGACGGCCGCACTGGAGCCGAGGCCCGCGCCGAGCGGGATCTCGCTCTCGATCTCCACGTCGAAGCCTGTGTGCGGGCTGTCGGCGGCGTCCCGCGCCTGCGCGACGGCCTCGTCGACGTACCCCGTCGCCGCCTCGACGAGCGGCGTCGGCACGTTCACGTCGGGTTCCTGGTCGCTCCCGTCGCTGTATTCGACGGTGAACCCGTCCAGCGAGAGGGCGTCGGCGGACACCCGCAGGTGGTCGTCGTCGCGCTCGGAGACGGTGACGGTCGCCCGCCGCTCGATGGCGCAGGGCACCGCCGGCTCCCCGTAGACGACGGCGTGCTCACCGAAGAGGTACACCTTCCCCGGCGCACTCGAAGTCGTGGTCATACCTCCCGCTGGGACCCCCGAGGTAACAGAAGTTCCGGAACGCGACGCGACGAGGTCGACGCCGCTCGTCCGCTCACTCCACGGCGAACCCACGGCGGCTACCGAGTCGGCCCGCGGAGCGGCCGAGTTTATGTCCCTACGGCCGCTACCCTCGCCATGCGCCCGGTCATCGACCACGTGCCGTTCGCTGCCAGCGATCTGAACGCCATCGTCGAGCGCTTCGAGTCGGCGGGCTTCGACCCCGACTACGGCGGGGAACACCCCGACGCGGGCACCGAGATGGCCGCACTCGTCCTCCCGGACGGCTCCTACCTCGAACTCGTCGCCCCCACCCGGTCGGACCCGGCGTGGTGGGGCGAGTTCTTCGAGTACGGCGACCCCCTGGCGGGTCCCAGCGACTGGTGTGTCGAGTCCGGCAGCGTCCACGCCGAGTGCCAGCGCCTCATCGACCACGACGTGGAGGTCCACGGTCCCTCCCGCGGGAGCCGCGAACGCCCCGACGGGACGGTCGTGGAGTGGGACAACGCCTTCCTCGGACCGCCCGAGGAACACCTCCTCCCGTTCGTCGTCAGCGACCGCACGCCACGGGAGTACCGCGTGCCCGACAGCGAGCTGTACGGGTCGCCGGTGTCGGGCATCGCGTGGGTCGTCCTCGCGACTGACGACCTCGACGCCACCGTCGAGCGGTTCGAGCGCCTCTACCGCTTCCCCTCCCCGGAGTACGACTACGACGACGAGTACGGCGACCTCGCGTGCTTCCCCGGCCAGGACGTCGTCCTCTGCGAACCGGACGGCGGCCGCGTCGCCGACCGCGTCGCCGAGTTCGGGCCGTGTCCCGCAACCGTCCTGCTGACCGCGGACGTCGACGACGCGCGCCACCAGCACCCCCTCGGCGACGGCCGCGAGTGGTTCGGGCGCCGCGTCCGCTTCGTCGAGGGTCTCGACGGCTACCTCGGTCTCGTCGAGCGGTAGCCGCGGCTACTGGCTGGTCTGTCGACTCTCTGCCCCGCCGAGCGCCGTCGCTGTCGGCGATGCGTCCGGAGAAAGGTACTTCGTCGAAGTCGGAAACCGGGTTAGAGGCCGTCCTCGAAGTCCTCGAGGGCGTACGTCGGCTCCGCGCCGCGCCGGTCGAGGGTCTCGTTGGCGAGCAGCCAGTAGACGACCGAGAGCGCGCGCCGCCCCTTGTTGTTCGTCGGGACGACGAGGTCGACGTTGCTCGTCTGGTTGTTCGAGTCGCACATGGCGATCACGGGGATGCCGACCGTGATGGCCTCCTTGACGGCCTGGGCGTCACCGATCGGGTCGGTGACGACCAGCACGTCCGGCTCGATGTAGCCGTCGTACTGCGGGTTCGTCAGCGTCCCCGGGATGAATCGGCCGGTCCGGGCGCGCGCGCCGACCGCTTCCGCGAACTTCTCGGCGGGGAAGCGACCGTACTGGCGGCTGGACGTGACCAGGATCTGCTCGGGGTCGTAGTTCGCCAGGAAGTCCGCGGCGGTGCGGATGCGCTCGTCCGTCTTCGAGACGTCGAGCACGTAGAGACCGTCGGTGCGGACGCGGTGGATGAACCGGTCCATGTCGCTGGTCTTCTGCTGGGTACCGATGTGGACGCCGGCGCCGAGGTAGTCCTCGACGGGGATGAGGAGGTCGGCCTCCTCGTCGGACATCACGTCCTCGGTGGCCGTGGACTCCGGCTCCGGTTCTTCGGCGGGCTGTTCGTCTGTCTGGGCCTCGCTCTCGGTGTCCTCCTCGGCGGCAGGCGCGTCCTGCTCCTCGGGGGCGTCCTCGAGTTCGGCCTCTGTGTCGGATTCGTTCTCGCTCATGCTTCGTCCGCGATGCGGATGAGTTCGTTCAGCTTGGCGGTGCGCTCGCCGCCGACCGCGCCCGTCTTGATGAACGGGGCGTCGGTGGCGACGGCGAGGTGTGCGATCGTCGTGTCTTCGGTCTCGCCGCTGCGGTGGGAGACCACGGCGTCGTAGCCGTTCCGGGTCGCGAGCTCGATGGCGTCGAACGCCTCGGTCAGCGTCCCGATCTGGTTCGGTTTGACGAGGATGCTGTTGGCCGCGCCTTCGTCGATGCCGCGTCCGAGGCGGTCCGTGTTCGTCACGAACAGGTCGTCGCCGCAGATCAGCGTCTGGTCGCCCACACGCTCTGTCAACTCGGCGAACGCCTCGTAGGCGTCCTCGTCGAGCGGGTCCTCGACGTAGGCGAGGTCGTACTCGTCGACGAGGTCCGCGACGTAGTCTATCTGCTCGGCGGTCGAGCGGGTCTCGTCGCCGTAGACGTACTCGCCGTCTTCGAAACACTCCGCGGCGGCCATGTCGAGGCCCATGCGGATGTCGAAGCCGAACTCGTCGGCCACCTCACTGACGGCCTCGGCGACGACCTCGAAGGCGGTGGCGTCGTCGATGGACGGCGCCCACGCGCCCTCGTCGCCCTTCGCCGCGGGGACGCCGCGGTCGTCGAGGAGTTCGCCGACGCGCTGGTGGACAGTGGCGTTGGCGAAGACGGCCTGCCGGACGCTCGGCGCGCCGACGGGGGCCGCGAGGAACTCCTGGATGGCGGTCGCGTCGGCGGCGTGCGCGCCGCCGCCGACGACGTTCCCCAGCGGAACCGGGAAGTTCCGGCCGCGGAACGCGCCACCGAGGTGCTGGTACAGCGGCACACCGAGGACGTCCGCGGCGGCCTTCGCGGTCGCCATGCTGACGGCGACGGCGCTGTTGGCGCCGATCTCGGAGAAGTCCTCCGTCCCGTCGGCGGCGCGGAGCGCCGAGTCGACGCCCCGCTGGTCGCCGGCGAACTCCCGGCCCTCGAGGCGCGGGGCGACGTGTTCGCGGGCCGCCGCGATGGCCTCGTCGACGGGGCGTTCGACGGCCTCGTACTCGCCCGTGCTCGCGCCCGACGGCGCGGCAGCACGGCCGAACCCGCCGCTCTCGGTGGTGACCTCGGCCTCCACGGTCCTGTTACCGCGGGAGTCGAGCACCGGGCGGAGTCGGACGGCCTCGATGCGCGTCATTCAGTTCTCCCTCCGGACCGTGAACGGGAGCACCTCGGCGTCGTACTCCTCGGCCGCGATGAGGATGGGCTCCGACTGGTCGGTGTCGACCAGCACGGGCGCCCCGTAGGACACCTGCAGCGCTCTCGCACCGATGATGCGAGCCTTCTCGTACCGATTGAAGTGCTGTAGTTCGCTCATTGGTAGGGGGAGACCACGTCGACCAGGTCCTGGTGTGAGATCAACATCCGTCGACAGCAGTGCCGGTCCACGCCGAGGTCGTCCAGCACGTCCGCTGGGTCCTCGTCGCCGTCGTGGGAGTCGGCGCGTGCCTTGAACTCTTCCCAGTACTCGCCGACGACGTTACCGCACGTGAAACACCGGACTGGTACCATCATAGCTCGATCACCTCAGCGGTAGGACTTCTGGTAGCGGGCGCGGGCACCGGGGCCGCCCCACTTCTTGGATTCACTCTGGCGGACGTCGTTGACGAGCAGGCTGCGGTCGAACTCCCGGTAGGCGTCGCGGAGCTCCGCGTCGCCGAGGTGTTCGACCAGCCCGCGCGCGATGGCGGTGCGGACGGCGTCTGCCTGACCCGCGAAGCCGCCACCGGAGACGTCGATGTCCACGTCGACCCCGTCGCGGAGGTCCTCGCCGGCGATGCGGAACGGCTCCAGCATCTTCATGCGGGACATCTCCGGTTCGACGAGTTCGACGGGCGTGGAGTTGATTCGCACGCGACCCTTCCCGTCGCTCACGGTGGCGCGAGCGACAGCCGTCTTCTTCTTGCCTGACGTGTTGGTTACCATGTGACGTTTGCCCCCAGTTCTTCGGAGACTTCGCCGAGGGAGACGAAGCGGATGTTCGAGAGTCGGTCCAGCGACGTCCCCTCGAGCACCTCGCCGTCCTCGTCCGTCGGGTTGCCGACGTAGACGCGGACGTTCTCGAACGCCTCGCGGCCGGCCTGCTCCTTGTACGGGAGCATGCCGCGGACGGCGCGCTTGAAGATGCCGTCGGGGCGCTTCGGGTAGTACGGACCGCTGTCGGAGCCGAGCTCCGCGCGCTTGTTGTACGTCCCGAGGATGTCGTCTCGCGCGCCGGTGATGATCGCCTGCTCGGCGTTCACGACGGCGACCGTCTCGCCGGCGAGTGCGCGTTCGGCGACGTTGCTCGCCACGCGACCCATGATGCAGTCCCGGGCGTCGACGACCACGTCGGCGTCGAATTCTGCGAGACTCATCGGATCACCCGTACGTCGTTACCGTCTGGGTTCTGTTCGACTGCCTGTTCGAGATGGACGACGTCGCCGTCGGCGTGCTCGATCTTCGTCTCCGCGCTGCCGGAGAAATCCACGGCAGCGACGGTGACGGACTTTCGAAGCGTGCCGGACCCCAGCACCTTGCCGGGGACGACGACCGTCTCGTCCTCGTTCGCGTATCGTTCGATGCGACTCAGGTTCACCTCGGCGTGCGTGCGGCGTGGCTTCTCCAGCCGACCCGCGACGTCGTGCCAGACGTCCGCGCCCGAATCTCGGGCGACGGACTTCAGTTCGGCGATGAGACTGCTGAGTCTCGGACTTGTCTTGCTCATGCTCCTAACTCCTGGAAATTGTGAGAAAGCGAGTGCAGGGAGCAGGATTTGAACCTGCGAACCCCTACGGGACAGCGCCCTGAACGCTGCGCCTTTGGCCTAACTTGGCTATCCCTGCACGGCCGCGGTGGCGCTACGCTTCTCAGTTGCCCCCGACCCTTCTTACCGATTTCGATTGCCGGACCCGTGGCTCCCGGGGCAGGGACGGACGCCGGCGCGGTAGTTGGGGTCGGATTGGGCATTTGTGTTACAGTTGGACTGCCTGTTCGAGTTCGTCCGCGCGGTCGACCAGGGTGTCGACCGCCCGGAGCACCAGTTCGCTCACGGGCATCGAGCCGTCGGATTCGACGTGGAAGACGAACGCGCCGGGGACGTCCTCGACCTCGACCTCCTGCTCCGGATACCGCTCGGTGAGGTCGTTGTCGAAGTCGTCAGTCGGCACGAGTTCGCCGTCGTCCTCGACGACGCCCCGCAGCATTTGGGGCTCGTCGTCCGCGTACTCGCCGCGGTCCCCGACCACGTTCACCTGCTGGAGGTGTCGGTAGCCGACCGCGACCCCGCCCTGGTGTTTGGCGTGGTCGCGGCCGTGGGCCAGCACTGCGTCGGCCTCGAGCTCGAGACGCTGGTCGTCTTTGAGCTCGATGATGGGGACGTTCTTGTCGGCGGCCTCGACGTCCGGGTCGGAACTGACCAGGTCGCCGGAGTACGCCGTGCCCGGGCCCTCGACGTCGAGCGCGAGCGTCACGGTGTCGCCCACCGCGAAGTCGTCGGGCGTGGTCAGCGGGACCAGCCCGAGACGGAGCGCGATCTGTTCGTCGAACATCACGCTGGAGTTCTCCACGAACCGCACGTCGTCGATGGAGAGCGTCGGCACGTCGGCGAGGATCGCTCGCCGGATGCCGTTCGCGAACGCCGGTGTGATGTTGCGGACGACGAACAGGGCTTCCCGGTCGCCGCGTTCGATGAATTCGACGTCGAAGTCCGTGCTCATGGTTAGTACCCGCTGTTCTTCGGTGGTCGCGTCCCGTCGTGGGGGACCGGGGTGACGTCCTCGATGCGGCCGATCTCGAGGCCGGCGCGCGCCATCGCCCGGATGGCCGCCTGCGCGCCCGGACCCGGGCTACGCTGGAGGTTGCCACCCGGACCGCGCACGCGAACGTGCACCTTCTCGATGCCCTGGTCCAGGACGTTCTCTGCGAGCTGTTCTGCCATCTGCATCGCGGCGTACGGCGACGCCTCGTCCCGGTTCTGCTTCACCACGGAACCGCCACTCGACTTCGCGAGCGTCTCGGCGCCCGTCTCGTCGGTGACCGTCATGATGGTGTTGTTGAACGAGGCGTGGATGTGCGCGATGCCCCATTTGGTGTCGTCAGCCATACTTATGTCACTCCTGTGCACCGGCGCGAGCCGGGTGCAGTTCGTCGGTGAGGTCGCTGCGCTCGTCGAACTCGATGGCGTCCTCCTCGTCGACCGGCACCGTGTACGACGGTGCGGTGACGCGAGCGCCGTCGACCGTGACGTGGCCGTGGTTGACGAACTGGCGGGCCTGCCCCACCGTGTTCGCCAGGCCTTCGCGGTAGACGACGGTCTGGAGGCGGCGTTCGAGCACGTCCGTCACGTCGAGCGACAGGACGTCGTCGAGGCTCTCCTCGCTGGAGAGGATGCCGATGCGCTGGAGGCGCGTGACGAACTCCTCGCCGGAGACCTCGCCGGTCTCGCCGAGCAGTCGTCGCGCCTCGCGACGGTAGTCGCGCAGTTCGGACTGCGCGCGCCAGAACTCCTCCTTGTTCTTCAGGCCGTATCGCGAGACGAGGTCGGACTCCTCGGCGATGCGTTCGCCCTGGTAGGGGTGGTTCGGCGTCTCGTAGAACTTGGTGTTCTCGCCTGGGAGCGCCATTACTCCTCACCTCCCTCTGCCGCTTCTTCTGCTGCCTGTTCTTCCTTGATAGCCTCGACGTTCACGCCGATGGTGCCCTCGGTACGACCGGTGGACTTCGTGCGCTGACCGCGGACCTTCTGTCCGCGCTCGTGACGGATACCCTTGTACGAACGGATCATCCGCATGCGGTTGATGTCCTGGTCGCGGGTGAGACCGAGGTCGTTCCCCGTGATGTGTCGGGTCTCGCCCGAGTAGAAGTCGTTTCGGCGGTTCGCGAGCCACTCCGGTGCGTGCTCGGTGAAGCCGTCGACTGCCTCCTTGACGCTCTCGATGTCGTCGTCGTCGAGGCGGCCGATGGTCGCCGAGCGGTCGACGCCGGAGTCGTCCGCGATAACTCGCGCTACGCGACGGCCGACGCCGTCGAGTTCCGCGAGGGCGCGTTCGACGGTCTTCGTCCCGTCGAGGTCTGTCTGACCGATGCGGACGAAGTATCGAATGTCCTCGTCCGCGTCCTGTTGTTCTTCCGAACTCATGATTTGGGTGTGTTACGGAAAGGCGTCGTGGCGGGGATTTGAACCCCGGAGGCTTACGCCACAGAGTTAGCAACCCTGCGCCTTGACCAGGCTAGGCTACCACGACACGACTTTCGTTGGTGTATCTTCGCCCTTCCGGACTCGGGGCCTGGGCCCCTACAGTGACTGCGTCTGAGAGAAATCGGGGCCCGTACTTAAACATCACGAAAGGTCGGCCCGCCGACTAGCCGAACTCGCCGCCCTACACCTCGATGTAGTCGTCGTTGACCTCCCACCCACCCTCCCCGTCTTCGACCAGGTACTCGCCGTAGTACGGCACCCGCTCGTCCACCGTCTCCCGGAACGCCTCGCGGATCTCCGGTTTCGTCATCTCCCCCATCGACCGCAGGTCGTCGTTGCGGTTCAGACAGCCCTTCAGGTACCCCTCGTGTGTCACGCGTACGCGGTGGCAGTTCGCGCAGAACTCCTCGTTGCCCACCGGGTCGACGATCTCGACCATGCCCCCGTTCACCCAGTACCGTCGCCGGTCGTGCATCTCCCGCGTCTCCACGCGGTCCGCGCGCTCGGCGAGCCAGTCGTGGACGTCCTCGATGTCCACCGCCCACTCGGGGTGGCCCGCGAGCTCCGGCATGTACTCGATTAACTGCAACTGGAGAGCGTCGTTCTCCGCGACGTGGTCGACCATCTCGGGGACGTAGCCCGCCGTCTTCCGGAAGACGACCATGTTCAGCTTCACGGGGTCCAGCCCAGCGTCGACGGCCGCCTGGACGCCCTCCAGCACGCGCTCGTACGTTCCGCTCTTCGTGAGCGCCTTGAAGTCCTCGGCGTCGAGAGCGTCCTGAGAGACGTTCACCCGTTCGAGGCCGGCGTCGACCAGGTCCGCCGCTCGACCCGGGAGGAATGTGCCGTTGGTCGTCATCGACACCTCCATCGAGTCCGGCGTCCGCTCGATGATCTCCTCGAGGTCGTCGCGGAGCATCGGTTCCCCTCCCGTGAGCTTCACCGCCTCCACGCCGAACTCGGCGGCGACCTCCAGGAACCGGACCACGTCGTCCGCGCTCATCTCGTGGTCCCGGGGGTCCATCGGGCCGCGCGTGTCCCCGAGTCCCTCGTTGTGGCAGTAGACGCAGTCGAAGTTACACCGGTCGGTGAGGGACACGCGGACGCCGGAGACCTCGCGCCCAAACGAGTCCGAGAGCATGAGATAGTATCCCACGCAGAGACGTTTAAATCCGCGGGTAGAACCCGGCGTTTCGTAACCATCTGTGGTTACGTCTGCGGCTGCGACGCTCGTTCGACACAACCCTTATCGGCACACCACGTCCTACTCGCAACCATGAACGAAGACGACGTACGGGCGCTCCTCCGGGACGTCGAGGACCCCGCGCTCGGCGACAACATCGTCTCGCTGGGCCTCGTCAACGACTTCGACGTGGACGGCGACACGGTCACCATCTCGCTCGCACTCGGCGCACCGTACTCCCCCGCGGAGACCGACATCGCCGCCCGCGTACGCGAAGTGCTCTCGGACGCCGGCCTCGAGGCTGACCTCACCGCCGCCATCCCCGACCGCGCCGGCAAGGACGTCCTCCCCGGCGTCAAGAACGTCGTCGCCGTCGCCTCCGGGAAGGGCGGCGTCGGCAAGTCCACGGTCGCCGTCAACCTCGCCGCGGGCCTCGCCGACCGCGGCGCCCGCGTCGGCCTCTTCGACGCCGACATCTACGGCCCCAACGTCCCCCGCATGGTCGACGCCGACGACCACCCGCAGGCCACCGAGAACGAGACCATCGTCCCGCCCGAGAAGTACGGGATGAAGCTCATGAGCATGGCGTTCATGATCGGCGAGGACGACCCCGTCATCTGGCGCGGCCCGATGGTCCACAAGGTGCTCACCCAGCTCATCGAGGACGTCGAGTGGGGCCACCTCGACTACCTCGTCGTCGACCTCCCGCCGGGAACGGGCGACACTCAGCTCACGCTTCTCCAGACCGTCCCGCTCACCGGCGCCGTCGTCGTCACCACCCCGCAGGACGTCGCGGTCGACGACGCCCGGAAAGGGCTCCGGATGTTCGGTCGCCACGACACCACGGTCCTCGGCATCGTCGAGAACATGGGGACGTTCGTCTGCCCGGACTGCGGCGGCAACCACGACATCTTCGGCAGCGGCGGCGGCGAACAGTTCGCCGACGACAACGAACTCCCGTTCCTCGGCTCTATCCCCCTCGACCCGAGCGTCCGCACCGGTAGTGACGAGGGCCAACCCGTGGTCCTCGACGACGACAACCAGACCGGGGAGTCGTTCCGCGAGTTCGCCGCAGAGACCGCCGACATGCTCGGCCTCGTCAACCGCCGGAGTGTCAGCAGATGACTGACTTCGACGACACCGAGAAACGCGACGCGCTCCGCGAAGTCGCCGACGAACTCCGCGAAGCGGAGAGCGACGAAGCCGAGCGTATCGCTGCGCTGGTCCACCGCGTCAGCGACATCTACGACGACAGCGAGGACACCGACCCCCAGCACGTCTACCTCAACATGCGGAACATCCTGCAAATCTCGGAGCAGGGCGGTATCGAACGTTAGCGGCGGTCCCTTTTCCGCTATCACTTCTACCATTGCGTTAATTGTTCTGTAAATTATGGGGGTAGTATGGCTGGGAAAAGGCTGCTTTTGGCTGGGACAAACCTAACGCTTTCCTATCTATTTGTTGCGGTGCTCTTCTTTCCCGTAACCGTCATTCAATGGATAGGCCGAACAAGTCAACTCTACAAAGCCGCTCGAAGACCCATTTTGTTTTCAGAAAGTCGAGCGGAACGGATACGGAATGATTTGGCTGATGGAATGTCTGACGGTGCAGTTCGAATCCTCGAATACAACGATATTGGGTCAATTCCTGTCGCCCGTCAAACGTACCGTCATCTAGGGCTGAAGGCTGCCCGGAAAACGGAGCGTACTCTAAGCACGGGCGAGTTCATAATCACGTCCGTCATAATTGTCGTCGGTATTGGTGCTTCAATCATCAACCTCGTACCAATCAGTCAACACTGGGTGGAATCCAGCAAC